>NZ_JBEYVS010000015.1:0-10525 GCF_040644095.1 Streptomyces sp. NPDC047028
GCCTCCCACGAGGTCTCCAGCAGCACCCGCTGCTGCGGGTCCGTCGCCAGCGCCTCACGCGGGCTGATCCCGAAGAAGTCGGCGTCGAAGTCGGCGGCGCCGTCCAGGAAGCCGCCCTCGACGGAGGTGGTCTTGCCGGGGGCGTCCGGGTCGGGGTCGTACAGGCCCGCGACGTCCCAGCCGCGATCCGTGGGGAACGGGGTGATGGCGTCGCCGCCCGCGGCGAGCAGGCTCCACAGGTCCTCCGGGGAGGTCGCCCCGCCGGGGTAGCGGCAGGCCATGCCGACGACGGCGATCGGCTCGTGGCTCTTCTCCTCCTCCTCGCGCAACCGCCTGCGGGTGTCGCGCAGTTCGGTCGTGGCCCTCTTGAGGTAGTCGAGGAGCTTCTGTTCGTTCGACTCATTCGACATGCGGTTCGTCCACCTGTGGGAGAGGAGAGCGGGAGAAAGGGGAAGAGACGGCGGGGTGTGGGTCCGTCAGCTCAGGGCCGCGGTGCGCAGTCCGGAGAGGGTGCGCCAGAGGGCACCCGGGGTGCTGAAGGTCTCCATGGACAGGGCGTCGTCGGTGAACTTGACGTCGTAGGCGTTCTCGATCTCGATGAGGAGGTCGACGATGCCGAGGGAGTCGAGGCCCGCGTCACGCAGGTCCAGGCTCTCGGTGAAGGAGGCGTCCTCGGGGAGGAAGCCGAGGTGGGGGCGGACGATGCCCTCGAACTGGTCGTCCCACATGGCCGGTTGGTCCTCTCTGCGGGTGGGGTTGCTGGTCAGTCGCGCGGGGCGAGCACACACTCGACGACGCTGTGCTCGGTGGAGAGATTGCGGATGGACCGCACCTGGAGGCCAGCGCCCTCCGCCTGCGCCCGCATGTCCTCCTCGGAGCGGATGCGGGTGCCCTCCTCGCAGACGACCATCTGGAACAGGGAGCGGATCGCGGAGGCGTTGTCGTGGCCGAGGAGCGGCTCGATGACGAACAGGACGGGCTCGGCGGCCAGGCCCTCGGACTCCTCGACGGTGCGGGTCATGGCCCGCTGGACGGTCTTGAGGATGCGGGTGCTGCTGTCGGGGCTCCAGTTGTGCAGGACGTTCTTGAGGAAGTAGGCGTCGGCGCCGCTCGGCACCTCCTCGAAGAAGTCGGACTCGGCGAAGGACAGCCGGCGGATCAGGTCCTGGTCGCCGGACTCCTCCAGGAGCTGGGCGCCACGCTTGGCGACGTCGGCGCGCTCGGCGACGGTGCCATGGATGTCGGGGTGGGCGGCGAGGATGCCCTTGAGGAGGTGGCCGCTGCCGCCGCCGACGTCGACGACGGTGGAGATGCGGGAGAAATCGAAGTCGCGGGCGAGTTCGGCGGCGGCGGGCCGGGTGATGTCGGCCATGGCCTTGTCGTAGACCTCGCCGGCGTCGGTGTCCTTGTCCATGTAGGCGTAGATGGACTCGCCGTACTCGGAGCGGGAGGCGGGCTTGCCGCTCTTGACGGTGGTGAGCAGGTCGCGCCAGACGTCGTAGTACATCTCGCCGCCGAGGACGCACCAGTAGCGCATGGACTGCGGGTGGTCGTCGCGCATCCGCTCGGACGTCTCCGTCTGCTCGAAGGTGCCCTCCTCGCGTTCGTGGAAGACGCCGACGATGCCGAGGACGCGCAGCAGGTAGAGCACGCCGTCGGGGTCGGCGTCGGTCAGCTCGGCGAGCTGGGCCGGGGTCTTGGGGCCGTCGGCGAGGTGGTCGGCGATGCCGAGCCGGGCGGCCACGCTGAGGGACCGGGAGATCCAGCCCATTCCGGCGAGCTGCAGCAGCTCCATCGTGTCTCCAATTCCTGGTGCTGGTCGTACGTCGGCCGGATGTCGGTCGTACGTGGGTGTCGGCGGGGTTCCGGCAAAAGCCGGGGAGGTCACTCGGCGGCCGGGGCCAGGGCCGAGCGCAGGCGCCGTACGGTGCGGTGGTCGGCGATGTCCTGGAGGCTGACCCGGATGCCTTGCCTGCGGGCCTTGTTGGCGACCTGGGCGGCGCCGAGGCTGGTGCCGCCCAGGGCGAAGAAGTCGTCGTCGAGGCCGGCCTTGGGGGCGCCGGAGAACCGGGCGAACAGGTCGCACAGCAGCGTCTCTTCGGGAGTGCCGGGGGCGGTGTAGCGGGTGACGGCGGCGAAGTCGGGCGCGGGGAGGCGGCCGGTCTCCAGCTTGCCGTTGGCGTTCAGGGGCAGCGTGTCGAGGGTGAGGAAGGCGCTGGGCACCATGTAGTCGGGCAGGGTGTCGGCCAGGTGCTTCTTCAACTCGCCCGGGTCCGCCTGCTGTTCCGCTTCGGGTACGACGTAGGCGACGAGGTGGGTGTCGCCGGTGGGCGTGCGGTGCACGGTGACGGCGGTGCGGGAGACCGCGGAGTGGCGCAGCAGGGCGGACTCGATCTCGCCGAGTTCGACGCGGTAGCCGCGGATCTTGACCTGGCCGTCGAGCCGGCCGAGGAAGAACAGGGTGCCGTCGTCGGCGCGGCGGACCCGGTCGCCGGTGCGGTACATGCGGCTGCCGGGCGGGCCGTAGGGGTCGGCGACGAAGCGTTCGGCGGTGAGGGCCGGGCGGCGCAGGTAGCCGCGGGCGAGCTGGCCGCCGGCGATGTACAGCTCGCCGTCGTCGGTCGGCCGCAACTCCTCGTCCAGGACCCTCAGTTCGCTGGTCCAGGTGGGCCGGCCGATGGCGACGGCGCCGGACGGCAGGGTGTCGCCGGGGCTGACGGTGTGCACGCAGCAGCCGACGGTGGCCTCGGTGGGGCCGTACTCGTTGAGGACCGTGACCTTCGGATGGCGGGCGCGGAAGGCGTCGACGGTCTCGGCGAGCAGGAGTTCACCGCCGACGACGAGCTGCTCGGTGGGCGCGGCCTCGGCCGGCAGGGTGGCGAGCAGCGCCATGTGGGACGGGGTGACCTTGAGGAGGGCGGGGCTGGGGGCCGGGTCCTCCAGGGCGCCGACGCGGATGGTGCCGCCGCTGGTGAGGGGCGCGTACAGGGTGGTGACCGTCATGTCGAAGGCGACGGAGGAGTGCAGCAGGGTGGTGCGGGCCGCGCTCGGGTAGGTGCCGCGCGCGTAGGCGAGGTAGGCGGCCAGCGGGCGGTGGGTGACGACGACGCCCTTGGGGCGGCCCGTGGAGCCCGAGGTGTAGATGATGTACGCCGGGTGGTCGGGGCGCAGCGGCCGGACGCGGTCGGTGTCGCCGGGGCCGGTGGCGGGGGCGGCGTCGATTCGGGCGCGGGTGGCGGGGTCGTCGAGGAGGACGGTGACCGCGGCGCCGGCCGGGGCCGCGCTGCCGGTGTGGGTGAGCAGGGCGGCCGGGCGGGCGTCCTCGGTCATCAGGGCCAGTCGCTGCGCCGGGTTCTGCAGGTCGAGCGGCAGGTAGGCGGCGCCGGCCCGGAGGACGGCGAGGAAGGCGGCGACGAGGTCCGCGCCGCGCCGCATGCCGACGGCGACGATGTCCTCCGGGCCGAGGCCCAGGGAGATCAGGTGGTGGGCCAGCCGGGAGGACCGCTCGGCGAGTGCGCGGTAGCTGACCGTGTCGTCGCCGTCGACGAGGGCGACGGCGTCGGGGGTACGGCGGGCCTGCTCGGCGAAGAGGGCGGGCAGGAGGGCGGGGCGGGCGTCACCGGCGGGCGTGGCGGCCGGCGTTTCGAGGGTGGTGAAGGTGGTGTCCCCCGTGGTGGTCGTCATCGCGGTCACCCGGCCTTCCCGGCCGCGGTCACGGCCGCGGGCGCGTCGGACAGCAGGCGTTCCAGGGCCCGTGCGGTGGCGGGTGAGCGCAGCAGGTCGTCGTGGGGTACGTCGATGCGGTGCTCGTCGGCGACCGGCTGGTCCGGGGTGGTCGTGGTGAGGGCGGTGGCGGCCGACCACGCGGGCAGCGGGCTGAGGGTGGTGGCCGCGGTGAGGTAGGAGACCAGGGAGACGAAGGCGCCGGAGAGTTCGTCGCGGATGTCCTCGTCGAGGTCGAGCCGCTCGGCGGCGGCGGCCACGGCTGCCGAGAAGGTGTCGGCGAGTTCCCGGCCGACGACGGGCAGCCGGTCGTCGCCGTACCGCGCCCGCAGGGCCTCGCCGCGGGCGTGGAACGCGTCGAGTTCGGCCGGGGTGAGCAGCGCGCCCAGGGAGTCGCCGGCGGTGTGGAAGTCGTCGTACAGGCCGCTGTTCGCGGGGAGTTCGGGGTCCAGGAGGATCAGCCGGGGGGCGGGCTGCCAGTCGGCGATGCGCTCGGCGAGGGCCGCCGCGAAGACGCCGCCGGCGCAGTAGCCGAGCACCGCCTCCACGGGGGCGCCGAAGGCGCGGACCTCGCCGAGCCACCAGTCGAGGTAGGCGTTGCCGGTGGGCGGGACCTGGTCGTCGGGGCCGGGCGGGCGGCTCGTCCAGAGTGTGCGCGGCTGGTCGAGGAGCGGGGCGAGGTCGGCGAACTGGGCCGGCCCGCGGCTGCCCGCGGCGAAGTCGACCGCCAGCAGGAGACTTTCGCTCTCTCCGCGCTTGAGCGTCTTCCACGCTATTCGGCTCACGGCGATTCCCTGTTTCTGTCCTCGGGCCACAAAAGGAGAATTCGTGGCAGCGGTGAACGTCACGCTAGATGCGGGCGGGCGCGGTGCGGACCCCTACCTTCGGCGGGGGCCACCCCTAACCTCGGATTCCGGCCCGGGCGCCGATACCGGTGGTGATGGCGTCGAGCACTTCGCGCTGGCGGTCGACGAGGTAGAAATGGCCGCCGGTAAACACCTGCACGTCACAGGCGGCGGTGGTGTGCGCGGACCAGGCGCGGGCCTCGTCGAGGGTGGTGTTGGGGTCGCTGTCCCCGGTCAGCACGGTGACGGGGCTGTCGATCCGCGCGCCGGGGTCGGCGCGGTAGGTCTCGACGGCCTTGTAGTCGTTGCGCAGCACGGGCAGGGCGAGCCGCATGATCTCCTCGTTGCCGAGGACCCGGTCGTCGGTGCCGCTGAGCCTGCGCAGCTCGCGGATGACGCCCTCGTCGTCGCGGGTGTGGACGCGGTCGGCGCGGGTGCGGGAGGGGGCGCGGCGGGCGGAGGCGAACAGCCGGGCGGGGGCGGGCAGTCCGGCGTCGGCGAAGCGGCGGGCGATCTCGAAGGCGACGGTGGCGCCCATGCTGTGCCCGAAGAAGTACAGCGGCCGGTCGGCATAGTGCCGTACCTCCTCGAAGGCCAGGTCGGCGAGTTCGGGAACATTGTCGATCAGGGGTTCCCTACGGCGTTCCTGGCGGCCGGGATATTGCACGACGAGGACGTCGATGCCGGGGGTGAGCGCCTTGGCGACCGGGAAATAGAAACTCGCCGAACCGCCGGCGTGCGGAAAGCAGACGAGGCGTGGTGCGCCGGCCACGGCGGGGTGGTAGCGGCGAATCCAGTCGCTTTCGAGAAGGTCGGTGTCGGCCCCCTGTGCCTGGGTGTGCGCCAACTGCTGCTGTGTGGTCATGCGAAGCCCCTCGGGTCGTCGTCAGTGCTGGGTGTCGTCGGTGTCGGGCGCGGGCGCGAGGTCTGTGTCGGCGTCGGCATCCGCGTCCGTGCCCGGGCCCGCGTCGGGAATGTCCGGGAGGAATCCGAAGAGCATCTCGGTGAGCTGCCACTGCCCGGCGAACTCGGCGAGTTCCGCCTCCGGGACGGGCACGCCGGCCCGCCGCAGTGCCTCGCCGAGCTGCCGCTGGGTGTCCGGCTCGGAGGGGGCGCCCTGCGGGAGGACGACCGGTGCGGGGCGGCCCGTCGGGAGCGGGCCGGGGGCGCGCAGGTGCCAGTCGGTGTGCTGCTGGTAGGCGTCGGCGACGGCGAGCAGGGCCCGGTCGGTGCCGGGGGCGCCGGCCAGTTGCAGGGACAGCGGGAGGCCCGCCGGGTCGAAGCCCATGGGCAGGGCGACGGCGGGGAAGCCGACGGCGCTCCACAGGCTGGGCAGCCAGGACACGGTGCCGAGGCCCGCCGGGTCGTCGTAGCGGGGGGCGACGCCGGGCCAGGTGGGGGTGGCGATCGCGTCGAGTCCGTCGAGCCGGCGGCGCAGCCCGGCCGCGCCCCAGGCGCGCACCCGCTGGGCGTGGACGTAGACGGAGGCGGGGATCAGGCCGCCGAGGACGAGGGTGCGCCGGAAGGGCCGCCCGTACTGGTCCCAGCGGGTGCGCAGTCCGGCGCCGTGGGTGTCGAATCCCTCGGCGAGGAGGGTGATGAGCTGGGCGGCGAACAGCGGGTACAGCTCGGGGAGTTCGACGCTGACGACCTTGGCACCCTGGTCCCTGAGGCGTTCGAGGGCGGTGTCGAAGGCGTCCCGGCAGTCCGGGGAGAGCTGGCCGGCCTCCTCCAGGGCGCGGTCGGGCACGCCGACGCGCACGCCGTCCAGGCCGGTGCGCCACTCGGGTTCGGGGGCGTCCCAGGCGGCGGCGACACCGAGGGCGCGGGCCCCGTCGCGGACGGTACGGGCCAGGGTGCCGACGGTGTCGAGGCTGGGCGCGAGCGGGCGGCAGCCGGTGGTCGGGACGAGGCCGTGGGTGGGCTTGACGCCGGTGACCCCGCACAGGGCGGCGGGGATGCGGATGCTGCCTCCGGTGTCGGTGCCGAGGCCGACGTCGAACAGGCCGTGCACGAGCCCGGCTGCGCTGCCGCTGCTGGAGCCGCCCGGGTAGCGGTCGGGGTCCCAGGGGTTGCGCGGCACGGGGAACGGCAGGGCCGGGTCGGGGCGGCCCAGCGCGTGCTCGCCCGCGGTGGTCAGGCCCAGCGGGACGGCACCGGCGGCGCGCAGCCGTCGTACGGCCACGGCGTCCCGGCCGCGGTGCCAGTCGGCGTCGTGCACCTTGCTGTGCCCGGTGGGGACGGCCTCGCGGGTGGCGAAGACGTCCTTGACACCGAGGGTCACCCCGTCGAGCGGGCCGGTGCCGGTGGTCTCTGTGTGCGGTGCGCCGGCGTGCGGCTCGCCTGTCTGCGGTGCGTCGAAGCGGTGCGCGAACACCCCGAGCCGCTCGTCGAGGCGGTCGGCGGAGAACCGCCCCCGCTCCCCCCGGGTACTGATGTCCACCATGGCCGCTCTCCGTAGGTCCGTTGACTGCCCGGGCGTTCCGGGTCTACGACCCTAGGAAGGGCTCACGGGAGTGCCGTCCCCCTTGACGGACCCCTGCCCACCCCTGAATTCCCACCCCTGCCTGCCGGTTGTCCTCGGGCTTCCCGGCTACGGTGGCAGGGGCGCCCGGAACAGGACGGCGTCCGGGGCGGTCCAGGCCGCCGTGATCCCGGGTCCGGAAAGGGGGGATTTCCTTGCTGCGGGACGACAACACACCTCTGCCCATCGGGCAGGTGACGCTGTACGACGACTCGGGCGACGCCTCTCCGGCCCGCGTCCTGATCTCCGCGCTGGGCGACCTCTACGACCCCGAACCGTCCCCGGAGGCCGGTCCGTTGGCGCTGCGCACCGCGACGTCCGTGGTCGACCCGCCGTTCTTCGGCAACGGCGACATCGGGCGGCTCGCGGTCTGTACGGCCGTCAACGCGCTCACGGCCACCGGTGCGCTTCCGCGCCGGCTGGCGCTGGCCGCCGTCGTCGAGGCCGGGCTGCCGTCCGTGCTGCTGCACCGGGCCGCCGGGTCCGTGCGGGAGGCCGTGCGGGAGGCCGGGGTGCGGGTCGCGGCCGTCGACGCTCGGGTGGTGCGGGCCGGTGAGGTCGATCAACTCGCCCTCATGGCGACCGCGTTCGGGGTGTTCACCCGTCCCCCGCTCGACCCGGCCGCGCTGCGCCCCGGCGACCGCGTCCTGCTCTCCGCCCCGCTGGGCAGCCACGCCGTGCACGTGCTCTCGCTGCGCGCCGGACTGGGGTACGAGTACCACGTGCCCAGCGACGCCGCCCCGCTGGCCGGGCTGGTCGAAGGGGTCCGCGCGGCCCTGCCACCGGACGCGGTCCGCGCGGCCGGCGCGGTCACCGAGGGCGGACTCGCCGCGGTCCTGCGGGAGTTCGCGTCCCGCTCGGGCCACGCGGTGCGCGTCGACGAGTACGCGCTCCCCGTCCCCTACGGTGCCCGCGAGGCGTTCGACGTGCTCGGCCTCGACCCGCTGTACGCCGCCGGAGCGGGCTGCCTCTGCCTGGTGGTCGCCCCCGAGGCGGAACCGGCCGCGCTGACCGCCCTGCGCGCCCACCGCGCCGGCCGCCTCGCCACGGCGGTGGGCTGGATCGGCGGCACCGCGAGCGGTGTGGTCGAAGTCCGTGCGTTGGACGGCACGTTGACGCCGGTACGCGCGGAGGGGGAACTCGACGGGGGGCCGGCCCGGTTGCTGTGAGGACCGGCTGCGCCCAGCTTGCCCGGTGACACCCGGGAGCTGCCGCCAGGGCCGGCCCCGGGCGCACTCCTCAGCTGCGTTCCGTGGCCGTCCCGCCCCGCCCCAGTGCCGAGGTCGCCGCCGCTGCCGCGAGGGCGGGGAGCAGGGCGATGCCGACGAGGATGCCCTCGCGGGCCGTGTGCGACTGCGTGACGGCGTGGCCGGTGCCGGAGGAGACGTAGCCGAAGGCGGCCAGCGTCAGGCCGTAGAGGAAGGGGCCGACGGCCAGGCCCAGCGTCTCGCAGGTGGTGAACAGGCCCGAGGAGACGCCCGCCCCGCGCAGCTCCTGACCGGCGATGCAGTCCTGCAACAGGGCGTACAGGAAAAGCAGTTGTCCGGCATGCCCGGCGCCCGCGACGACCATGAGCAGCAGGACCAGGGGCAGCGGCAGGACCGGCGCGGCGAACAGCAGCAGGCAGCCGGTGCCGAACACGGCGCAGGCCCACCGGTATCCGGCGCGGTGTCCGACGCGGGCGCCGAGCCGGGTCCAGGCGCGCACGGTGAGGAGGTTGGGGGCGACGAACGCGGCCACGAGCAGGCCGGTGACGTTCTTGTCGCCGAGGATGTGCTCACTGAAGTAGGGGGCGCCCGCCGTGAGCCCACCGGTCGCCACCGACTGGATGACGATCCCGGCGAGGAGCGCGGGGAAGCCCGGGACCGCGCGCGCGAAGGCGAGTTGCCGGCGCAGTCCGACCGGCCGGTCGCCCGGGCGGGCGTCCGGTGCCGCGCGCCGCGGCGCGCCTTTGACGCCGAGCACCACGCCTGCCGTTCCGGCGAGCACGCACAGCGCGCCAAAGACGCCGACGAGCCGGTGGCCCGGCACTCCCCCGCCGCCCGCGTCCACCAGTGCCGGGCCGGCGCCGCCGATGAGCAGCGCGGACACGGCGATCACGGCGACGCGGCCGGCCACGAGGGCGACCCGGTCGGCCGGCCGTTCGGTCAGCTCGGCGGGCAGCGCGGAGTACGGCACCTGGAAGAAGGCGTAGGCGGTCGCGGCGAGGAAGAAGCCGACGGCGGCCCACCAGACGCCGGCCGCGTGGGAGCCGGGCGCGGAGAACATCAGGGCGAACGCGGCGGCCACCCCGACGCCTCCGGCCGGCAGATGGAGAGCGCGGCGGGGCCGCAGGTCCCCGGCATGGCCGACGAGGGGTCCCAACAGGGCGTTCCACACCTTGGGCACGAGGACGACTGTGCCCGCGAGTGCCGCGCCGGCGCCGAGGGTGTCGGTGAGGTACGGCAGCAGCAGGAGGCCGGGCAGCGTGCTGAACGCGCCGGTGACGAGCGCTCCGGAGGCGTACCCGGCCCGTAGCCCGCGGCGGACGCCGGGCACGGGGGGTGCCGTTCCCTCGCGGGCGGCGGGTTGTGAGTCGACAGCCATGGTTCGAGCCTGAACCGGCCCCGGAACCGGCAGTAGTCCGGTGTTCACCCCACGTTCGGGGGAGTTCCTGTCGTGCAACTACCGGACAAGGGCGCTTTCTTGGAGCGGCGGCGCGGGTGGGAGAGGGTCGGGGTGACCAGGGGGAAGGCAGGTACGGGGATGCTGACCGAGGACATCACGAACGGCGATGCGGGAGCGACTGGGGTAGAGGCCGCGGCCGGGCTGCTGCGGGTCGCGGCGAGTGGTCTGCACCGGGAGGCCACCGCCGCGGCCTCGCTGCTGCGGCTGCTGCCGCCCGACGACGTGGCGGCGGCCTCGCTGCGCGCGCGGGCGCTGGTGCTGGCGGGCCGCCCCGAGGCCGCCCTGCGTGCGTACGCGCCGCTGCCGGCGTCCGCGAGGGAGACACCCACCCGGGCAACGGCACTGCGGCTGCTGGGCCGTTGGGACGAGGCCGAGCAGTGCCTGGACCGCTGCGCCCCCGGCCGGCACGCCACGGCCGGCGGCGCCCCGGCCCTCGAATGGACCGCGGAGTGCGCCGCCCTCGCCCTCGACCGCGGCGAACCGGTCCTGGGCCGCCCCGCGCAACACTGGGCACAGGAGGCACTACGCACGGCACAACAGCCCAACGCCGACACCGCGGCCCAGCCGCCCCAGGCCCTGGCTGCGACCGCCCGCACGCCGGAGGAGGCACGGCGCACCGCGCAACAGGCCGACGGCGACACCGCGGCCCTGCCGCCCCAGGCCCCGACCCCGACCGCCCGCACACCAAAGCAGGCACCGCGCACCGCGCAACAGGCCGACGGCGACACCGCGGCCCAGCCGCCCCAGGCCCCGACCCCGACCGCCC
>NZ_JBEYVS010000015.1:10624-163257 GCF_040644095.1 Streptomyces sp. NPDC047028
CGCACACCAAAGCAGGCACCGCGCACCACGCAACAGCCCAACGCCGACACCGCGGCCCAGCCGCCCCAGGCCCCGACCCCGACCGCCCGCACACCAAAGCAGGCACCGCGCACCACGCAACAGCCCAACGCCGACACCGCGGCCCAGCCGCCCCAGGCCCCGACCCCGACCGCCCGCACACCGGAGCAGGCACCGCGCACCGCGTACCCGGCGCCCGACACCCCGCCCCGCCACCACCTGGACCCCGCACCCCTCGACCCGGCCCGGGAAGCAGTGGCCGGCGCGGATCCCGCCGTCGGCAGCTTTCCCCAGCCGCATCCGGCGTTCACCCCACCCGCCGCGGCCCTCGACACCACGCGCCATCCTCATCCGGTTGCCGCAGCCTCGGCCCCGGCCCAGGTGGGGGCACCACACACCCCATACCCCGACCCTGACACCCCTCCCCGACCGCATCCGGCGCCTGGCTCGCCCGGCCCGGCCCGCGAAGCGCCCCGCCCCGCCCAGCCCACCCCCGGCACCGCGTACGCGCGTTCGCTTCTCGCTGCCGCCTACGCCGCCGCCGGGCTCTTCGGGGCCGCTCTCGATGCCGCCGATGCCGCTGTGCGGGAGCTTGAGGCCCTCGGGGAGGACGGGCTGCTGCGCAGGCTGGACGCGGTGCACCGGGTGGCCGACGCGCTGTTCCACACCGGGCGCCGGCATGCGGCGCAGCGGTGGCTGGAGGCGGCGTCGTTGCCGGCGCGGGAGGCGGGGCAGGAGCTGGTGGCGGGCCGGCTGGAGCTGGGGCTCGCGCGGGCGCGGCTCGCCGCGGAGGATCACGCGGCGGCCGGCCGGTGGGCCGAGCGGGCGGCGGAGTCGGCGCGGCGGACGGGCGGTGTACCGCTGGCCGTGGACGCGGACCTGTGGCTGGCCCGGATCCGGCTCGCCGCCGGTGACGGCGTCGCCGCGCTCGCGGCGGCCCGCGCGGCGGCGCGGGGGGCGCGCCCGCTGGGCGGGGTGTGGCGGGACCGGGCACAGGCCCGGCTGCGCGAGGTGCGGCTCGTCCTCGAACAGGAGGCGCCGGCGACGGTGCCGTCGGCGGTGCGGGGTGACGGGGACACGGCGGACGGGGCGGGGACGGCGCCGGGGTCGGAGTCCGCGTCGCTGAGCCGGCGGGAGGCGCAGGTGGCGCTGCTGGTCAGTGAGGGCTGCACGAATCATCAGATCGCCGCCCGGCTCCAGGTCAGTCCGAAGACGGTGGAGACCCATCTCAGCCGTATCTTCAAGAAGCTCGGCATCACCTCGCGCGCCCAGGTGGCGCACTGGGTCGGAGTGGGCGCGGGCCCCGCCCGGGACATCGGGGGATGACGTCCCGGGCGGGGCTGGCAGACGGCGCCGGCCCGCGTGACGGGGGGATCGGTGGGACCGTGCCGTGGGCACCACCCTTGCGCCGCCGGCATGAGCGTGACTAAAGCGCGGCTGGCGTGCCACCAGCGGCGTCACCCCAACTAACTGCCGTGCAACTTGCTGCCACCGTCCCCGGCTGGCATCCGGGACCGTCGGTTTCGCACCCTTGTGGGCGTGGGCCGTCCGCGTGGCGGCCACGGGGACAGCGCGCGCCGCACGACGGGCCCTCCCCCACGCTCTGCGAGCAGGGAGCGCTCCCAACGCGCCGAGGAGAGACCATGACTGTCGACACGACCAGCAGCACCGTGCAGGGACTCACGTACGCCACCCGTCACTTGATCCACTGTCCGACGTCCTGGGAGCACTACCTCCTGGACGCGCCCAGCAGCGGCGAGGAGAACTTCGTCCTGGCCGGCGCCGTGCCCACCGGGCACCCGCTGTTCAACGACGGTCCGGGCCACTTCCACGACGCGCAATCGGTCACGGAGGAGGTCCGTGAGGTCGGCGAGTTCGTCGGCCACCGCTACTTCGGTGTGCCGGGTGACCGGCCGGGGCTGTTCTACCGGTTCTCGCTCGCCCTGACCGATCTGCGGGCCTGGCGCGCCGGTGACAGCGAGCCGCCCCGGATGACGACGCGGCTGACCGCCCGCCCCGACCACATGATCGGCGGGGTGCCGCGCGGCCTGACGTTCGGTGTCGACGTCCGCATCGACGACGTCCCGTGCTGCACCGGCAGCGCGGGCCTGGTGTTCCTCACCCCCGCCCTGCACCGCAACCACGTGGAGCACAGCCGCCGCGCCCTGCGGGCCGCGCCGGAGCTGGACGACGCCCCGGACGGCGCGGGCTGGCCGGTGGACCCGGCCGAGATCGGCCGCCGGTCGCCGGGCAACGTGGTGGTGTGCGAGCCGAGCGTGTCGGCGCAGGGCCGGCTGACGACGTGGATCCTCACCCGGGGTGACAATCCGGCGCTTGCGCCGTCCGACGACGGGCAGGTCTCGGGTCTGCTGCTGCTGGAGGCGCTGCGCCAGACGTCGATCCTCACGGCGGGCCGGGCCAGCGGGGTCGACGCCGACCGGGCCGTGGTCGCCGACTGGGACGTGCACTTCCGCGGCTACGCGCAGGCGGGGCTGCCGCTGCGCTGTGTCGCGGTGCCGGGGCCGCTGGAGCGGGACGCCGAGGGGCGCCCGTCGGTGCCGGTGACCCTGACGGTGACACAGCACCGGCGCGCGGTGGCCGAGGCCCGCACCAGTGTCGTGCAGGATCTGTGACCCGGGTGTCCGCATGAGGTTCCGCATCCTCGGCCCGATGGAGATCGAGGGCAGCGCCGGCCCCGGCGTGTCGTACACGCCGCGGGCCGCGAAGCTCCGTGTCGTGCTCGGCACGCTGCTGGTGCGCGGCGGCGAGGTGGTGTCCGTGCAGGCGCTGACGGACGAGCTGTGGCAGGACGATCCGCCGCGTACGGCGACCACCACGCTCCAGGTGTACATCTCGCAGCTGCGCAAGCAGCTCAACGCCGCCGAGGACGGGTTCGGCCGCGAGTCGCTGGTGACCCGGCAGCCGGGCTACGTGCTGCGCCTGGAGCCGGACCAGCTGGACCTGGCCCGGTTCGAGGCGCTGCACGCGCGCGGCCGCAAGGCGCTGGAGTCGGGTGACTTCGCGCAGGCGTCGGCGCTGCAGCGGCAGGCGGTCGAGCTGTGGCGCGGACCGCTGCTGTCGGACACCCCGCACGGTCCCGCGCTGGACGCGGCGGCGGTCCGGCTGGACGAGGCGGGCGTGGCCGCGCTGGAGCAGCGGATCCGGGCCGACCTGGAACTTGGCCGGCACCGGGACCTGATCGCCGAGCTCCAGTCGGTGACGACGCGGTACGCGCTGCGCGAGGAGTTCCACGGGCATCTGATGCTGGCGCTGTTCCGGTCGGGCCGGCAGGCGGAGGCGCTGCGCGTGTTCACGCAGTTGCGGCACACGCTGGTGGAGGAGCTGGCGATCGAGCCCGGCCCGGCGCTGCAGCGGCTGCACGGCCGGATCCTGGCGGGCGACGCCGGGCTGCTGGTCGACGAGGCCGCGCCGACCGGCACGGTCACCGTGGCGCAGACCCGGGGCCGGCCCGTCGCGCTGCCCAGCGCCGACCCGGCGTTCACCGGCCGGGACACGGAACTCGCCCGAGTGGTAGCCCTGTTGACGTCGGCGCCGGCCGGGACCTGCGTGGCCGTCGCCGGGATGCCCGGGGTCGGCAAGACGGCCCTGGCCGTGGAGGCCGCGCACCGCTGCGCGGACGCGTTCCCCGACGGCCGGCTGTTCCTCGACCTGGAGCCGGAGCCGGGCCGCCCGCTGACCGCCGCGCAGGCGCTGACCCGGCTGCTGCGGCGGGCGGGCGAGACGGGCCCGCTGCCGGAGGCGGTGGAGGACCTGCGGGACGCCCTGCACGTGCTGCTGGCGGGCCGCCGTCTGCTGCTCGTCCTGGACCACGCCGCCTCCGAGGCCCAGCTGCGTCCCCTGCTGCCGGCGACCGAGGGCTGCCGGGCGCTGGTCACCATCCGCCGCACCCCGGCGTCCCTCGCCGCGGTCCGCACGGTGACCCTGGCCCCCCTTCCGCCTGAAGCGGCCCGCGCCCTGCTGACCACCGCCTCCGGGCGGGCCCGGCCGGGGGCCACGTCCGGGTCGTCCGGCCCGGACGACCCGGGTGGGTCGCATGGGTCGGACGGGTCGGTACGGCCACGTGTCGCGGCCGGGGACGCTGTCGTACGACGGCTCGTCGGGCACGGTCGGGGCGCGGTCGGGGCCGACGACGCGCGGCGGCCCGCAGCCGAGGTCGCCACGCTCTGCGGGGGGCTGCCGCTGGCGCTGCGCAGCGCGGCGGCGCAGCTCGCGGCCCGTCCGCACTGGACCCTCCAGACCCTCGCGGACCGGCTGCGCGACGCACGCGACCGGCTGGACGCGCTGCGGGTCGGTGAACTAGACGTCCGGGACGTCCTGTTGACGGCGTACGCGGCGGCCACGGCGCAGCAGCAGCGGTCCTTCCGGCTGCTGGCCCTGCTGCCCGACGCCCCCTTCGAGACCGGTTCGGCGGCAGCCGTGCTGGGGCTCGGCGCCGAGGCGGCCGGACGCGGTGTCGAGAGCCTCGTCGACGTACGGCTGCTGGAGGCCGACGAGTCGGGCCGCTACCGCTTCCACCCGCTGCTGCGGCTGCTCGCCGTCGAACTGCTCGCCCGGCACGAGCCCGAGGACTCGGCGCGGGACGCGGCGGGCCGGCTCGCCGAGGCGTACGCGGACACCGGGCCGGTTCCGGGCGGTGCCGCGACCACCCCGCGCACCGATCTGCCGGCCCTCGTCGGCGTCCTGCGCACCGCGCACGCGCACGGTGCCTGGCCGTCGGCGCTGCGGCTGGCCGACGCCCTGTCCGGCAGCCTCGAATCGCACGCCGCGTGGCCCCTGTGGCGGACCGCGCACACGCTCGGGCTGGACGCGGCCCGGCGGGCCCGGGACCGGGCCGGCGAGGCGCGGATGCTGCGCTCGCTCGGTGATCTGGCCTGGCAGCAGCGGCAGTTGGAGCGCTGCGAGGAGCTGTACGAGTCGGCCGTGCGGGCGGCGCGGGGGTGCGCGGACGAGCATGAGCACGGGCGGGCGCTGGTGGGGCTGGCCGATGTGCGGTTGGACGCGGGGGCGTACGACGAGGCGGGTGTGCTGCTCGACATCGCCCTCGGTGCGCTTCCGGAGCGTTCGCCGGCCCGGTTCGACGCGCTGCGTGCTGGGGCGTTGCTCGCGCTGGACCTCGGGGACGCGGTGACGGCCGTGGCCCGCTTCACCGCGTGCCGCGAGCTGGCGGTCGCGCTGCGGGACCGGCGGTTGGAGGCGTATGCCCGCAGGTGCCTGCGGCGGCTCGGTGAGTCGGGGGTGGTTGCACCGGCGGTGGAGGTGCGGCCTGGGGTGTGGCGGTTGAGGGGTGTGGCGGAGGCGGCGTAGTTCGGTGCGGGGTGGGGTGGGGTGCGTCGTTGTTCGGGGGCCGGTTGAGTGTGGCTTGTCGCGCAGTTCCCCGCGCCCCTGAGGGTGTGGGTGTTGGCCGAGTTCAGAGGCGGCCGCTTGGGACGGGCGCCCCTTCGCGCAGTTCCCCGCGCCCCGAGGGTGTGGGTGTTGGCCAAGGTGGCAAGTTGGTGTTGGGACGGGTGCCCTTCGCGCAGTTCCCCGCGCCCCTGGGGGTTGGTGCTGGCCGGGTTGACAAGTGGGCGTTGGCGCGGCGTGTTCCTGGGGGTGGGTTTAAGGCGGGCTTTGGGGGTGGGGGGGAGTGTGGGGGGAGCCACCTTCAGGGGGAGAGCATGAGCGTTGTTGAGCGGGCTCCGCGGGTTTTGGGCATGCGGTCGGGGTTGGTGGGTGGGGGGCGCCCTCTTGTGGGGCGGGAGGCCGAACTGATCGGGCTTGGGGGGCGGTTGGGGGACGTCGGGGCTCGGCTGGTGACGTTGACCGGGCCCGGCGGGGTGGGGAAGAGCGCGCTGGCGGGGGCCTTCGAGCCCGCGCCGGGGCAGTTCCGGGGGGTGCGGACCGCCGATCTGGCACCCGCCGCGTCGGCGGACGAGGCCGCGGCAACCGTGCTGCGGCTGACCGCCGAACTTCGCAGGATCCCGGGGGATGCGGACGCCCTGCTGGTCCTCGACGGCTGTGACCATCACGGGGAGCCGTTGACCACCATGCTGACCGAACTCCTCACCCCCCGGGGGCGGTTGCGGGTGCTGGCGACCAGCCGGGAGCCCTTGCGGATCGCCGGTGAGCTGCTGCTTCCCGTGCGCCGGCTGCCGGTTCCGGCCGGGGCGTGCGACGATCCCGGTGAGCTGGCCGGCAACGCCTCGGCCGCCCTGTTCACGCGGGCCGCGCGGGACGTCGTACCCGGATTTGCCGTCACCGAGGAGAACGCCGCCGCCGTCGCCACGCTGTGCGTGCTGCTCGAAGGGCTGCCGCTGGCACTGGAGTTGGCGGCGGGGCGGCTGCGGCTGTTCACGCCGCAGGTGCTGCTGGCCCGGCTGCGGCACCGTGGCGGCGCGCTGACCGCGCTGTCCGGCGGGCCGGCGCACGCTCCGGCCCGGCACCGTTCGCTCGCCACGCTCGCGGAGTCCGCGGTGGCGGGTCTGAGCCGGGACGAGCTGACGCTGCTCGGCCATCTGGCCGTGTTCGAGCCCGGGTTCGGGCTGCCCATGCTGGAACGGGTCTCACCCCTGCCCCGGGCGGAGACGGACGCCGTCCTCGACGCGCTGCTCGACCGGAGCCTCGTCGTCGCCCTCGACCAGGAGCAGGGGGAGCCGCGGTTCGCGGTGCCCGAGCCGGTGCGCTCCCACATGGGAGAGGAACTCGCCGCCGACGGGCTGCTGGAGGCGGCCCAGGACCGGCACGCCTCCGCCTACCGGCACCTGGTCACCACCGTCGAGCCCCGGCTGACCGGGCCCCGGCAGAGTCACTGGCTGCGCGTGCTGGCCGCCGAGCACCCCAACATCGTGGTCGCGCTGCGCCGCCTGCGGCAGTGCGGCGCCGTCGAGGACGTGGCCTCGCTGGTCCTCGCCCTGCGTCTGCCCTGGCTGGTGCAGGGGCACCTGCGGACCGGCGTGGAGTGGTGCGACTCGCTCGGCCAGGACGAACCGGCACCGGAGGGCGCCGGCACGCGGCCCTCGCTGCCGGAACCGCTGCGGGCCCGCCTCGTCGACCTGTCCGCGACGTTCACGCTGGCCCTCGGCGACGCCGACCTCGCCGTACGGCGGCACCGCCGGGCCCTCGCCCTGTGCAAGCGGCTCGGTGACCGCCGGCAGACGGCACTCGTGACCGCCCGGATGGGCCTCGCGCTGCTCCGCCACGGCGACCCGGCGGGCGCGGTCGCGGCGCTCGGCCCCGCGCTGACCGCCCTGGAGTCGCTGGGCGCGGCCGCTCCGGCGGCGGACACGGCGGTCGCGCTGGCCGCCGCGCTGCGCACGCAGGGCGACACGCGCAAGGCGCAGGACGCCCTGGACAAGGGGCTCGACACGCATCGCCGGGTGGCGGACGCCCGCGGGCTGGCGGCGGCGCTGCGCGAGTCGGCGGCCGTGGCCGCGGAGCGAGACGACGCCCGGACCGCGGCGACCGCCCTGCGCGAGTGCCTGGAGCTGTACCGGTCACTGGACGAGCGAACCGAACTCCCTGGAGCACTGGAGGAGTTGGCGCTGCTGTGGCTGCGGACCGACGCGGCGGCGGGCGGCCCCCGGATCACTCGCGCCCTGGCGGCCTGCGCGGCCCTGCGCACGGCACTGGGCAGCTCCTCCGGCGCCACGCGCCGGGCGGCCGTCGAGGAGGCCCTGGACGCCTTGCGCTCCCGGCTGTCCAGGACCGGTTTCACCGTGGCCTGGGCCGAGGGCCTGCGGATGCCGGCGGCCACCGCGGTCGAGGAGGCGCTGGCCGCTCCGGCGCCCGACACCCGCCCGGCCGTCCCCACCCCGGAGGCGCAGCCGCTCACCCCCCGGCAGGTGCAGGTGGCGATGCTGGTCGCGGAGGGGCTGACCAACCGCCAGATAGCGGCCCGGCTCGACATCTCGGAGTGGACGGTCGTCAACCACGTACGGCAGATCATGCGGAGACTGGGCTGCACCTCCCGCCTGCAGGTGGCGTGGTCGGTGGGCCGGTGGACGTGACCGGCCGGGACGCGGGCCCGGTCCCGCTGCCGGACGGGTCGAGCGTGCCCGCGGCCGTCGCCGGGCGGTGGCGCGCGGCCGGGCTCTGGCGCGCCGAGGGTTTCGTGCACGACGTGCTGCGCACCGCCGCGGCGCACCCCGACCGTCCCGCCTTCGTCGGCCACCGCGCCCACCTGCCGCCGGACCGGCGCACGGTCACGGTGTCGTACGCCCGGCTCGCCCTGTGCATGGACCGTTTCGCGGCCGCGTTGCGCTCCCTGGGGGTCGGGGAGAACGACCCGGTGGCAGTGCAGCTGCCCAACTGGTGGGAGGCGGCGGCCCTCGCGCTGGCCTGCTGGCGGATCGGCGCGGTGGTGGTGCCCGTGCTGCCGGGGGTGCGGGCGCCCGACCTGGAGCGGATCCTGGCGGACACGCGGGCCCGGGTGTGCGTGGTGCCGGACCGGTGGGAGGAGTACGGCCACGCCGAGGTGCTGGCGGAACTCGCGCACCGGCTGCCCTGGCTGCGGCGCCGGGTGGTCGTCGGGGACGCGGGGCCGACGGGGGCGGTGGATTTCGGGACGTACTTCCTGCGCACCGCACACGAACGCGGCCCGCACGGCCGCGACCTCCCCCTCTCCCTGGCCACACCCGACCGCCCCGCGCTCCTGCTGACGGTCATGGGCATGGGCGAGGACCACGGCGCGGTACTGCACACGGCCAACACCCTGTACGCGGGATTCGCGGCCCAGTCGAGAGAGCCGGAGCCCGGGGCGGGGGGCGAGCCCGGTGACGGGTCTCGGGGTGCGGTCGGGGAGGGGTGTGCGGGCGCCCCCGGTACGACCTCCGGTGCGGTGACCGGTGTGTTCGCCACGCCCCTCCCCCTCACCTCCCTCGCCTCGCTCCTCTACTCGGTGTGCTGGCCGTTGGCGGCCGGTGGCACCGGGGTGTTCCAGGATGTGTGGGACCCGCGGGTCTTTCTCGGTCTGGTCGAGTCCGCCGGTGTCGACCGGGTGTACGCCACGCCCGCGCTCTGGTCCGAGCTGCTGGCCGCGCAGCGGCAGGAACGCCGGGACGTGTCGGGACTGCGGCTGGCGCTGACGGGGGGCCGCGTGGACACGCCTCCCGCGCTGCCCGGGGACCTGCGCGCCGAACTGGGCGTGCGGGTGCGGGACGTGTGGGGGTCGCCCGAGGCGGGGCTGGGCGCGCTGTCGGACGGCTCCGGGGAGCGCCCGCTCCCGGGACTCGAGGTGGCGCTGCGGAACGGACGGCTGGCGGTGCGCGGGCCCTCGGTCGCCACGGCGTCCTGGCGGCACGGGGAACCGGTGACGGCGGCCTGGGAACGGTCGGACGGCTGGCTGGACACGGGGGACGCGGCGCTGCCTGGGCGGCCCGGCGAGGTCACGGTGGTGGGCCGCGCCGACGAACGCACCGGCGGGCTGTTCGTCGTACCGGTGGACGCGTTGGAGGCCGCGCTGCGGTCGCACCCACGGGTCGGGGAGGCGGCCGTGGTGGAGTACACGGACGCCACGTACGGGGAGATGCCGTGCGCCGTGGTCGTGCCCGCGCTCCAGGAGGAGCCGCCGGGGCTGGTGGAGTTGCGCGAGCATCTCTCCCGCGCCGGGCTCACGGAGGCGTTCCTGCCGACCCGCCTGGAACTGGTCGGCTCCCTCCCCCGTGACACCCAGGGCCGCCTCCGCAAGGAAGCCCTCCGCACCTGGCTGACCCGCCTGCGCCCCGGCACACCCCGGCCCCGCCCGGTCGCACCGGACTGACCCGCCCGCAGAAGGCCGCGCCGGGGCCGGTACCCGGGCGAGGCCGCCCGGCCGTGAGCCCCGCCGGGACGGCCGCCCGCAACCGCGTGAGCGCGTGTGCCGACGGCTGCGGTCCAGGCGGCGCCCGTCTCACACCGCCGCGACCCGGGAGGCGAAGGTCACCAGTTCTGTGCGCCACTCCGGTGGCAGGGAGGCGTCGGCGGCGGTGCGGGACGCCCTCTTGACCAGGTCGCGGATCATGCGTTCGGCCACGTCCCGTTCCTCGCCGTCGAGGAGCATCTCGCGGAGCAGGTCGGCCTCCCAGGCGTACTCGGGGCCGCCGTCGAGGAAGCCGCGCAGGCGCCACGCGGCGTGCAGGGCGGCGGCGTACGACTCGTAGGCGGGGGTGAGGTCCGCGCGGCCGGCGAGGGCCGCGCCGATGAGGAGGGGTGCGCGCAGGGCGTACCACCCGGCGCGGCAGCCGCTGTCGCAGCCGGAGACACAGCGGCCGGGCCACGGGTCGTCGAGGTAGGCGACGGTCATCGCCTCGCGGGCGTACAGGCCGATGGACCGGTCGGCGCGCAGTTCGTCCCAGTGGTCCCGTGCGGCGCCGGTCAGGGCGCCGCCGGTCAGCCGGCCGGCGCAGGCGAGGGCGAGGTCGCCGGCGAGCGTCGCGGCGTACGCGCCGTGCCGGCGGGCGTCGCCACCCCAGCCGCCGCGTTCGTGCTCGGCGGCATGCGCCACGTGCAGGGCGGGCATGCCGCGCCGTACGGCCACCCCGTCGTGCTCGTCCGCGCGCAGCAGCGCGGCGGTGTCGAGGAGTTCGAGGGCGGCGGCCGCGTCGACGGCGCGCTCGTCGTCCGGGTCGCCGCCGGCCGCGAGGTAGCCGGTGAGCAGGACGACGGGGCGGACCCGTTCGCCGCCGGCCGCGACGAGCTCGGCCAGTGACTCGACGAGACCGGCGGCGCGCGCGTGCCCCGCGTGCCGGCGGTACTCGTCGCCCAGGACCGCGCGCAGTCTCGCCTCGACGCGGTCCAGCATGTCCTCGCGCCGGCGGGCCGGGGCGGTTGCCTTGGGGTCGTGTTCCGTCAGCATGGCGACCTCCTGCGGGGGTTACGTTCTGCGACCGACCCTGCTTCCTGCGTGAGGTGACCACAACGGCGACATGCGAGGGCGCCCCCGCGTCGCCTGCGCTTTCGCGGGGGACGTCCCCGTGTCCTGCCATGCCGGGGCGTCCGGCGGCGCGACCTTGCCATGCGCTTGCCACAAGCCATCCGCCGCTTTAGCGCGGTGGTGCTGTATGGAGGCGCTGCTCGACACGCAGACCGGGCACCGGCCCGGCCCCACGCTCGTCCTCAGGAGATCCCATGGCGAACAACTCCCCGGCGAACAACTCCATGTCGAACAACAGCAACAACAACTCCAACAGCAACGCGAACATCAGCAACAACAACATCGACAACATCAACAACGCGATGATGAACGACGACATCGACACCCCGCGTCTGCAGAGCGTGACCGCCACGGACCTCAACGCCCTCGCCGAGGACCTGTCGATCGTCGCCAACGACAACAACAGCAACAACAACGCGAACAGCAACTCCAACAACAACTCGAACGACAACGTCAACAACTGACGTGGCGCCTGAGCGGGGCGGGGCGCGCCCGCCCGCCCCGCAGGCCGACCTCACCGGTGACCCCCACGCCGTCACCGCCTACCGCGACGAGCGCCGGCGCCTGCAGCGGGAGGCGGTCCTCGGCACCGGTGACCTGATCGAGAAGCTGCTCACCGAGCGTCGTGCCCGGCTGGCCGCACTGCGGCGACTGGCCTGGGTGCGGCGCTTGTTCGACGTCACGCACCGTCAGGTGCGCCAGGTCCTCGCGGCCCCCCGGTACGCCGCCGTACTGCCGCTGCGCCGCTCGATGCTGGTGCACCTGGCCGAGCTGCCCCTGCCGCTGCCGGCCGACGACCTGATCCTGAGCCATCCCACGCACGCCCCGGCCGCCGAGATCCTGCCCGGCCTCGCGGAGCTGCGGCCCTGGCGCGAGCCGGTGCTGCGCATCCTCGCCGAGTCCTCGCTGGCCGAGCGCGGCACACCGTTCCGTACCGTCGGCCCCGCGCACGCCGCCGTGATCCTCGGGGCCGACGGGCCGACCCTGGGCGCCCTCGCCGGGGTCGCCCACGAGCTGGGCCACTGCCTCTACGAGCGGGCCCGCCCGGGTACCGGTCTGCGCACCCGGCTCGCCTCCGAGCGCCTCGCGCACCGGCTGGAGGAGCAGCTGACGGCGGCGTACCTGCGCGAGCACGGCACGGCCGAGGAGGCCCGCCGCTGGTGGCTGTACCAGCGGCAGGTGGACGCGTTCAACCTGTACTACTTCGAGCTGGAACGCGCGCTGATGCGCGAAGAGGCGGACACGGTCGAGGAGTTGACGACCGAGTCCGCCTCCGCGCTGCGCGAGTCGCTGTTCATCGTCCCGGGCAGCCAGGTGGTGTACGCGCGGGCGTCACTGGCCCGGCTGCCCGTCGGCGGCCCGCAGTGAGGCGGGCCGCGCGTCGGTCCAGTGGCGGTCGATGTGGTCGAGTACGGCCTGCCGGGGCGCGGCGGCGAGGTCGACCCGCCAGCCCGCCGGCACGTCGGCCGCGGCGGGCCACACCGAGTACTGGCCCTCGTCGTTGACCAGCGCCAGGTACTCGGCGCCGGGCTTCTCGAACGGCGTACCGCTCATGGTGGTGGTCTCTCCTTCTCTCACGGCGGAACCCGGGACGCGCCCTCTCAGGCGAGGTCCAGGGCCTCGCTGAACGGCAGGTCGGCGGGCAGGTCCTGGCGGCGGGTGATGTTCAGCTTCCGGTAGACGCGGGTGAGGTGCTGTTCGACCGTGCTGACGGTGATGTACAACTTCAGGGCGATCTCCCGGTTGGTGTGGCCGTGCACGGCGAGCAGGGCGACCCGCTTCTCCGACTCGCTGAGTTTCGCGTCGAGTTCGGCGTGGCGGGCGGCGTCGGGAGCGTCGGCGGCGGCCCGGCCGGGCAGGATCCGCTCCCTGAGGGTCTGGGCGCCGCATTCCTTGGCCAGCTGCCAGGCGCGCCGGTTGACCATGGTGGCCCGGCCCGGATCGCCCGACTCCTTGAACGCCTCGGCCAGGTCGGCCATGGCGCGGGCGAGTTCGAGCCGGTCGCCGGAGCGGCGCAGCTCGTCGACGGCGTGGGTGAGCAGCGCGGGGCGCTCCGCGGGCTCGGCGAGGGCCGCCTTCAGACGGACCGTGAGGCCGTTCACCCACGGGTGGGCGATGTCCCGGGAGGCGAGCTGGTCGGCGACCAGGCGGGCGGCCTGGCGGACCTCGCCGAGCTGGAGCAGCGCGTCGGCGGCGAGGGTCCGCCAGGGCAGCACGACCGGCCGGTCGATGCCCCAGCGGCGCATGGCACGGCCGATGTCCAGGTAGTCGGCGAGCGCGGCCTGGTAGCGGTTGGTGGCGAAGTAGTAGGTGCCGCGCGCCTTGAGGTGGGCCAGGAGCTGGAACGTTCCGGCAAGGCCCTCGGGCTGCGGGCGGCACACCTCGCGGCCGGCGTCGTCGTGCCGGCCCATGGGAGTGCGGGCGGCGGCCAGCGTGGCACCGGTCCAGCTGTGGAACAGGCTGTCGTCGTGCTCGGGCACCAGCGAGCGTGCCTCCAGCGCGAGTTGCTCGGCCCCGGGCAGGTCGCCCTGGCGCAGCAGGGCCTCGGCGCGGGTGAGCGCGAACACGGCCTGCCAGCCGGGCGCGCCCCGTCGGGCGGCCTCGTCCAGGTAGGTCTGCGTCCAGGGCAGCGCGCGACGCGGACCGTCGAGGTGCAGCAGGGCACGCAGGGCTTGCAGGACGGGTGCGAGGGTGGTCTCGGCGGGGCTGGTGCGCCGCAGCAGCGCCTCGGCGATCTCGGTGCCGCGGGTGGAGCGTTCCCACTCCGGGACGCCCCAGAAGGCCACCGCCCAGCCCGGCCCGTGCGGGGTGGCGGGGGCGCGGTGCGCCTGCGCCTGCGCCTGCGCCCCGGACAGTGCGCGCTCCTTCGGCCGGGCGGGCACGACGGGGGGTGCGGGCCGCGCCGCCCAGTGCGGGAAGGCGGACAGTCCGTCCAGCAACGGCACACCCCGCAACTCGTCCCAGACACCGGGCTCGCCGGGAGCGGCGTCGGCGCCGGGCGCCCCGGGGAACGCGGCGTGCCCGTCCGGCACAACGCGCTGCTGCGGCGCGACCGCGCCCTCCCCGGACCGCCGGAAGCCCCTCCCGCCCGCCACGCCCGGGCTCTCGGAGTACCGCCCGCCCACGCTCGCACGGGCCACGCCCAGCCTGTCGACGGACCGGCCGTACGGCCCTACGCCCGAGAGCCCCCGTTCATCGGCGGACCTGCCCGACAAGCCGGCGCCGGAACTGCCCCGCCCCTCGATGGACTGGCCGTACGCCCCCACACCGGTGTTCTCGGCGGACCTCCCCGACAGCCCGTCGTCGGACACGTCTCGCCCCTCCGCGGACCGGGCGTACGACCCCGCGCCCGAGAGCCCCCGGTCGTCAGCGGTCCTGCCGGACAGCTGGGCGTCGGACACACCCCGGCCCCCGGCCGACCTGCCGCAGGCCCCCGTACCGGGCGTACCGGGGTTCTCGCCGGGACGTCCCGGGAGTCCCGCGACGAGGGCGCCCGCGTCCGGAGCTTCGGCGGGACGGCCGGGCGCCGGGGCACCGGGTTCGCCCGCGCCCTCGGTGAAGCGGTGGGACGGCGCCGTGGCAGGCAGATCCCGGCTCTCCGCGGGCCGGTGGGACGGCGCCGTGGTGGACGCAGCCCAGTTCTCGGCGGACCGGCGGGACGGGGCGCTTCCGCTCTCCGCCGGCCGGGCGGACGGCATCCCGGCGGGCGCGTCCGGGTGTTCGTCGGGGCGCCGGGCGGCTCTCGTGCCCGGCTCGCTCACGCTGTGTCCGGGGCGCCTCGTGCCCGGTTCGCCCGGAGTCTCCGGGGACGGCCCGGGCGGCCTCGCTCCCGGTATGCCGGGGTCCGCGGCGGTGCGGGCCGGGGGCCTCGCGGTGGTGTGGCCCGGGTACTCGGCCGACGTCGTGCGCGGGCCGGACGGGCGGTGCGGGACGGCGCCCGGCAGGGGATGGGCGGAGGCGGAGGAGGCCTGGTGCGGCGTGAGTGCGCGCAGCACCTCGCCGGCCTCGTCGATCCGTCCCTGGGTGACCAGCAGGCGGGCGAGCCGGGCGGCGACGGGTGACGGGAGCCGGCCGGCGCGCAGGGCGGCCAGCGGCTCGGCGAGCTGCTGGTCGGCGGCGGCCGGGTCGATGGCGAGCTGGGCGGCGGCCAGCGCGGTGCGCAACTCGGCGCTCTCCGCCGGGTCCTCGGTGCCCTCAAGCGCCACCTGGAGGCACTCCAGGGCCTTGCGGTGTTCGCCGTCGGCGAGCAGCCGGTCGGCGGCGGCGCGCAGCACCGGGCCGGCCCAGGCGGGTGCTGGCTCACCCGCCGCGAGGAGCTGCATGGCCACGTCGGTGGCCGGATGCCCCTGGGCGTGGGCGAGTTCGGCGGCCCGCTGGTGCCGCTGCGGACGCACGGCGGAGTCCAGGTGGTCGAGCAGGGCGGTGCGCAGCGCCGGGTGCCGGAAGGCCGTGCCGTCCAGCAGCCCGGCCCGGGTGAGGGCGTCCAGGCAGTCCTTGACCTCGCCCTCCGGCAGGCCGAGCAGCCCGGCGACGGTGCCCGCTGCGGCGAGGGAGCCCAGCACCGCGACGGCTCCCGCGACGTCCTCGGTCCGGCTGCCGCTGCGCCGCAGACACGCGAGGAAGGCCTGGACGAAGGCCCGTCCCGGCCCGCCGTCCTCGGTCAGCGCCCGCAGCAGCAGCGGATTGCCTCCGGTGAGGGCGTGGGCCTCGGCGGCGCCGCGCGGGCCGGCGCCGGAGCGCTCCAGGACCGCCGCGACACCGTCCCGGGTGAGCGGGGCGAGTTCGATCCGGGCGAAGCCCGGCCTGCGCAGCAGGTCGGTGCCGAGTTCCGGGTCGTCGGCGCGTTCGTGCAGCGACTCGGCGAACACCAGCAACACCCGGGCCCGGCGCAGCCGGCCGGCGAGGTGGAGCAGATAGCGCCGGGAGGGCTCGTCGACGAGGTGCAGGTCGTCGACGCAGATCGCCAGCGGCGTGTCGGCCGCCAGCCGCTGGACCGCGGTCACGAAGACCTGGCGGGCCGCGATCCCCTCGGCGCCCGCGGACCCTCCGGCCTGCGCGGACCCTCCGGCCTGCGCGGACCCTCCGGCTCCCGCGGTCGCCAGGTCCGGCACGGCGTCGAGCACCCCCTCGGGGGCCGCCGCCGCCAATTGCGCCACCACGCCGAACGGAATGTTCCGTTCAGCCCGCGCGCCCTCCGCGCGCAGCACCAGCGCCTTGGCCCGTACGGCCATTTCGGCGGCCGATTCGAGCAGTTCGGTCTTTCCGCAGCCCACCGCGCCCTCGATGAGCACGATCCGGGCGGCTCCGTCGACCGCCTCTCCCACTGCGGATTCCAGCAACTGGATTTGATTTCTCCGGTCCATATGCATCGCCGCCGCCTCACATCCCCCGTTGTCAAGGAAGCCGAAATCCGCCGGAACTTATCGGAGTACCGAGAGGGACTTCTTCGTGACTTCCTCCAGACGTCCCCATGACTTCCCCAAGACAGCGCAAAGAAATTCCCTCGCGCGGGGCAACCGTCCTTCAAGGCCCCAGTTTAGGGGCCCTGTTGGCGCATGCCGGTGACCGAAAGCTGCACGACAGCAAGTCCCCCCGGCCCCGCCGGCGGCCTGTCAAGAGGGCAGAATCCGCCGGGGGACGTCCCTCGGGTGGCCGGGACGGCGCCACTCGCGCGGGTAGCCGACGGACACCTCCTCGAAGCGGACGCCGTCGTGGAACGTCGTACGGGGGATGTGCAGATGGCCGTAGACGACGGCCGCCGCCCGGAACCGCACGTGCCAGTCGGCGGTCAGCGCGGTACCGCACCACTGGGCGAACTCCGGGTGGCGCAGCACGTCGGTGGGGGTGCGGACCAGCGGGAAGTGGTTGACCAGGACGGTCGGCAGGGCCGGGTCGCAGCCGGCGAGCCGCCGCTCGGTCTCGGCGACCCGCGCCCGGCACCAGGCGTCCCGGCTGGGGTAGGGGTCGGGGTGCAGCAGGAACTCGTCGGTGCACACCACCCCGGCCGCGTACGCCTGCTCCAGCGCCTGCTGCTTGGTGCGGGCGGTGGGGGTGCGGAACGAGTAGTCGTACAGCAGGAACAGCGGTGCCACGACGACGGGTCCGCCGGGGCCGCACCACACCGGGTACGGGTCCTCCGGGGTGTGCACGCCGAGGCCGCGGCAGATCTCCACGAGCCGGCGGTAGCGGGCGTCGCCCCTGAGCTGCACGGGGTCCTCGTGCGCGGTCCACAGGTCGTGGTTGCCGGGCACCCACACCACGCGGGCCCACCGCTCGGCCAGCACGCCGAGGGCCCACTCCACGTCCGAGAGCAGCTCCCCCACGTCCCCCGCGACGAGGAGCCAGTCTCCCGGGTCCTCGGGGCGTACCCCGTCCAGGATCCGCCGGTTCTCCTCGAACGCCACGTGAAGGTCGCTGATGGCCATGAGTCGTCCGTGCGCCATTCAGCCGACCCTAGGGTGCGCCGACATCCGGGGAGTACCCCTGAAACCCCCTAGCGGGGCAGCCGGTTCCCTGCGGGCCGGTGGGCGGCTCGTCGCGCAGTTCCCCGCGCCCCTTTCAGGGGCGTTGACGGCATCGCCCCTTCAGGGGCGCGGGGCGCTGTCGACTTGCGGCTCCGCCGCGTGGGCGCGACAAGCCCCCACCGGCCCGCAGCCGTATGACAACCGCATGGCAACCCCACGCCACAACTCCCCCCACCTAGCAAGGGACCGTCGCTTCGCGGGCCCCGGGGCGGCCAACCCCGGCCCACCACCCGCTCCCCGCTGGAGCCGGCACACCCCCGACGGCCAAGTTGGCGACACAGCCGCACCGCAGACCCGCGAGACGGCCCGTCCCACGAGGGTGATCCCCATGATCGAAACGCTGCTCCCCGCCGAGGTCGCCGCCGTCGACACGACAGTGGACCGCACCGACGTGGCCCTCTTCCCCGCCGAGGAGGCCCAGGTCGCCCGGGCCGTCGAGGCGCGGCGCCGGGAGTACACGACGGCCCGCTGGTGCGCCCGGCGCGCGATGGCCGCCCTCGGCCAGGACGCGGCGCCGGTGCTCCCGGGCCTGCGGGGCGCGCCGCAGTGGGCGCCGGGGCTGGTCGGCTCGGTGACGCACTGCGCCGGCTACCGGGGTGCCGCCCTGGCCCGCGTGGAGGACATCGCGGCGCTCGGCATCGACGCGGAGCCCAACCAGCCGCTGCCGGAGGGGATCCTGGAGTCGATCGGCCTGCCGCAGGAGCGCTCCTGGGTGGCGCGGCTGCTGCGCACCGCGCCCGGGGTCCGCTGGGACCGGCTGCTGTTCTCCATGAAGGAGGCGGTCTACAAGGCGTACTTCCCGCTGACCGGGCACACCCTGGAGTTCGAGGACGCGCTGCTCACGGTGGACGCCGAGCGCGGCACGTTCCTCGCGGCGCTGCTGCGCGACCCGGCGGCCGAGCCGGGCGCGGGGCGGCGGGTTCTCGGCGGGCGGTTCTCGGCCACGCACGGGCTGGTGTTGAGCGCGATCGCCGTACCGGCGGTGCGGCACGCGACGCTCGCGCGGACGCCCGCAGGCGCCCCCCTGCCGGTCTGAGCGGGGAGCGCCTGCGGGCGAAGAAGGCGGTGGGCGCGGTTTACGGCCAGCGGTCGTCGGGGCCGTCGGTGTGGTCCGTCGCCGTCACCACCGTCGCGTGGTGCGCGGGGGCGCCCTGGCTGTCCCCATGCGTGCCGTAGAGTATGGCACCGGTAAACAACACACCAAGAGCAGTACCCAAAGCTGCACTACGAGCGACGATGTTGATCATGTTTGTCATGGCGTGCACGTTTCCCCCTGAAGACTCGATGACTCGGCGTACCAAAGGGGAAGGATCGTCATGAACTCCCTGAGCCCCCTGTCCACCCTTGGCACCTCCTGCTGCCGGGAACACCATCTCCAATCGGATCGGCCGAACCCAAGGGCCGGACGATGGCCCAAAGTTGCACGGCAACAACTCCGCCCGGGCCCCCGACCCCTCGGATGCGCGGAATGAATTACTCCCGTTCCGAATTCGCCGAGCTGGACGACATCAGCGCCGCCGCTTATGGACACGCTGTTGAATTGGGCCGGTTCACGCGCGACGACATAGTCGAGCGTCTCGCGCTGTCACCCGCCGAGGTCGAGCACGCCGAGAAGGTGCTGACGCTGCTGCGGCTGCTGCAGCCGATGCCGGGCAGCCCCGAGGTGCTGGTGCCGGTGGCGCCGGACGTGGCCACCGCCGACCTGGTCAGCTCGGCCGAGACGCAGATCCGCGACCTCCAGCAGGCGGTCACGGACGTGCGCAGCCGGCTGATGTCGCTGACGCCCGTCTACTTTGAGGGGCGCCGGCTGCGCAACCGGCTGGAGGCGTTCGACGTCATCACCGACCCTACGACCGTGCAGTCGATGCTCGACCACCTCGGCACGCACTGCCGTCACGAGTGGGCGTCGGTGGCGCCGGGTGGCGCCCGCCCCGGCGATGTCCTGCAGGCGGCCCGCAGATCGGCCCTCGGCATGCGGGAGCGAGACATCGCGATGCGCGTCGTCTACCAGCACACCGCGCGCAGCGACCTCGCCACGCGCGCCTACGTGCGGGACGTGACGGCGGCGGGCGTGGAGGTGCGCACCGCGGACCAGGTCATCGACCGGATCCTCATCTACGACCGGGAGACCGTGTTCCTGCCGACTCACATGGCGGACGACGAGGACGGCGAGGGCGGTCTGGACGGCGGGGCGATCGTCGTGCGGGAGCCGACCCTGGTGGCGTTCGTGTGCAGCGTCTTCGAGCATCTGTGGGACGGCGCCACGCCGTTCGTGCCGGACACGTCGCGCGCGCCGACCATCGCCGACGACCTCAAGCAGTCGATCCTGCGCCTGATGGCGAAGGGCTACAAGGACGAGATGGTCGCGCGCCGCCTCGGCATGTCGGTGCGCACCTGCCGCCGGCACATCTCGGAGATCACCGAGGAGCTGGAGGCCACCAGCCGCTTCCAGGCGGGGTACAACGTGGCGCTGGCGCACATGCTGGAGCAGCGGCCGGGTCCCGAGCGGGATCTCGGCTGACGCCCGCGTCGACCGCATGACGTTCACTCCTCCCCCAGCGCCTCCTCGATGGAATCCACGCAGTCCGCGTCCAGCATGGTGGTGATGTCGGTGCCGCCCGGCGTCCCGAACCCGGCGTCGTAGACGGCCGCGCTCACGCAGTACCCGCTGGCCAGCGGGAAGGTCCTGAAGGCCCATTCGTCCCCGGTGCCCGCGCTGCCGTCGGGCCGCTGCACCCGGACCGGCTTGCCGTCGGGGCCGAAGCCGAACTCGGTGAACCGGAACTGCATGCCCTGCCCGATGGCCTTGCTGTAGGCCTCCTTCAGCGTCCACAGCCGGACCAGGGACGGGTTGCGCTGCTCCTCCGGGAGGGCGGCGAGGGTCACCATCTCGTACGGGGTGCACACGTGCCGGCCGAGTCCGCCGCCGTACATCTGCCGGTCGGCGCGTTCGGCGTCGACGCCGATCAGGCCGCGGGTGGTCAGGCCCACGAAGAGCAGGTCGTCGGTGTGGCTGAGGCTGATGTCGACCTGGTCGCAGCCGCGCAGGTACGGCCGTCCGGTCGGCCCGTACGCCAGCTCCAGGGCCTCGGGGTCGCCGCGCAGCACGGCGGCGGCGGCGGACTTCAGCAGCACCCGGGAGGCGGCGTAGCGGTCGCGGACGTCGGCGTGGGCGAGGCCGAGGTAGCGCGACCAGTCCCGGCCTAGGAGCCGGCGCAGCCCGTCGCCGGAGGGCAACCGGGGCTGCAAAACCGGCCGGTGGGCGTACAGGAGCGCGGTCCCGCAGCCGGTGAGGTCCTCCCTGACCCGGTCCCACGCGGCGTCGTCGACGCCCACCTCGACGGGTGCGCCGAGCGGCGGCCCGAGCGTGGAGTTGCCGGGGACCGTCATGCCTGTGCCTCCGCGGTGTGCTGTGGCTGTGCCTGCCGTACGACGACGGCGTGGATCTGGGCGAGCGTGCGGGCCTGGAGTATCTCGGCCAGGGGCAGCCGTCGGCCGGTCTCGTCCTCCATCAGCGCGACCATCCGGAGCAGGTGCAGCGAGTCCCACCGGGGCAGGTCCGTCAGACTGCGGTGGGCCTCGTCCCGGGTCGCGTCCAGGCCCAGTTCGTCGCCGATGGCCGCCAGGAACCCGTCGAGGGTGTCGACCGCGCTCATGAGTGCTTCCTCCTGTCGAGGCCGCCGGTCAGCGGCCCGGTGATCCGCACGTGCTCCGGCGGGGCGGGCAGCCGCCGCAGGTCGTGCCGGAACAGCAGCGTCCCGTCGTGCTCGCCCTCGGGTGCGAAGCCGAGCGACGGGTACAGCTCGCGGGCCCGCGCGTTCTTGGCGGTGGGCCGGAACGCGGCGCGGACCGCGTGCCGCCCGGTGTGCCGGGCGTGTGCCAGCAGGGTTGCCAGCAGGGCGTGTTCGATGCCCCGGGTAAGGACGCGGCAGCTGAGCCAGGCGTTGTCCAGGCGCAGGGTGTTCCCGTCCAGGGTGGCTAGGAGGGCGCCGGTCAGGCCGTTCCCGCCGAACCGGTCGGCGGTGCGCGCGGCCAGCAGCAGCCGGCCGGGGTCGGCGGTCAGACGGGCCGCGTCGGCGGGGGTGAGGCGCAGGCCGGTCAGGTTGAACTGGTTGGTGCGCTGGGTGAGTTGTGCGAGCCGTTCGTGTTCGTGGGGTTCCGGCGCGGACAGGTCGAGGGTGACGCCGAGGCCGCGCAGGAAGTCCTCGTGCGAGCCGGCCCCGGCGCGCAGGGCGGCGCGGGCCCCGGCCGCGCGGTAGTGGGCGGTGCGGGCCCGGTCCTCGTCGGTGACGGCGAGCGTGTCGAACCAGCCTTCGGCGAGGAGCCGTTCGACGTGCAGGGCGGGTTCGTCGTCCAGGGGTACGACGGCGGCGCCGAGCCCCGCTTGGCGCACCTCGGCGCGCTCGGCGGGCGAGTCGTCGGCGAACACCAGCGCGTCGGCGCCGATGCCGAGCGCGTCGGCGACGGCGGCCAGGTGTCCGCTCTTGGGTTCCCAGTCGGCGTGCACGGACGCGAAGTCGCCCTCCCGGAGCAGCAGATCCGGATGATCGCGCAGGACCGCCCCCACGGTGTCACGGTCGTTCTTGCTGCTGACGGCGAGCAGCACGCCCTGGGACGCCAGTTGACGCACCGCGCGCTGGAAGGCTCCGAAGGCCTCGCCGCGCAGTGTGCCGGCGGCGGCGATCCCGTCGGGACCGTCGTCGCCGAGCACGCCGTCCCACAGGGTGTGGTCCAGGTCCAGCACCAGGCACTTGCGGCCGCGGCCGGTCAACGCCCGTGCCAGGTGCGCGACTTCGCGGGCGCAGGCGTCGAGCAGCTCGGTGCCGAGGCGGGCTCCGGCGTACTGGGCGAGGCGGGTGTCGGCGACCGGTCCGCCGGCCGCGATCAGCGGCTCGAGGTCGATCACCACCAGGCCCGCCGTGCCGGCTCCGAGCCGCAGCAGCCGGGCGTTGAACTCCCGCCAGACCGCGCCCAGCCGGGCCCGGGAGCGGTGGTCGATGAGCTGGTGGGTGCGCTCGCGGGGCAGCGGCAGGGTCGTGAGCACCAGGGTGGGGGCGCCGGCCGCCGCGCGCTGCCGCACGACGGCCTCGATGCGGGCCGCGACCTGGGCGGCGGCCCGTTCGACGTCGTCGGGGCCCCAGACGGCGGGCACCTCGGCGAAGACGGTGGTGTCGTCCAGCAGGCAGAGCGTGAGGTCCGCGGCCACCCTCCGGAAGGACCCTTCGGGGTCCTCGGGGTCGGTGAGGTCGCGCAGCCAGCCGCCGTGGTCACCGACGACGGCGTGCAACAGCAGTCCGTGCCGGGCGAGTTCGCCGGTGAGCGGCTCGACGACGTCCGCGACCGTCGACTGCCCGGTGACCGCCACCGTCACCTGGGTGACGCCCACATGGCGGGCGAGGACGGCGTCCCGGTCGGCGCGGCCGAGCAGCCGCCCGGCGCGCCGGGCCCAGCCCGGCCGCGCCCCGGGGTCGTCGGCCAGCTCGGCGAGGAGGGGTACGACCTCGTCGTACGCCTCCTCCAGCCGGCCCTCGGCGGCCAGGTCCCGCAGCCGGCGCAGGGGCTCGCCGCGCGTGGCCGCGCGCTCCAGTACCGCCATCGTCTACACCTTCTCCAGGCCGAGCCCGGACTTGATCCACTTGCTGGACTCCACCGCGATGGCCAGCGCGCGGCCGCCGGTGGGCAGGTCGGGCAGCAGCCGGGTGAGCTGTTGCAGGACCAGGGCGTTGCCGGTGTTCCCGGTCTCGGCGACGCAGGACACCTCCTTGGCGCCGGGCACGTCGAGGTGCTCGGTGATGCGTTCGGTCATCCGTCCCGACAGCTGCGGCGGCAGCAGGAAGTCCAGGTCGTCCGGGGTCCATTCGAGCTGGTCGAGGAGTTCCCAGAGGATCTCGCGGGCCATGGTCGGCACGGACTCCTCGATGGCCTTGTAGTCCTCGACGACCATGGGGCGTTCGCTGTTCCGGTCGCTGATGCCGTACCAGTCCACGGTCTGCCCGGCCGGTCGGCCGAGACCTGTGAACCGGTTGAGCAGGCCCTTGATCTGGACGCGTTCGGCGACCGGTTCGGCGGTGAGGACGGCCGCGCCGGCTCCGTCGCCGAACAGCACGTAGTTGACGAGTTCCTCGGTGGGCATGCGGGCCACGTCCCGCCGGGCGTCGAGGTGGCGGTGGGTGACGTCGCCGCCGATGACCAGCCCGGCGCGGGCGCCGCCGCCGATCAGGGTGCGGCCCAGGTCGAGTGCCTGGACGGCACCCGAGCAGCCGGACTGGATCTGGAAGGCGGGCAGGTACATCAGGCCCAGCCGGTCGGCGACCTCGCTGGCGGTGGTGGGCAGCAGGGTGTCCGGGGTGGCGGTGGCGAGGAGCACGAACTCGATGTCGACCGGGTCCAGCCCGGCGGCCTCGATGGCGGCGCCGCCGGCCTGCGCGCACAGGTCGGCGAGGGTGTGCCGGACCTCGCCGGTGTGCAGGTCCCAGCCGAAGTGCCGGGTGCGGGTGCCCACGAAGATGTCGACCCACTCCTCGCTGACCCCGAGCACCCTGCCCAGGGTCGCGTTGTCGACGGGCGGGCCGGGCAGCGCGCTGCCGGTCGCCGCGAGATAGGCGGTGGCGCTCACGCGCGGGCTCCTTCCAGTTGAAAGCCGAACGATACGGCCTGGGGTGCGCGCGCAGCGCACAGCAGCGCGCGTGTTCCCGCGGCCCGGGCCCTGGCGCTCATGCCCCGACCCCCTCGGTGAGATGCCCGCCGAGGAACTGGGCGAGGGTGCCCACCGAACGGAGGGCGGGCAGCAGTTGCTGCACGGAGACCTCGCCGAGGTGCGGCAGCCGGGCCTCGATGCGGTCCTTCAGCTGCATGATCATCACGGAGTCGAAGCCGAGGTCCTCGTAGAAGCGGGCGGTGGCCACGACCTGTTCCAGCGGGTACGACCCCACCTCCGCGACGGCGTCGACGACGGCGGCCAGCACCGGATCACGGTCCCTGGACACCGGGTCGCTCGCCCGGGGCGCGGCGGACGCCGGCCGGGGCGGGGCGGCGGTGGGCCGGGGCCGCTCGGCCGGCTCGGCACCGGGCCGGGCCGGCGCCGTCCAGTAGCGGTGGGCGGTGGAGAAGGAGTAGCCGCGCAGCTTCTCGGGAGAGCCGGCGGTGCTGGTGGGGTCGTACAGCCGCTCCCAGTCGGGGTCGAGCCCGGCGCGGTAGAGCCGGGCGACCAGGTCGGCGAGGTCGGTGGCGCCGGCCTCCGGGCCCGGGGACGGGTGCAGGAACTCCACACCCGGGCCGAGTCCGGCGCGGCCGGCCAGCGGCAGCAGCTGCGGGCGCGGGCCGATCTCGATCAGATGGGTGGGCGCGCAGACGGTCTCCAGGTCGGCGAGCGCGTCCGCGAACAGCACCGGGGACTCTGCCTGGTCGGCCCAGTACGCGGCGTCCATGCGCTCGGCCGGGTCGAGGAGCCGGCCGTAGCGGGTGGAGAAGACGGGGATCTCGGGCGGCTTCGGCTCGGTGCCGGCGGCCGCCGAGCGGAGCCGGTCCAGGGCCGGGCGGATCAGCGGGGAGTGGAAGGCGAGCGGGGCCTGGAGGTCGCGGACGCGTATCTGCGCCTCGCGCAGGGTCTCAGCGATCCGGGCGAGGGCCTCGGCGGTGCCGGACAGCACGGTGTCGCGGGGGCCGTTGAGGGCGGCGAGGTGCGCGTCGGGCTCCTCGGCGAGCAATTGCCGTACGGCGTCGGGGCCGGCCTGCACGGAGAGCATGGCGCCGCCGGCGGGCAGGGCGTGCATGAGCCGGCCGCGGGTGGCGACCAGGTGCGCGGCCTCGTCCAGGGTGAGCACGCCGGCGGTGACGGCCGCCGCGAACTCGCCGACGCTGTGCCCGAGGACGGCGGCCGGCCGGATGCCGAGCGCGGTCAGGGTGGCGGCGAGGGCGTACTCGACGGCGAACAGCGCGGGCTGGGTGAGCTCCCCGGCCACGGCGTCCTCGTCCCCGGAACCGGCGGACAGGAGCCGGTCGCGTACCGAGGTGTCGGTGTACGGCCGCAGGGCCGCGTCGGCCGCGTCGAGGGCCTGCCGGTAGGTGTGGGAGTCCTGGTGGAGCGCGGCGGTCATGCCGGGGTACTGGGCGCCCTGTCCGGAGAACAGGAAGGCCACCGTGGGCAGACTCCAGGGGCGGTGCGCGACCTGTTCGGGCAGGCCGCCCCGGGCCGCCTCGCGCAGCGCCGCCGCCAGTTCCTCGGTGTCCCGGGCGGCTGTGGAGAAACGGTACGGCAGACCGGTCTTGACCCGGTTGCTCTGCCGGCACAGCGCGGCGGCGGAGGTGCGCGGGCGGCGGGCGACGGCTTCCGCCTGTTCGGTGAGGTTGCGGATCAGGGCGGCCGGGGTGTCGGCGGTGAGCGTGAACACGCCGGCGCCGGGCCCGGCCCGGCGGGCCGTCGTGCGCGGGGCCGGCCGGGGCGCGGAGCCGAGGACGGCGTGCGCGTTGGTGCCGCCCATGCCGAAGCTGGACAGCCCGGCCACGACCGGGGTCGGCGGCAGCCTGAGCGGCGACTTCAGCAGCCTGAGGCCCCGCTGCGAGAGCCGGAGTTGCGGGTTCTCGCGGTCGGCGAAGCGGCTGGCCGGCACGATCCGGTGGTGCAGCGCCAGGGCGACCTTGATCAGCCCGGCGATCCCGGCCGCGCCCTCCGTGTGCCCGAGGTTGCCCTTGACCGAGCCGATCGCCAGCGGCTCGTCGCGGCCCTCCGCGTGCAGGCTGCCCAGCGCGGCGCACTCGATGGTGTCGCCGAGCGCGGTGCCGGTGCCGTGCGCCTCGACGAACGCCACCTCGCGCGGCTCCACCCGGGCGCGTTTGCAGGCGGTGGCCACGACCTGCTCCTGCGACCAGCGGTTGGGCGCGGTGATGCCGTTGCTGCGGCCGTCCTGGTTGACGGCGGTGCCCCGGATCACGGCGTAGATCCGCTGCCCGTCGGCGACGGCGTCGGCGAGCCGGCGCAGCACGACCAGGCCGACGCCCTCGCTGCGCCCGATGCCGTCGGCGTGCAGGCTGAACGGCTTGCAGCGCCCGTCGGCCGCGGCGAGCCCCAGCTGGTGGTAGACCAGCCCGAGCGCGGGTGACATCACGAGGTTGACCCCGCCCGCGAGGACGGTGTCGCACTCCCCCGACAGCAGGGCGCCGACGCCGAGGTGCACGGCGACCAGCGAGGACGAGCAGGCGGTGTCGACGGCCATGCTGGGCCCGGTGAAGCCGAGCTGGTAGGAGATCCGGTTGGCGGTCATGCCGGCGCTGCTGCCGGCGCCGAGCTGGGGGGTGACCCTGTCGTAGTCACCGAGGTGCAGCCGGCCCCACTCGCCGCCCATGACGCCGACGTAGACGCCGGTGCCGCTGCCCGCGAGCGCCCCGGGGGCCACGCCGGAGTCCTCCACGGCCCGCCAGGCGCAGTGCAGCAGCAGCCGCTGCTGGGGGTCCATGGCGGCGGCCTCGCGGGGCGGCACGGAGAAGAACTCGTTGTCGAACACGTCGGCGCCGTCCAGGAATCCGCCGCGGTCCAGCCCGGCGCGGGCGGCGCCGTCGGCGGCCGGGAACGCGGCCGGATCCCAGCGTTCCGGGGGTACTTCACCGATCGCGTCGCCGCCGCGCAGCAGCACTTCCCAGTAGGCGTCGGTGTCCCGCGCGAGCGGGAAGGCGCAGTCGATCCCGACGATCGCGACGCCGTCGCCGTAAGCGGCCCCGTCCGTCATCGCCGCTCTTTGCCGGTCCGGACCGTCCGTCATCACTGCTCCCCGCTCGCGCCGGGCGCGGGCGCCTGGACGGCGAGGAAGGCGAGCAGGGCCTGCACGGTGGGGTGGTCCCACAGCAGGGTCGGCTCGACCAGCAGGCCGAACTCGTCCTCCAGGTCGCCGCACAGGCTCAGCGCGCACACCGAGTCCATGCCGTACTCGGCCAGCGGCACGGTCGGGTCGATGGTCTCCGCGTCCCGGCCCAGGTAGAGCGCGACCCGGTCGAGGAGCCAGCCGCGCGGCACGGCGGAGTCGGGGGTGTAGAGGGACTGCGGGTGGGTCGGTACGTTCATGGCCGAACGCCTTTCGCTGGGATTCGCCGGTCCGGGATGCCTTCTTGGGGCGCGCTCATCCCGGCAGCGGGGTGTCGTAGAGGTCGTAGGAGCGGCGGTCGCTGAAGCGCAGCTGCACCTCGTGGCGGACCCGCAGCTCGCACTCGGCCGGCAGGTCGGGTACCGGGGCGCCGAGGCGGCGGGCCAGGCGGTGCAGGGCGGCCGCCGCCCAGGCCGGGTCGGCGAGGAACGGGTCGGAGCCGTCCTGGTTGTGCCGCCACACGCCGAGCACCGCGGCGGCGGCGAGCAGATGGGCGTAGCGGTCCATGAGCGGGAACGGCGCGGCGCCGGGCTCGGGGCCGAGGGCGAGGACGCGGGCACGCAGGTCGCGGAACTCGTCGACGAGGGTCAGCGCCAGGTCGCGCAGGGCGCGTTCGACGGCGCCGGTCCCCGGGGTCTCGGCGGCCACCGCGAGCAGGGTGGCGCTCAGGCTGTCCCGCCCGCAGGCGAGCGCCAGCCGGTCCGGGTCGAACGGGGGCATTGGGTCGCGCGGCCGGAACAGGGCGGCGGGCGCCTCGTCCTCGACGAACCAGGAGCGGCGGGCCAGGCGCGGCAGCTGGGGGATGATCGTGCCCTGGCAGGCGACGGTCCCGGCGTGCCCGAGGGTGACCATGGGCACGTCCCGCAGGTGCTTCTGGAAGATGCCGAGGGTGCCCTCGCGGGTGTAGAGGCCGGCGCCGAGGACGATCGACAGGTCGTACATGGTCTCGGTCAGCACGCGCGGCAGCAGGTACTTCACGGCGGCCGAGTAGACGCTGGTCTGCTCCGGCAGGACGTGGATGGCCCGGGTGGCGACGGTGGCGAGGGCGTCGTAGAGCAGCAGGTTGACGAAGGCGCCGGTGATGGTGGCGGCGGTGCGCTGGGAGTCGGAGCCGCCGGTGGACCAGCCGCCGCCGCGGTGTTCGTGGTCGAAGGCGACGGCGGTGCGCAGGCTGGTGTCGACGGCGGCGAGCACCATCGAGGAGATGACGGTGCGGGTGATCTGGAAGGAGCGCTGCGCGATCGGTACGCCGTCGCCGACGGGCCCGAGCAGGGCGTCGGCGGGGACGGGGCAGTCGTCGAAGTCGACCCCGCCGAACACGCAGCCGCGCAGGCCCAGCGAGGTGTGCCGGCGCAGGAGTTCGGCCCGGCCCTCGGGGATCCGGGTGGGGTCGAGGAGGACGGCGGTGTGGCTGCGCCGGCCGGGTGCGGGGTCGGTGCGGGCGAACAGCACGAGCGCGTCCGCGCGGTCGAGGTTGTTGATGACGGGCTTGCGGCCGCTGAGCAGCAGCCCGCCGCCGGACGCGGGCCGGGCGGTGACCTGGCTGCGGACGTAGTCGTTGCTGTGGGCGGTCTCCAGCTGGGCGATGGCCGCGCGGGAGCCGTCCAGCAACTGGCGGGCGAGCGCGGCCTGCTGGTCCTCGGTGCCGGCCATCCACACGTCGGCGGCGGCCATGAAGGACATGGCGCCGTACCCCATACCGAGGCCCACGTCCCGCCGGAAGACCGGGCGCATGACGCGGACCAGGGTGTCCATGGAGGTGAGCCGGCCGCCGAGTTCGACGGGCACGTACTCGCGGTGCATGCCGGACCGGTCGAGGGCGTCCTCGCCGGGGACACTGCGCACGGCATCCCGGTCGGCGTCCAGCAGGGCCGCGTAGCCGCACGGGTTGGCCGGGTCGCCGGGGTCGCCGAGGAGGTCCTCCACGGCCGCGACCCGGCGCTGGACCTCGGCCTCGCGCACGGGCGCGGCGGTCAGGGTCACCATGCGCCACCGCCGGCGGTGGACTGCAGCAGCCCCTCTCCGAGCAGGACGTCCCCGGCGCGGGCGAGCGCGCGGACGGCCGGGTCGAACACCTCGTACTCGCCGTGCACCTCGCCGGCGAGGAACTCGCGGCGCATGAGGGTGCGCTGGACCTTGCCGCTGGTGGTGCGGCGGACGGTGCCGGGGCGGACGAGGAGCACGTTCCCGGCCGGCACGTGGAACTCCTTGCCGATCAGCTCCTGGATGCGCTGGGCGAGTTCGCGCAGCCGCGGTCCGTCGAGCTGCTCGCCCCGGACCTCCTGGACGAGGACGAGCTGTTCGCGGCCGGCCTCGACGGAGAACGCGGCACCGCTGCCCGCGGCGAGCGCGGGGTGCAGGGCCTTGACGGCGTACTCGACGTCCTGCGGGTAGACGTTCCGCCCGTTGAGGATGACGACTTCCTTCAGCCGCCCGGTGACGTACAGCTGTCCGTCGTCGAGGACGCCGAGGTCGCCGGTGCGCAGGAAGCCGTCCTCGCCGGTGTCCAGCACGCCCCGGAAGGTGGCCTCGGTCTCTTCGGGCTTGCCGTAGTACCCGGCGGCGACGCTGTCCCCGCGCAGCCAGATCTCCCCCACGGCGCCCTCGGGCAGTTCCCGGTAGCCGACGGGGTCGACGACGCGGACGTCGAAGTCGGTGACGCGGCCGCTGGAGACCAGGGTGCGCGACTCGCGGCCCGCTTCGGCGGGGGCGACGACGTCCCGGGCGAGGGCGGCCGCGTCGGCGTCCCGGCGCCGGTACGCCTCGCCGCGCACGCCGCCGGAGACGACGAGGGTGGCCTCGGCGAGCCCGTAGCACGGGTACATCGCCTCGGCGGCGAGGCCGGCGGCGGCGAAGCGGCGGGCGAACGCGTCAAGGGTGTCGGCGCGCACCGGCTCGGCCCCGTTGAGGGCGAGGCGCCAGCGGGACAGGTCCAGTCGGGCCAGCGCGGCGTCGGTGACCCGGCGCAGGGCGAGGTCGTAGCAGAAGTTGGGGCCGCCGCCGATGGTGACGCCGTACTCGTCGATGGCCTGCAGCCAGCGCACGGGACGCTTGATGAACGCGGTCGGCGACATCATCACCGAGGCGCTGCCCAGCCAGAGCGGGTGCAGCAGGTGCGCGATGAGCCCCATGTCGTGGTACAGCGGCAGCCAGCCGCCGAACCGGTCGGCGGAGGTGGTGTCCAGCACCCGTTGCAGGGCCGCCTGGTTGGCGAGCAGGTTGCGGTGGGTGACCATAACGCCGCGCGGCTCGGACACCGAGCCGGAGGTGTACTGGAGGAAGGCCAGGTCGTCCGGTCCGGTGGCGGGCGGCTCCCAGGCCTCGTCGGTGTCGGGCAGGGCGTCGCTCGCGACGCACACCACGTCGTCGGCGCAGCCCTCGGTCGCCAGCCACAGGGCGACGTCCGGCGCGCTGGCCCGGTCGGTGAGCACGACCTTCGCGCCGCAGTCCCGCAGCATCGCCGAGCTGCGCCCGAGGCGTCCCTTGGTGTTGCCCTCGGGCAGCGGTGCGGGCACGGCCACGGCTCCGCTGTAGAGGCAGCCGGTGAACGCCTTGAGGAACTCCAGGCTCCCCGGGTACATCAGCAGCACGGGCCGTCCGGTCATGCCGTGCGCGCGCAGGGCGCGGGCGATCCGTCGCCCGGCGCGGTCCAGTTCCCCGTAGGTCAGCCGCTCGGCGGCCGGTCCGGCCGTGGTGTCGCGGAGTTGGATGTGTACGTCATCGCCCGCGAACTCGGCGCACCGGGTCCGGACGAGGTCGGTGAAAGTGGCGAAGCGTGACAACTGCATCCCCCTCGCATGTCCCGCATGGTCGCGTAACCCATGTCGCCCTGGATCTTGCGACGGCCGCCTAAAGGGGCGCTTGCACGCACCAACCGGACAGCGCGCGCCGACCCGGCAGCGCACCGTCCGTCCGGGCATGCGGGGCTCGGCGGGTCCGCCGGTCCGGGGCCGGACGGGCCGCCGGGGGCCTCAGTCCGGCAGCCAGTTGCCGTGGAATCCGAACGGCACGCGAGCCGGCAGGTGCACCGTGGCCACGGGGCCGGCGGCGAGATCACCGGCGTCCAGCACGACGAGGTCGCTGCGGTCGGTGGCGGCGTCGTACACGTACGTCATCAGGTAGCCGGGGCCGCCGGGTGTGGCGTCGGCGGGGGCGAAGGCGGCCTCGCCGGGGGTGACGTCGGGTCCGAAGTCGTGAGTGGTGGCCGCGCCGGTGGCCAGGTCGTAGCGGACGAGGGTGTTGTCGCAGGTGACGTGGCCGTGGGCGGAGGCGAGACCGGTCAGCCGGTCGTCGACGCGGGGGAACTCGCCGGGCCGGTCGTCGACCTGCTCCTCGCGGACGGTGCCGCGCGCCGGGTCGATGGTCCACTTCCACAGCACCGCGTCCTTGGGCGGGGTGAGGCCCTGTTCGGTGCGCCGCCAGATCTCCTCGTACCGCATGACGTGGAGCACGATGCCGCCGTCGGGGGCGTCGAAGGCGTTCAGCGAGTGGAAGACGTAGCAGGGGTCGACGGGGAACCAGCGGACCTCGCCGTAGGGGTCGTCGCGGCGCAGGACGCCGAGCCGGGCGCCGTAGCCGTCGTCCCAGCAATAGGGCATGGCGCCGCCGGACATCGCGAGATCGAGGTCGAAGACGACGGGCAGGTCGAGGAAGACGACGTGCTCGGCGGTCAGGCAGAAGTCGTGCAGCATGGTCGCGCCCGGCACCTCGATCGGCCGGCTGACCACCAACTCGCCGTTCGCGTCGGCGCGGTGGTAGGTGAGGTGAGTGGGCTCCAGGACGCCGTAGCCGAAGAAGTGCAGTTGGCCGGTGGCCGGGCAGGTCTTGGGGTGGGCGGTCATGGCGGTGTGCAGCCGGCCGCCGAAGTCGTAGGCGCCCTTGGTGTCCAGCTCGGGGGTCAGTTCGTAGGGCAGGGCGGTCTCGACGAGGGCGAGGGTGTGGCCTGCGTGCCGGACGACGTGGGTGTTGGCCGGCCCCGCGGTGAGGTCGCGCCTCCCCTGGTCGTCGTACATCCGCGCGCCGTCGGTGAGGGTGCTGGTGCGCACCCACCGGTTGCGGTACGAGGCCGCGCGGCCGTCCTCGATCCTTAATCCGTGCACCATCCCGTCCCCGAAGAACCAGTGTCCGGAGGCGGCGTCGGCCGGGTTGGGCCCGTTGCGCACGTACCAGCCGTTCAGTTCGGGCGGGAGCGTGCCGGTCACCGGCAGGTCGTGGACGGTGAGTTCCTCGGTGACCGGGGCGTAGTTCCCGGCGAGGTGGCGGGGGGTGGGGGCGGTCACCGGGCCACCTGCCCGGCCCTGGCCTGGACGTAGGCGATGTAGCGGACGGTGAAGACCATCGGGACGACGAAGCCGGCGATCTGCACGACGGTCGCGGTGGAGGAGTGCGGGTGCCCGGCGTGCGCGACCAGGGCGAGGACGACGGCGGTGACAGCGAACGCCAGGGTCCATACGACGGTGATGACGACGTTGGTCCGGATGAACGGCTTCAGCCCCCACACCTCGCGCGGGGTGGTGCGCTTGGCGATGCCCAGGGTGAACGGCTTGCCGATGGCGAGCGAGACACCGGCGATGACGGCGAGGACGCCGGAGGAGAGGGCGGCGGAGTAGTCGTGGACGCCGGAGTGCGGGTCGGCGAAGGCGATGACGGTGAGGGCGGCGAAGAAGACCGCCGAACCGCACTCGATGATCAGCGCGTCGAACCCGGCTCCGGCCCGGCGCTGCTGGGCGATGATCGCGACGGCGACGAGCAGCGCGGCCAGGGCGCCCCACTGCCAGCTGCCCGAGGGGAACACGGCGAAGACGATCCACGGCAGGAACGTGCGCAGGTACGACATTGATCTCTCCCATTCCGGTGCGGGATTCCTCTCCCGACATGTCAAAACTAGAAGGTCCTCTAGCGACATGTCAAGAGTGGAATGTAGGGTGGAGGCATGAGCCTGAGACACGCACTCCTCGGCCTGCTCTCGGAGCGCCCCGCGAGCGGCTACGACCTGCTGAAACGCTTCGACACCTCGCTGGCGAACGTCTGGCCGGCGACCCAGAGCCAGATCTACACCGAGCTGACGAAACTGGCGGGCACCGGCCTGATCACGGTGGCCGCCGAGGGCCCGCGCGGCCGCAAGGAGTACGCCCTCACCGACGAGGGCCTCATCGAACTGCGGCACTGGCTGACCGAGACCAAGCCCCAGCGGACCACCCGCAGCGACGTGCTGCTGCGCGTGTTCTTCCTCGGCGTCCTCGAACCCGAACAGGGCCGCGCCTACCTCGCCGACCTGGCCGGGCAGTCCGCGGAGGCCCACGACGAACTGCGCGCCCTCGCCGACTCCATCGACTGGGACGACGACGACCTCTCGGTCCACGGCCGCATCGCCCTGGAGTACGGCCTGCGCTTCCACGAGATGCGCCGGGAGTGGGCGGCCTGGGCGGCGGGCCAGCTGAAGTAGGGCCTCGGGGCGCCGCGGGCGGCGGGCCCGTTCATGTCGCGCCGCAGGCGGGCCGGCTCATGTCGCGCCCCGGCCGTTCGGGAGGTCCTGTTCGACCCAGACCACCTTGCCCTCGGGGATGCGGCACGAACCCCAGCGCCGGCACAGCATGTTGATCAGCTGCAGGCCCCGGCCGCCCTCGTCGGACTCGGTGGCGTGCTGGATCTGCGGCAGGTCCGGGCCGCGGTCGGAGACCTCCAGCATCAGCCGGTCGTGCCGCAGCATGCGCAGTTCGCCGGGGGCGCCCCCGTGACGCAGCGCGTTGCCGATGAGTTCGCTGACGACCAGCTCGCTGACGTCCGACAGTTCCTCCAGCTCCCAGTGGCGGAGCTGTTCGGTGACCAGGCGGCGGGCGGTGCCGGCGGCGGTGCCGTCCGGGGGCAGCCGCCAGACCCGCATGTCGCCGCCGAGCGGCTCGGGCCGGCCCGCGGCGACCAGCAGCACGGACTCGTCGTAGCGGTTGCCGGTGTTCGGCACGGTCCGGGTCAGCCGGCAGCCGTCCAGGTCCTCGCCGGAGAGCCCGGCGGCAGCGGCCCGCAGCCCCTCCAGCTGTTCGTCGATGTCCTCCCCGCCGCGTCGGGTCTTCACCAGCCCGTCGCTGTAGAGGACGAGCCGTCCGCGGGCCGGGACGGTCAGGCAGGCCGCGTCGTACGGGATGACGCCGGCGCCCAGCGGGGCCCCGACCGGCACCGGCGCGTACTGTGCGCTGCCGGGCTCCGGGACCAGCAGGGGCGGCGGGTGGCCGGCGCTGGCCAGGGTGTAGGTGGTGGTCGCCGGGTCGTACACGGCGCACAGACAGGTAGCGACCTGGTCGTCCTCCAGGTCGCGGGCGGCCAGGTCGAGGCGGGCCAGCACCCGCTCGGGCGCGATGTCGAGGCTGAGCAGCGCACGGGCCACGGTCCGCAGGCGCCCCATGGTCGCGGCGGCGGGCAGCCCGTGCCCCATCACGTCGCCGACCACGAGAGCGGTGCGCCCGCCGGGCAGCGCCACCACGTCGAACCAGTCGCCGCCGACGCCGTGCGGATCGTCCGCCGGGGCGTAGCAGCCGGTGACGCGCAGGCCGGCGGTGCTGGGGATGGCGCGGGGCAGCAGGGTGCGCTGGAGTGACACGACGTGCTCGCGCTCGCGGCCGTAGAGGCGGGCGTTGTCCACGGAGACGGCGGCCTTGGAGGCGAGCTGGGTGGCGAGTTCCACGTCGGCACGGCCGAAGGGCGGGCTGGCCCCGCAGCGCAGGAAGTCGGCGATGCCGAGCAGCACGCCGCGGGCGACCAGGGGGACGGCCAGGTAGCTGTGCACGCCGGCCTTGCGCATCTGCTCGGCCGCGCTGGGCGTCGGGGCGACCCGCTCGAAGTCCGGGCGCCGCATACGGTTCACGACGGCCGCCCTGCGCTCGCTGACGCAGACGCTGTAGACCAGCTTGTTGTGCTCGAAGGTGGAGGGCTCGCCCACCGGATCGGGTTCCAGGTCGCACAGCTCGGCGACGCACGACACGGCCATCGCGCGCATGGCGGGCGCGGTGCCGGCGATGCCGTGCGCCCCGTCCTCGCCGAGCAGCACGGACTCCAGCAGGTCGACGGCGGCCGCGTCGGCCAGCCAGGGCACGCAGAAGTCGGTGACCTCCTGTGCGGTGCGCCGCAGGTCCAGCGTGGTGCCGATGCTGGTGGACGCCTCGTTCAGCCAGGCGAGCCGGGCGCGGGCGGTCCGCCGGGGGACGACCGGGGACACCACGCCGCGCAGCCGCCGGGGCAGGGTGCCCAGCACACGCCGGTCCATGGCACTCCGCAGCCGGTGGGACACCCCGCCGAGCGGCGCCACCGGCCCGCGCTCCTCAGCGCTCAAGCCCGTGTCCTTCCCACCTCGTCCTCCCCTCCTGGCCTCGACAGCACCCAGTGTGGCGTGCCGGGGGCCCACCCGCACGCCCGCGACGGGGGTATCGGGTGTCGGCGGGACGGGGCGGTGCGGCTGCACGCGCGGTCCGCTTGCTGCTGCCGTCGCGGTCGAGGCGGCCGTCGGGTTCAGCGGTGGAGGAGGCCGGGGGCGCCCGGGGCGGTGGTGGTCTGCAGGAGGCCGGTGGTGGAGGGGTGGGCGCGGAGGAGGTCGGTGACGGCTGACGCGGCGAGGGCGTGCCAAGTCGGGAGGCGGCGGAGCATGGCGTGGTCCCCGCCGCCGATCAGCACCATCCCGGCGCGGGCCCCGGCCGCGCGGGCCCGCCGTACGAAGTGGGCGGCGTCGCCGGAGCTGGTGACCCGGTCGGCGTCGCCGTGGAACACGAGCAGCCGCCGGCCGTCCAGCTGCGCGGCCGGTTCACCGGGCGGCAGCCAGGGGGCGAGGGCCAGCACCCCGCGCACGGCCGGGTGCCCGGCCACGGCGACCGCGGCCCGGCCGCCCATCGAGTGCCCGACCAGGACGACGGGCACCGGACCGTACCGGGCGTCCAGCTCGTCCAGGGCACGCCGGACGTCGTCGGCGGCGGCGCCGTCGTTCCAGCCGCGCTGCCGGTAGCGGACCTCGCCCAGCAGGACGTGGTGCAACGGCAGCCCGGTGGCCACCGCGCGCAGCACGGGCCGCATCCGCAGCGCGGCCAGGTGCCAGGGCCGGCAGACGGTGTCGTCCTGCGGCCTGCCCCCGTGCAGGGTGAGAACGGCGGCGCCGGGCCGTTCCGGCGCGTGCCGTACGACCAGTGCCGTCCCGCTGACCGATGTCCGCGTCGTCATCCGCCCCGCTCCCCGCTGCTCCGACCGTCCGCCGCCGTGCGGAACCCGTGGCCGCGCGCCGTCCGGCTCGGCCAGGCCCTTTGGCCCTACCCGGCGGGCCGTTCCGCGCGCGGTCGCTCATCCCGCCCGGCCGCGCGCCCGGCGGAAGCGTTCCAGCCCCTCCGCCAGGTCCACGACCGGCTCAGGGTAATCCAGGGCGGCCCGCGCCGGACCGGTCAGTTTCCAGGGTTCGTGCACGGCCCTGCCGTCCACGCCGTCGAGTTCGGGCACCCAGCGGCGCACGTACCGGCCCTCGGGGTCGTACCGCTTGCCCTGGGTGACGGGGTTGAGGACCCGGTTGGGGCGGGTGTCGGTGCCGGTGCCGGCCACCCACTGCCAGTTGAGCTGGTTGTTGGCCACGTCCCCGTCGACCAGCCAGTACAGGAAGTGCGCGGCGCCGATCCGCCAGTCGACGTAGAGGGTCTTGGCGAGGAAGCTCGCGGTGAGCAGCCGGGCACGGTTGTGCATCCAGCCCTCGTGGCGCAGCTGCCGCATCGCCGCGTCGATCACCGGGTATCCGGTACGGCCCTCCCGCCAGGCCTTGATGTCGGCCCGGGCGGTGCGTTCCGTGCGCCAGTGGTCGTGCCGGGTGCGGTAGTCGGCGTGGGCGGTCGCGGGGCGGGCGGCGAGGACCTGGCGGTGGAAGTCCCGCCAGGCGAGCTGCCGTTCGAAGGCCGCCGCGCCCGGCCCGCCGTGGCTCCGTGCGCGGTGCACCAGCTCCACCGGGGACAGGGTGCCGAAGTGCAGGTGCGCGGAGAGCCGGGAGGTGGTGTCGCCGGCCATGTCGTCGCGCGTGTCGTCGTAGGCCTCCAGGCCGCGGCGCCAGTACCCGGTCACCCGCTTGCGCCCCTCGCGCTCGCCGCCGGCCGGCAGCGCGGGCGAGACGCCGGTGACGTCGGCCCGGCCGGGCAGCTCTTCGCCCGTCACATCCTCGGGCACGGGCACCCGGCGGGGTGCGGCGACGGCCGCTCGCAGGGGCTGCCGCGCCCACTTGCGGTGGTACGGCGTGAAGACCGCGAAGTGGTCGGAGCCGGCCGGGGTCACCTCGCCCGGGGGTACGGCCACGGTGACGGCGTCGTACACGTGCAGGCGAGCGCCGTCCGCCTCCAGCGCGCGGCGCAGCCGGTCCTCGCGGCGGGCGGCGAAGCCGCTGTGCCCGGCGCTCACGTGCACCTCCCCGGCGCCGGCCTCCGCCGCCACCCGGCAGACCTCCTCGACCGTGTCGCCCGTGCGCACGACGAGCCGGCCGCCGCGTTCGCGCAGCGAGGCGTCGAGGTCGGTGAGGCAGTCGGCGAGGAACGCGCTCCGGTTGGGCGCGGCGAAGCCGGCCCCCGCCACGGCGGGGTCCCGGACGAACAGCGGGACGACCGCGTCGGCGCGGGCCAGGGCGGCGCGCAGCGGCGGATGGTCGTGCAGCCGCAGGTCGGAGGTGAACAGGACGACGGAGACGCTCATGACCCCACCTTCTCGCTCCTGTCCCGCGGAACCCGGCATTGTCCGGCCGTCCGGCCGTATCCCGGGACCCTCGGCGGGTCGCGGGGGCGGCCAGAAGGCGTTCGCGGCCGTGTACGACGCGGTCGCCGCACCGGTCCACGGCGTGGTGCGCGCGGTGCTGCGGGACCGGGCGCAGTCGGAGGAGGTGACGCAGGAGGTGCTGGTGGAGGTGTGGCGCACGGCCGCGAACCACCGGCCCGACCGGGGCAGCGCGATCAACTGGACCCTCGACTCGGCCTAGGTGGTCTGCGGCAACGTGAAGACGGCCAACGCCACCGTCTACATCATCGACTCGGTCCCGATGCCGAAGAACTGACACCGGGTCCGAGCCGGCCGACGGCCCCCGGGGAGGGTGACCCCGGAGGCCGTGCCGTGCCGCCGGGCCGCTGGATCGACTCCGCCCGCGCTCACGCGGCCGCGCAGGCTCCGAGGTCCTCCCAGACGCCCCACTCGCCGGTGGTGCCGGGCTTGTCGCCGGTCACCCACCACTTGGCGCGCCAGTTGTGGTCGTCGTAGGAGACGGTCTCGCCGCCGGTGTAGACGGCCGTCTCGCTCCAGGCGGGCGCGGTGCAGGTGCCGGGATCGCCGCCGGTGCCGCCTCCGTCGCCGCCGCCCCCGGTGCCGCCGATGTTGACGTCGACGCAGGAGTAGAAGGCGTTGGCGGTGTCCGCGATGTTCCAGACGGCGAGGACCTTCTGACGGCCGGTGAAGCCGCCGAAGTCGACCTGCTGGCTGAGGTCGGCGGGCGGCTGCTGGCCGTGGCCGTCGAACTCGGCGATCTTCTGGCCGCCGATGAAGTACTGCCAGTTGAGGGTGGCGTGCCGGGCCGTGTTGTGCCAGGTGAACGTGGCGGTCGTACCGACCGGGGTGACCTGCCAGCCCTTGCTGTCGTCGTCGAGTTCGGCGAATTCCGAGTGACCGCCGCTGCAGCTGTGCAGCCCCTTGGGGCCCTCGACGCTCTGCGGCTCGTACTTGATCTCGCCGCACTGGACGACGCCCTCGGCGCACTGCTCCTGACGGCTCGTGGGGAGGGTCACCCAGCCGTGGGCGCTGGCGGAGCTCGCCGGCAGGCTCACCGCGAGCAGGGGGGCGACCAGCGCGCCGATGGCGACAGCCGCCCGTCTCTTCGTGTTCATGCCGTGCCACTTCCTTCACAGGGATAGGTCTAGACCTGAAACACACTAGGTCCAGACCATAGCCCTGAATCCCTTCCGGTCAAGGGGCTGAACATGCCGAACTACCAAACCGCAGGCCACAGTTGACAGCCGCACGATGCCCGGAATTCGTCACGCTATTGGTCTAGACAAAGTCCGTCGCGGTGGTTCAATGTTCGACCGCACCGGTCTGGCACCCAGCCGGAGCCACCACCCGGCCGCCGTCCCGGCACCACCGTGCACCGACCCCGACCGGGCCGGTGCGCCCGCAGCCGCGGCTCAGCACCGCCACATCGCCCCCACCGCGTCGCAGCGCCCACGAGGCCGCTGCGCGAGAGAGGATCGACCGATGGAAGCGCTCGAACGAAGCAGAGAACCCGTCATCGGGCTGTTCCGTGTCGTCGTTGGGCTGCTGTTCGCCTGCCACGGGGCCGCCGCCCTGTTCGGCGTGCTGGGCGGCCCGCACGGCGCCGAGCCCGCGTTCGCCGCCTGGCCCGACTGGTGGGCCGCGGTCATCCAGCTGCTCGGCGGCGCCCTGGTCCTGTGCGGCCTCGGAACCCGCGCGGCAGCCCTCCTGTGCTCCGGCTCCATGGCGTACGCCTACTTCGACGTGCACCAGCGGCACGCGGTCATGCCCATCCAGAACGGCGGCGAGGCAGCGGTGATGTTCTGCTGGTCCTTCCTGCTCATCGCCGCCCTCGGCCCCGGCCGCTGGACCCTGGCCTCCCTCCTCCCCTCCCCCCGGCGCACGGCCCGCGTCCCGGCCGCGGCAGCAACAGCGGCAGCGGCGCCCACGGACCCGTCGGTGTCCGTGCGGGCGGACACCTGAGAGTCGCGCCGGCGACGGCCGGGCGGACGACGGTGCAGGACACCGCCGCCCGCCCGGCTCCTCCGCCGCCGCCTGCTCCCGCCCCTCGGGTTACCGGCCCGCCGCGAAGTTCTGCAGGCCGGTCCGGACGTCGTCCAGATTCATGACGGGCTGGAACTCGATCCGGGCGTTCAGTTCCTGGAAGAACGGTTCGGCGACGGAGGGAATGTCCGAGGCGTTCTCCATGTCGAAGACGACGTACGCCGTCCGCATGCCGTCCTTGGCGCCGAAGTGGGCCGCCTCGGGCCGGATCCGCTCGAACACCGACTCCATGACGGCCGCCAGTCTGCCTTCCGTGATCGCCTTGTTCGTCAGCTGGGTGTCCAGCTCGACGGTCATGAGGACGCGCATGCTTCCTGCCCTTCCGAACGGCCGCTCCGTGGGCGCCGGTGCGCGAGGCAGACCGGTCGCCCTGTTACGGCAACTGTTCACCGCCGGACCGGACGGCGCCCTGCCGGTTAGGCCGTTTGCATCCTCCGCCCGGCTCAGGTCAGGGCCCCGTCCTCCCTCACGACAGTCCGTCGTCGAGCGCGGTCATCAGCGTGCCGTTCGGGGTGTCGCCGGACATCTCCCAGACGAAGCCGCCCAGGAGGCCCTTGGTCATGATCCAGGCGGTCTTCTTCCCGATCGACCAGGCGTCGTCGAAGGTCCACCACTGGCCGCCGGGGCCGGTGCAGCCGAAGGTCGACACCGACTGCTCGTCGTGGTGGACGGTCATGGACGGGAAGCTGGTGATCAGGTTGTCGTAGCCGCGGGTCCCGGCCTCGGTGTCGAACTGGCCGGGTGCGGCGCCGTTCGCGTCCTGCCATTCGCCTGCCGCCCTTGCGGGTGCCGGTCGTTCGCCGCTCTGGAAAATGGCATACAGGGACTCATGGGCTAAGCAGTTCGCACTGCTTGATGACCAGCACCGTTCCGTCCTCGCTGAAAACCCGAACTTCTCCCTTGACGGTGACGGGGACACTCAGGGGGACGCTTCGCACAAGCCGAAATGACTCTTTGATGCGGTGGTCAAACGGAAACACGAAGATGGCGAGGTGGGGGCCTCCGGGGACATCTGACACGTCCACCACCGGCGTGCGATATTGGCTTTCGCCCGTTCGGATTGAGATTCCCTCAAGGGTGAGGAATTTCCCATAGTAGGCACGCTCAGCGGCAGCGCGATCTGCGGTGAATTCGTTGTGGAGGTCTCGAATCTTCATTGATTACAGCCTTCTCTGATGTGATTGTCCTCGACCGGTACTCCGTGCTGTCGAGCCGGCGGAGCCCGGCGGCGCGACCGGCGAGGACGTCGATGGCCGGACTGATCACCTCGCCACCGGGCAGCCGGCCGTCGGCGCAGCCGGGCGGCCAGTCGAGTCGCTCGGGGCAGTGGCAAAGAGCAGACCCTTAGCCTGCAGAGGATTCGAAGTCGCGTATAATTGACTTGATTTGACGCTGTGTTACGGGCGTCCTGAGAGCCACCCTCCACCATGGGCGAATCCGACTGTTCGGGCCAATACTTCCCTGACTGGCCATCATCACCCCTTTCCGGCCGGGGTCGCAGCGCTGCGGCACACGCCACCACACGGATCCAGCGATGTCCCAGCGCCCGAGCGTCAGCGCTGAGTACCAGACGCCGAGGTCGCTCATCCGGAAGTGGTGGCAAGTTCAAAGTTCCCCACCAGCGGCCTCGATACCCTCCATCACATCGTGATCCTACGGCCAAACCACTCTTTATGACACGCAAGTTAGTAGTCTCCAGCTCCCTGCCGATGCTCTGCGCCGGCGTGCGGGCGCACAGGGTCACTTCCCGATGGTGTCGAGTTCGGCGATCGCCTCGTCGGGCAGTTCCAGGTCAGCCGCGGCGATGTTCTCCCGCAGGTGAGCCACGGAGGAGGTGCCGGGGATCAGCACCATCAACGGCGAGCGCTGCAGCAGCCAGGCGAGCGCCACCTGCTGCTCGGAGGCGCCGAGGCGGCTCGCGACGCTGCGCAGGGTTCGTGACCGCAGTGGGTGGAAGCCGCCGCCAAGGGGGAAGAACGCGGCGTAGGCGATGTTCTCTTCGGCACAGCGATCGACGAGGTCGTCGTCGGCGCGGTCGACCAGGTTGTACCGGTTCTGCACGGTGACCACGGGTGCGATGGCCTGGGCCTGGGTGAGCTGGGCGTCGGTGATCCCGCTGAGGCCGAGATGACGGATCAGGCCCTGCTCACGCAGGCCGGCCAAAGTGCCGAACGCCTCGGCGACGGAGGACCCGTCACCCTCGAATGCTGCCGTGCGCAAGTTGACCACGTCCAGGGCCTCCAGACCGAGGTGCTGGAGATTCTCGTGGACCTGGGCCTTGAGGTCGGCGGGGGCCAGGGAGGTGATCCAGCCGCCGGTGGCACTGCGGCGGACGCCGACCTTGGTGACGATGTGCAGTCCGTCCGGGTAGGGGTGCAGGGCCTCCTTGATCAGTTCATTGACGACAGCCGGCCCGTAGAAGTCGCTGGTGTCGATGTGGGTGACGCCGAGCTCGACCGCTGCGCGCAGCACGGCGATCGCCTGAGTGCGATCCTTGGGCGGTCCGAAGACACCGGCACCGGTCAGCTGCATTGCGCCGTATCCCATCCGAGTGATGCTCAGGTCGTTGGCGAGGGTCAGCGTGTGCGGGGCGGGGATACTCATCGGTGAGCCTCTCGGGTCTGTTGCGGAATCGTCGCGGATCGCTCGGCGCATCGATTGGGCAAGTTTCCATATGCGCGGCCGAGGCAGAGACGCGGTCGGGTGGTCGGGAGCCCGAGCCCCTGACCACCCGACTGGTAGAACCCGCGCGAGCCTTGATCATTCGTGAACTCTTCGAATTTTTCACACAATAATCAAGTCATTGACTCCGGGGTCGAGCCTCAGCCCCTCGTTCCTGCACGTCACCGCCGCGCCCGAACCTCCTGAAACATCAGGGAGATATTAGTACACCGACGGCTCATGCGACGGATGCTTCCGGATTGCCTTCGACCGTCGCCTTGGCGATGTCACCCTGCGGGGAAGTTCGGACCGTCGCAAAGTTGAACGCCTTGTCGCGAATGGTGATCGTCCACGAGAGTCCAGACCTCTCACCCACGGTAAGTCCCAACACAATGAGCGGCATATGCCACTCGTACTTCACGAGCATGCCTTGGTCCGCATGGGCATCCGAACCGTCGTGCGCCGACACATTGCCGTAGTTATTGACGGCAAAGACGTCGGGCGTGGCGATCATTTTCCGGATTCTCGCCTGACCGGCCTCAATGAAGTCTTCTCGTCGCTCGACGCGAGAAAGTGCGTCTATCTGCCGCTGCTCCTCGGCGCGATAGTAGTCACGGATCTGGATTCCCGTGCTTTGCGCGATTACGCTGCGCGGCACCGTCAGAAACCGAAGCGTGTTGCCGAGGGGCAGCTTCGGCGAATAAAGACTGTTCTTGAGGACGAACATGTTTGCGCTGTCGCGGTCAAGGAAGTCCGTCCTCATTTTTTCCATGAAGGGGCCGATCTTGACAGGCGAGGCAGAGCCTTCGGCGAACGCGACGGGGAGTTCCTTGGTCGCACCGGAGGGCGAAGTCTCGGCCGGCGGCAAAAACGTCGCCAGCTCGTCGGGCCGGATGCCCAGCTCTGCGAGGCCTTGGGCGATCTGGAAGCCGTCCTGCCGAGTCTTCAGGGTCTTCATCAAGGCCTGGTGGAATCGGAAAACCTTGTACCCGTCCTGCAGCGGAAACGGAATACACGTAAAGATGCCCTGCAGGTGCGGGTCGGAGCGATAAGTGACGGAGGCAAGCAGAAAGCTGTCGTAGTAGCTTTCATACCTTTCCGCGAGGAGCCCTTGGAATGACGAGAGGGGAAAATCTTCCGGAGTATCGAAGGTCAGCTCCACCAGGTGACACTTTGAGAAGAGCGGATTTCCCCGGAAGAAGTACTTCATGGCCCCCTCAAACTCGGTAAGATCGAAGGTCCTGTCAACCTTGTACGTTGAGAGCGACGGAAAGAACTGTGACGCATCTATGAACGGGAACGTGGTAAGGGAGAGCCGAAGGATTTTGTCGGCGATGGAGATGGGCATTTGGTTACCTCCACTAACTGGTGTGTGCCGGGACGCGCTGCCGGCGATTTCCCGCAAAAACGCGCCACATAATGCCCGGGGTGCACAATGTTGTCGGCGGTTCAAGCAAGTACTGGACCTTCAGGAATTTTTCGGTCACGACCATGTCCGTTTCGGCTGCGGCGAGCACCTTGTCCATGTAGGAGTTGATGAGCCGTACGGGAAGTGGCCTCGGGCCTTCGATCTGAGGCAGGGCCAGGTCACTTCCGGTCGCCATCTTCCAGGCGACGCCGATGGGTTTGGCGGCCTTGCGGAAGAACCGTTGGCCGACCTGATCCAGGTCACCACTCAGCGAGTCACGCAGCGCCATTGCCTGGAGCGAGGCCACCGTCATCCCCTGGGCGTATATGGGGTTGAAGCTCGATATCGCATCGCCCACCACCAGCAGCCTGCGCGGGATTCGGGTCAGCTTCTCATAGCGACGGCGCACGCTCGCCGGGAACCGGTGCGCGGAAATCTCGCTGAGCGGCTCAGCGTCGCGGATCGCCGCGAAGACATGTTCGGGAACCAACGGCCTGGCGAACTCCACCCACTCGGCCGGGTCGGTCGGCGGATGGTGACCGCGGTAACCGATCAGCGTCAGGACCCAGCGGCCGTCCTCTTCCTCCAGGAACTCCGCGCCCTTGGGGCTCCCCGGCGCATGCCCGATGATCACGACCTTCTCACGGCCCATCGAACCGGGGGCCGGCCGCAGATACCGGCTGGTGTACATGATGTCGACGTCGATACGCTCCTCGGCCGGTGGCTCGTATCCCATCTCGACCAGCCACTTGGTGGTCCGTCCAGACCGGCCGGTCGCGTCCACCACGAGATCGGCGAGGATCACATCCTCGGAGCCGCTGCCCACGTACCTAACACGCGCACCGGTGACGGCGCCATTGTCCGAGGTGGTCTCGAGGCCGGTGACTTGGCACTGGTCGATGAGCTTGATCTTCGCAAGCTCCCCGATCCGGGCGCGGAGCCGATTCTCCAGATGCGGCCGGCTGGGCTGGTAGGTGCGGGACAGATCTCTGTACTCGCCGTCCATGCGCAACAAGTGCCCGCCCAAGCTCATCCGCAGCTCGGAAGGTCCGTCGATGACAGGCGCGCCACCGGCGACGAAGTCGTCGAGTATCCCGGGGAACAGCTCCTCAAAGATCTTCGCACCCTTGGAGAGCAGGCCGTGAGCGTGGCGGCCCTGCGGCACACCTCGCCGCTGAGTCCGCGGGCCGTCCGGCAGTTCGTCACGTTCTATCACCGTGACCCTGTCGAATGCCTCGGAGAGCACCCGGGCGGCCAGTAGACCCGAGATACTTGCGCCCAACACCACCGCATGTTCACCGATACGCTTCACTGGAATTCCTTCTGCTGGGGCAAGTGTCTTGTGTGGGGTAGGACATCCAACACATGGGGGATGCGGTCGATGCCCGGCGATGGTTTCCCGAATCCTTCGATACGGATATCACCGAAGTGTTCAATGCGCACCGCGAATATAGATGCCCCCCAGGTTCGGCCACCGCATGTGGGCGCAGTATTGGCTTGTTCGTTCCATCGAGCGCGGCTCGCGTGGCCGAAATTCACGTCGGATGCGAGTTTCCGGCGCTCGTCGGCGACAGCTGGCGGTACGTGTCCGGCACCGGCACTGGGCCCCAGCTCCCGGCGTCGGCAGTAGTCGTGGACGTCCGTCGTACAGGGGACAGGAGTGCAGCTCGGCCGGTCGGCGGACGGGCCGGCTTCCGGACGGTCGACTGGCCGTCGCCCCGGGCCCCGATCGGCTGACCCGGGCTCAGGTGGAGTCGCGCCCGCCATGGAGCAGATCCGTCAGACGGTGATACCCGCTGGAATATTTTGGCCAGACAGCGGCGATCGGCTTCCCGAACCAGCCAGAGTTTAGCAGGATCTCGGCTACCCGTTGTGCGTGGGGAGGCGGGTTCAACAGGAATCTCGTGAACCAATGCATGATTGTGCTCTTTCAGTGCCTTCGTGACTGGTTGAGGCTGCCCTTGTACGCGGTGGTTCTGCTTTACTTCGGCACTACAGGGAGATCCAATGGTCGACATCACCGGCACCGCGGAAACCACTGATACGTTGTCGAGGTCCGACAGCGACGCGGAACTGCGAGCGAGCAACCGTGCGATCGTGGAGCAGTACATGAATACCCGCGGGCTGGATCGCCTGCGTCGGCATCTTCTGTTCACCGAAGACGGCACTGGTGGTCTCTGGACAACAGACACTGGACTGCCGATCGTCATCGAGGGAAGGGATCGACTCGGTGACCACGGCGAATGGTCACTCCAGTGCTTCCCCGACTGGGCCTGGACGAACATCCAGATCTTCGACACGCAGGACCCCAACCAGTTTTGGGTCGAATGCGACGGTGAGGGAAAGATCCGCTTCGCGGACTACCCCGAGGGCCACTACCGCAATCACTTCCTGCACTCCTTCCTGTTCGAGAACGGGAAGATCAAGCGCCAGCGCGAGTTCATGAACCCTTGCGAGCAGTTCAGGGCTCTGGGCATAGCAGTCCCTCAGGTCAAGCGTGCCGACATACCAACCTGAACGTGGTTCGCCGGGCGTCTTCTTATCAATCAATGGAGAAGGCCGTTATGGGAAACATCCTTGCCGACTTCGAGCAGGCCAAGGCGCGCCACCAGCCCGAATGGGACGATCCGTCACAGGTCGAGCTCGTACGGGCGATGTTGTCATCTGTCACACCGCTGGTGACCGCGGCGCAGGTAGTGAACCTCCGCTCCCACCTGGCCCGTGTCGCCACCGGCGAGATGCAGGTGCTCCAGGCAGGGGATTGTGCGGAGGACCCAGCCGAGTGCACCGCTGGGCATGTTCAAGGTAAGACCAGACTCATCGACCTGCTCGCCCAGAACCTGGAGACCGCCACAGGCAAACGGACGCTGCGGGTCGGACGGATCGCGGGGCAGTTCTCCAAGCCCCGCTCCAGCCAGGTCGAAAAGCTCGGCGACGGCGAACTGCCGTCGTTCTTCGGGCACATGATCAACGGGCCGGAGCCCACCCACGAGAGGAGGCGTCCCGATCCTCTGCGCATGCTCACGGGCTACATGACCGCGAGGGAGATCATGACGCAGCTCGGGTGGGTGGGATTGGCACCCCGGCTCGACGGATCTGCTGTCTGGACCAGCCATGAAGCGCTGCTTCTGGACTATGAGATGTCGATGCTCCGAGAGTTCGACGGCGGCCGGCGCTGGCTCAGCTCCACCCACTGGCCGTGGATCGGCGAGCGGACCCGGCAGTTCGACGGCCCGCACGTTGCACTGCTCGCCCAGGTGGTCAACCCGGTTGCCTGCAAGGTCGGCCCGTCAATGACCGCGGGCGAGATCGTGGAGCTGTGCGACCGGTTGGACCCCGATCGGGAGCCGGGCCGGCTTTCACTCATCGTGCGCATGGGCGCCGACCTCGTCGCCGGCAGGCTACCCCGGCTCGTCGAGGCCGTGCAGTCGGCCGGGCACCCGGCGGTCTGGCTCAGCGACCCGATGCACGGGAACACCGATTGTGCGGCTGACGGCACCAAATACCGGCTCGTGGGAACCATCGCCCGGGAAGTCCGCGGCTTCAGGCGGGTCCTGGACCTGGTGGGGGTTCCGGCCGGGGGGCTTCACCTCGAGGCGACCCCCGACGACGTGACCGAGTGCGTGCTGGACACGGCCGAGCTGGGGTCGGGCCCCGTCACCAGCTTGTGTGATCCGCGACTCAACACCCGGCAGGCCATCGAGGTGGTCTCAGCGTGGTCCGAGTATTGAGATTCCTAGAGAGGGAGCCTTTTGATGACGGGAATACCACCGATCGCGCCGTACAGTCTGCCGCCGCGGTATGCGCTGCCGGAAAACGCCGTGCGCTGGACCGTCCGCCCGGAACGGGCGGTGCTCCTCATCCACGACATGCAGAGCTATTTCCTCAATCCCTTTGAGGACGGCATGCGCAGCGAATTGGTGGGTAGCATCGCCGGCCTCAAGAAGCGCTGCGCGGAGTTGGGGGTGCCGGTGGCTTACACCGCCCAGCCCGGCGGGATGACGGACCGGCAGCGTGGGCTCCTGAAGGACTTCTGGGGCCCCGGCATGCGCACTGAGGAGGCCGAACGCGCGGTGGTGCCCGAGCTCAAGCCCGACGCGGACGACTGGATGAGCACGAAGTGGCGCTACAGTGCGTTCTTCGGGTCGGAGCTGCTGAAGCGTATGCGCGCGCTGCAGCGTGACCAGTTGATTATTTGTGGCGTGTACGGGCATATCGGTGTGCTGTCGACCGCTTTGGACGCGTTCTCCAACGACATTCAGCCCTTCCTGGTCGCCGACGCGCTCGGCGACTTCTCCGAAGGTCACCATAAACTGACCCTCGAATACGCGGCACGGTCCTGCGCCATGGTGGTCAAAACCGAGGATGTGCTCGCATGACCGTCCTGCTTGAGCGCGTTCTCGCGCTGGAACTGCCCGCCTTCGCGATCATCCACCGTCTCGAAAGCGGCTCGCCCGGCACGCTGGACGTCCTGACCGGCCAGGTGACCGAGTACAAGTCGCTGGACGACATCCCGTTGGCCGACGATTCCGGGCCGGGTCCCGCGCTCGACACTCTGGTGCTCGTCCCCTACCGGCAACTGGCCGATCGAGGCTTCGCCGCGCGAGACGACGCCACGCCTTTGCTCGCGATGAACCTCACCGCTCGCGAATCGGTGCCGGTTGCCGAAGCGCTTGCCCGCTTCCCTCAGGTCCCAACGGAGTTGACCGACGGACACTTCGACGTGGACGACGCCGCCTACGCGCAGATGGTGCGCCAGATCGTCACCGAGGAGATCGGCACCGGCGAGGGTGCCAACTTCGTGATGAAGCGCTCGTTCATGGCAAACATCGGCGACTACTCTCTGGCCAGCGCCCTGTCGTTCTTCCGAAGGCTTTTGGAGCGCGAGGAGAAGGCCTACTGGACCTTCATCATCCACACCGGCTCCAACACTCTTGTCGGTGCGACGCCGGAGCGCCATATCTCGCTCGCCGGCGGCAAGACCGTCATGAACCCGATCAGCGGCACATACCGGTATCCGTCCGGCGGCCCCACCTTGCAGGGGGTCATGGAGTTCCTCGCCGACACCAAGGAGACCGACGAGCTCTACATGGTCCTCGACGAGGAACTGAAGATGATGGCCCGGCTGTGCGATGACGGAGGACGTGTCCACGGGCCGTACCTGAAAGAAATGGCGCGGCTGGCGCACACCGAATACCTGATCGAAGGCACGACCAGCCGTGATGTGCGTGAGGTTCTGCACGAGACGATGTTCGCCCCGACCGTCACAGGGAGCCCTCTGGAGAGCGCCGCCAGGGTCATCTGGCGCTACGAGCCGCAAGGACGCGGCTACTACAGCGGGGTCGCCGCGCTGATCGGACGGGACGCGGCCGGACGGCACACACTTGACTCGTCGATCTTGATACGGACGGCCGACATCGATCCCGGCGGCCGGATGAACATCTCGGTGGGGGCCACACTGGTGCGCCACTCCGACCCGATGACTGAGGTCGCCGAGACCCACAGCAAGCTGGCGACCCTGCTCAACGCGCTCAAGTCCGACCATCGGTCCGGCTACGCGGCCAATCCGGAGGTCCGGGCCGCCCTGGATCGCCGCAACGAGGGGATCGCGGACTTCTGGCTCCGGGACACGTGTGGTCACCGGCCGGCCGTGGCCCGGCTGGACGGCGCGACGGCACTGGTCGTGGACGCGGAGGACACCTTCACCGCGATGCTCGACCAGCAGTTGCGGTCACTGGGGTTGTCCGTGAAGGTCCGCCGATTCGACGAGCCGTTCGACGTGGCGGCCTGCGACCTGACGGTCTTCGGTCCGGGTCCCGGGGATCCGCGGATGACTTCCCACCCCAAGATCGCCAAGCTGCGGCAGGCGGTCGACGCCGCGTTGGCGAGTCACCGCCCGATGATGGCCGTGTGCCTGAGCCACCAGGTGCTCAGCATGAGGCTCGGCTTCGACCTGCACCGCCGCGAAGTACCCAACCAGGGTGTACAGCGTGAGATCGACCTGTTCGGCGTGCGCGAACGAGTGGGCTTCTACAACACGTTCGCCGCGCACAGCTCGGTGAGCAAGCGAACCGTCGAAGGGATCGGTGTGGTCGAGGTGAGCCGAGATGAGGAGACCGGCGAAGTGAACGCGCTACGCGGGCCCGGCTTTGCCTCGGTTCAGTTCCACGCCGAGTCGGTGCTCACCGTCGACGGCCCGCGCATCATCGGAGAGGCGATACAGGGGGTTCTCGGCCGATGAGAGTGGATGTCGTCTGGTGGGACCTGGCCAGGTCCCACCAAACCGTGGAATCCCTGGAGAAGGATCTTCGTGACGGCTCCGCCGAGCCATGGCGTGAGGTCAAGGGATTGCGCCTGAAGCTGTGGATCGCCGACCGTGAACGCGGCCGTTGGGGCGCGATCATGTGGTGGGACTCGGATGTTCCGGCAGATCAGCCGCTGCCGCCCAACCGGGCGGCAGAGCTGATCGGGTACGCACCCGACCATCGCACCGGCTTCGACGTCGCAGCGGTGGCCGAGGGGATCGACTCGCTAGGCCTTGCCTTCTCCGCCGGGCCCCCGGTATCGCCACAAGCCACGGAGCGCCGATAGTGCACCGGTACATGATCGTAGACGCCTTTGCCCGCGAGCCGCTGCTGGGCAACCCGGTCGCCGTCTTCTTCGACAGCGGGGATCTGACCGGCCAGACGATGCAACGCATCGCGAAAGAGATGAACCTCTCCGAGGTCACCTTCGTGCTGCCGGCCGAGCAAGGCGGCGACGCACGGATCAGGATCTTTACCCCGGTGAACGAACTGCCGTTCGCCGGGCACCCGATGCTCGGCACGGCCCTCGCGCTCGGTCAGACCTGGAAACGCGACAGGCTGCGGCTGGAGACCGCGATGGGTGTCATCCAGTTCGAGCTGAGTACCCACGACGGCGCCGCGTGGGTCCAGATGCGGCAACCGGTTCCCAGCTCGGAGCCCTACGATCTCAGCAATGACCTCCTGGCCGCACTCGGGGTCGAAACATCGACGGCCCCGGTCGAGATCTATTGCAACGGACCGCGTCACGTGTTCGTGGGGTTGAGCGACGTCGAGGCGCTTTCCGCTCTCAATCCGGATCATCGCGCCCTCTCACGCTTTCCCGACATGGCCGCCAACTGCTTCGCCAAGGCAGACGGGGGCTGGCGGACGCGGATGTTCTCCCCCGCCTACGGTGTGGTCGAGGACGCGGCGACCGGTTCCGCTGCCGGGCCTCTCGCAATTCACCTGGCCAGACACGGGTTCGCCGAGTACGGGCAGGAGATCAAGATCACCCAGGGCGTGGAGATGGGACGCGCCTCGGTCATGAGGGCTACCGCCGAGGGGGCCGGCGAGTCTGTCCGCTCGGTCCACGTCGGCGGCCACGCCGTCGTGGTTGCCGAGGGAACAATCAACGTCTAGTGGGGGCCTTTCATGGACGCAAGTGGATACGAGTCCCTCAGCGGGAAGGTCGACCTCCCCTTCCCCGAGTACGATCAGCCGCCGTCGGAGCCCCTCAAGCTGGTGCAGAGCTGGCTTTCCCAGGCACGAAAACTCGGAGTCCGCGAGCCCACCGCGCTGGCGCTGGCCACCGCGGACTCCCGCTGCCGTGCTTCGAACCGGGTGGTCGCCATAACCGATGTCACTGACCTCGGCCTGGTGTTCACGAGCCACAGCTGCAGCCAGAAGGGACGTGAAATCGCTGCTACGGGGTGGGCGTCGGGTTTGCTGTACTGGAGGGAGACCGGTCAGCAGATCATCCTCTCCGGTCCAGTCGTGCTACTGCCCGACGCCGAGTCGGACGCCCTGTGGTCCGCCCGGCCGATTCCGTTGCACGCCATGTCGACGGTCACCGAGCAGAGTGAGCCACTGGAGGACGTCGAGTCTCTGCGCACCAGGGCACGCGGCCTGGGACTGACCGGGGCGCCCCAGCCCCGGCCGGAGTTCTTCGTCGGCTACCGGCTGCAGCCCGACGTCGTCGAATTCTGGTCCGCGAGCTCGGACCGGCTGCACCGCAGGCTGCGCTATGACCGCGACTCGCTCGATTGGCGTACGAGCCGGCTGCAGCCGTAGTCCCCGCTCCTTCGGCAGACCCTTCTCGGGCTCACCGCCTTGCACCGGCGGCATCGTCGTCGTGCCCGGATCCACCCGAACCCTTTCCATGAGGAAGAGACAATGCCTTTTACCGCAGAACAGATCCTGGATCTTCCGTTCGACGTGCAGCCCGATCCGGACGAGTTCATCCGCGCCGCCATGGAGTGGCACTTCAATCCCGAGACCGGCTGCAAGTTCTGGCTGGACCGAGCCGCTACCCTCGGCTTCGATCCGCGAGCCGATGTCAAGACCTACGAGGACCTCCGGCACTTCCCGAACGTGGCCACGGAGCTTCGTGACGTCCGTGGCGAGGATCTGGTTCCCAGGGGATACGGAAATCAGTCCGACGTGATCGGGTTCTTCGAAAGCGGCGGCACCACCGGCGCTCCGAAGCGGGTCGTTCTGATGCGGGACTGGCTTGACCGCATGGTGAGCTGGAGCAACGCGAACCTGGACCGCCACGGTGTGCCGCGCGGAGGGAACTGGCTGGGAGTCATCCCGACCGGACCGCACGTCGTGGGCACCCTGTTCCGGCAGCACGCCGTGACGCACGGCCGCCATGGCTTCACGATCGACCTCGATCCGCGCTGGGTGAAGCGGCTCATCGCCGACGGTCAGTTCGGGCAGGTCGACGCCTACGCCCAGCACCTCATCGACCAGGCCGCCGATGTCCTGCGGACGCAGGACATCGGCCTGCTCACCATCACGCCCCCGCTGCTGGAACGACTGGCCAGGGACGACAAGCTGGTCGCCCTGGTGAACAAGCGGGTGAAGTGCATCAGGTGGGGAGGTACGCAGATGGACGCCGACAGCCGCCACCTCTTCAAGACCGAGGTGTTCCCCGAGGTCGCGCTGTGCGGCGAGTACGGAAGCACGATGATCATCGGGGTCGCTGGCGAGCGTGCCGGGCTCACCGTCGACGACCCGTGTGTCTTCGACTCGTTCTCCCCCTACGTGACCTTCACGGTCGTCGATCCGAAGAGCCTTGAGCCGGTGCCCTACGGAGAGCGAGGCCAGGTACTGGTCAACCACGTCAGCAAGTCCTTTCTGCTGCCCAGCAACCTGGAACGTGACCTCGCCACTCGATTTCCTCAGGTGAACGGCGCGGTCGGGGACTCGGTCGCTGACATCGGCACCGTCGCCGTCTTCGAGGACGAGAACGTCATCGAGGGGGTCTACTGATGATCGACCTGCCCGCGCTCGGTGCAACCGGCGCCTACCGCTCCAGGAACATACAGACGGTCACCGATGTGGCAGGCACTGCCTTCGCGGAACTGAGCCTCGTGCCGCCGTTGTACGTCAACCGCACCATGGCGGCGTTGCGCCGGGGCAGCGTCATGCCGGCCGACGAACGGGCCGACGCGTTGAGCCGTGCGGCCACGCTCTTCGCGACCGCGACGATCGACGGACTGACCGTCGAGGAGTACCAACACGCTGTCAGCAGGGTGGGAGGAGTTCCGGTCTCCTCCGTTGTCACGGCGACCACCACGGTCGCCGAGCGGGTGGCGAAGGCTCACGCGAGCATCCAGTACGCGCGCCCGCGGGGGGCGGTCGACAACTGGCGCGATCCGCTGACGCGGACCGGGCGTTCGGTGTGGACACGGCGCGGAGACGTATTCGCCTTGCACGCGGCGGGCAACCATCCCGGCACCCACAGCATCTGGCCGGAGGCACTGGCACTGGGCTACCGCGTCGCTGTCCGCCCGTCGAGCCGTGACCCCTTCACCCCGCACCGGCTTGTGACGGCATTGCGGAGCGCGGGATTTGCCGACGATCAGGTGGTGCTCCTGCCCACGGACCACGCCGGTGCCGATGCCATTCTGCGCGGCGCCGACCTGGGGATGGTGTACGGCGGCGAGGAGGTGACCCGCAAGTACGGCGAGGCCGCGACAGTGCTGCCGCAGGGGCCGGGCCGGTCGAAAATCCTCATCACGGCCGACGTGGACTGGCGCGACCACCTGGACGTGATCGTCGCATCCGTGAGCGGCCACGGAGGGACCGGATGCGTGAACGCGACAGCCATCTTCGTGGAGGGCGACCCAGCTCCGCTCGCCGAGGCCGTCGCGGCGCGGTTGTCCGCCGCGACGCCGTTGCCGCCCGAGGATGACAAGGCCGTACTCCCCGTACAGCCGATCGCGGTCGCCAAGGCGATCGAAACGCACCTGCTGAAGAAGGCAGCCGGCGCCCGGCCGTGGCTCGGCGGCGACGGCATCGTGGGCGAACTCGGGGACGGGAGCGCCGCGCTGCTGCCCGCCGTCCACCAAATCGACGATCCAGCCGCTCCGCAGGCAGGAGTGGAGCTGCCGTTCCCCTGCGTGTGGATCGCGCCGTGGACACCCGAGGCCGGGACGGACCCGCTGAAGAACACGCTCGTACTGAACGCGATGACCCACGACGCCCAGCTCATCGACCGCCTGCTCGGCGAGCCGACCATAAGCAACTTGTACCTGGGAAGCCAGCACACCCATTGGATGGATCCCTCGGTTCCGCACGATGGCTACCTGGCCGACTTCCTCATGCGGAACAAGGGTGTCATCCGGAACTGAAAGTGGTTCTGGCGGCGCTCACGTTCGCATCGTGAGCAAGGTTCCGAATCGCCGGTGGCGGCTCGCCACGTGGACGCCCCCTCCAACTACATCGAGATCGAAAGGGTCCTACCTTGTCCCACTCCGTCGAACCGGCCGACGTCCTGATCGTCGGCGGCGGATCGGCCGGTGCAGTGCTCGCCGCGCGACTGAGCGGGAACCCCGCCCGGCGCATCGTACTGCTCGAGGCCGGGCCGGACTACGGCCCCACCCAGTTCCCCGGCGCGCTGCTCGACGCCAACCGCATCGCCGATCTCGATCACGACTGGGGATACACCGCACGGGGCGGACGACTGAGCCCCGAGATCGCCGCTCTGCGCGGCAAGGTGATCGGCGGGAGCTCCGCCGTCAACGCCGGCGCGGCCCTCCGCGCCCGCGCCCGCGACTTCGCCCGCTGGGCCGAGAACGGGCTCGACGACTGGAGTTTCGCCGACGTCCTGCCGTACTTCCGCGCCCTGGAAAACACCTCAACCGGCGAAGACGAGTTTCACGGGCGAAGCGGGCCGATGCCCGTGCGCCAACTTACCGACTCGGAGCTGACCCCCGCGCATCGTGGCTTCATCGACGCCGCAGTCGCCCTTGGTTACAAGCGGATCGCCGACTTCAACGGTACCGAGCAGGGCGGCGTCGGACCCTTCGCGGTCAACGTCCTCGACGGGGTCCGACAGAACACCGCACTGGTCTACCTCGCCGCTGAGGTACGCGCTCGCCCGAATCTCACCGTGCACGGTGCCGTCACCGTCGACCGGGTCCTGTTCCGCGGTGGCAGGGCGACTGGAGTAGTCACCGCCGACGGGGCCGTGCACAATGCCGGCGAGGTGATCCTCTCTGCCGGAACCTACGGAAGCGCGGCGATCCTGCTGCGCTCCGGCATCGGCCCCGCCGGCGAACTGGCGTCTCTCGGCGTCGAGCTTCTCGCCGACCTGCCCGTCGGGCGACACCTGCAAGACCATCCTTTCTGCCCCACCGTCTATGCACTCGCCCCGGGGCGAGCGGAGATGACTCCCGCCCTCGGCGCGCTGCTGTGGACCGCCTCCAGCGAGGCCGACGACGGTGAACTCGACCTGAACATCGTCGCCGTGCATCCCAACGGGGCTCCGTTCATGCCCGCCGGCGGGGTCATCGCCCTGTCCACGGCCCTGGTGCTCCCCGACGCGCACGGCACGCTGCGCCTCGCCAGCCGCGATCCGCTTGCCCAGCCCTTGATTGACCACAACTACCTCGGCACCGAGCGCGACCGCCGACGCATGCTCGAAGGCGTACGCATCGCCGGTGATCTAGCCCGTGACCCGGCACTCGCGCCGTCGCTCGCGGGGCTTTTGATGCCGCGTGAACTGCCCGACGAAACCGAGCAACTGACACGGATAGTCGAATCCGGCCTCTCCGTCTACGGTCATCCCACCTCCACCGCCCCCATGGGCGCCGCCGACTCGCCTCAGGCGGTCGTAGACTCCCGCGGAGCCGTGCACGGACTCGCCGCTCTGCGTGTCGTGGACGCCTCCATCATCCCGTACGTGCCCTCCAGCGTCACCAACCTCACCACGATCATGCTCGCCGAACGCATCGCCCACCTCGTCTACAACCGCTGACGGCCCAAGGCTGCCAAGGAGGCCGGCCACTCGCTGCCGGGGCCGGTTCTCTTGGTTGCCATGATCGGCGGGTTGCTCGTCCAGGTAGTCGCGGTGGCCGCCGAGCAGAGTATGCCTGCGGTGGGTTCCATGCCGCCCCGGCTGTGGTGCAGCAACCCTGCGGGGGCTCTTGTCCCTGCAGGGAAGCGGTCGGACTCCGGTGACGGGCACGGGGGTTCGGGTCGAAGCTGTTCGGGTCCGCGCCGGCTCCGGATGCCGTGCCACTCGTGCGGCTCCAGGGGGAGCCTGTCCCATGACGTGGTGGGAACGGTGGTTCGGTCGGGGTGGGCGCCGGAGTCACGTTCCGCTCGAACGGTGAGCCCGATGCGGGTCGTGGTCGCGCCGATGGTGCTGACGACGGCTTCATGGCTAGTGACCGGCCTACCGCGTAAGTTGATGCTGATCGGGGCGAACAGGGACCGTTCGCCCCGTCGGCGTCCCGGTGATCAGCAGCCGGATGGCGTCCCGGCGGGCCCGCCTCTTTGCCTCCCACCAGCGGCGCAGGGTGGCCACGGCGAACGCCGCGGGGTCCCCGTCGCAGCCCCCCGAGACGCACCCGGCATCCGTGACCAGGCCGCAGATCCATGGGCGCCCCTCTCCGCCCCACCCTTTTCCGGGAAGGCGTGCGTGCGGGCCCCGCGCGGGCCGACCGGCGTGTGCCACCGCTCCCGGCCGGCCGCCGCGAAGTCGCCGGGCACCTCCTCCGTCTTGGTGTCCGCGCTGATCACCGGCTCGCCTGCCTGCGTGAACTCGCAGACGTTGTCGCCGATGTAGCGGAACGGGGCATCCCGGTCTGGATGCCGGTGCTGGGGCGGCCTCAGCGGTCCGCGAAGGTCGCGTGCAGGGGGAAGCTTTCCTCCTTTGTAAGGGGGGAGCGCCAGATCTCCGTCACCGCCCTTCCGGGATCACCAGCGCCAAGCAGCGCGTCTACCAGACCGGGATCATGCTCGGCAGCTGCTTGAGCCCCGCCTCGGAACGACGCACGCTCACCAAGGGCGAAATCCCCGCGTCCAGTTCAGCCGCCCCGCGCGAGACGTGTCCTCCGAAACCCGCGGCACGCGCCCCCGGACGGGCCCCGCAGTGTCCCAGCCCGCGCACATCCGCGCCGAGTTTGGTCCCCTCCATCACACCCGTCCCAGCGATCGTACAGAGCACCGAAGTTAGGAATCGTCAGCTTCCTAGAACAGCCAGAACATGTACACTCGCCCGAAGATAGAAATTGACCTATCGATGTCCACTTCCTGAAGATGGTCACGGTCCGTAGTAGTTCATGAGCTGGTCGGGGGGCTGGTGTAGTGGCGGCGGATGCATTGAAATACCAGGTCGTGCGGGGTGGACAGCTCATGCCAGGTAGGGGGTCCTAGGAAGTCGTGCGGTAGGCGCCTGGCTGCCCTCCTCCTCGAAAGTGTCATCCAGGAGATGATGCCAGTACTCGGCCAACCAGTACGGCCGTTGACAGGCCGCCAGGTGGCTAGGTACCGGGTCGGGACGCCGGGCAGGCGGGTGATATTGAATCCGTACTCTTTGAACCACCTCTGTGCACTCCATGGCCGCGCGGCCAAGTCCGGCAAAGCATGATCAATCACGATAACTGACTGACCATCATCACGGAACGGAACTCAGCCGAGGCCCTGGTGGGGGAAACCGCCGTCGCCGACAGCCAAGTCCGCTGACAGTCAAGGCAATTGACGAGGTTTTGAACCAGGCTACATAAGGAAGACTGATGCCGCAATCCTTGCTGAGCGTTTCCGGCCCCAGGCGACCAGTGGGCGACTTTTCTGAGCAAACGGTCCCTTCAATCGATGAATTGGACCATTGTATAATTCATGCCCTGCGTATCGACGGTCGGGCGCCATTCAGCCGAATCGCCGAGGTTCTGGGCGTCTCCACGCAAACAGTCGCCCGTCGCTACGGACGACTGAGCAGCGAGTTGTCGCTTCGCGTTGTCGGGGTGGTGAACCCACGGCAACAGTCAGGCGGGAAGTGGATTCTGAGGCTCACGGCCAGCCCGAACAGCGCTCAGAGCGTCGCGCAGAGCCTGGCTCGGCGGAACGACACCACCTGGGTGCGGCTCGTGTCCGGGGGAAGCGAAATATGCTTCGTCACGAACTCGGCGGCGCATCATGCGCTGCTGTTCGGCGAGATCCCTCGCGTGGCCAACATCGCCGAGGTGTCGGCGCACCGCCTGCTGCACATCTATCTGGGCGGTCCCACCGCCTGGCAGGGGCACACCACCGCGCTCACCAACGAGCAGCAGGGACAACTGCGCCGAGCAGTCGACTCGTCAGATGGCGCTGACGAGCCTCCCAAGCTGCGCTCAACCCTGACGCAGGCGGACTGGCACCTGCTGGCCGCCTTGCAGAACAACGGCCGCATCAGCTACACAGACCTCGCCGCCGAGACCGGCCAGTCTTCCTCGACGATTACGCGCCGACTCGCTGCTTTGCAGGCCAGCGGCATGCTCACCTTCGACGTCGAGATCAGTGCTCAGGTATACGGCATCACCACGCAAGCCCTGCTGTGGATGTCGGTCGCCCCGGCGTACCTGAACCAGGTAGCGAGCACCTTGGTCCAACACAAGGAACTAGCCTTCCTGGCCTCCACCACCGGCCCAACCAACCTGGTGGCCCTTGTCCTGTGCAAGAGTCCCAGTGAACTGCACGACTACCTGGCCAACAGGCTCAGCGCGCTGGACTCCATCCGCATGCTCGAAACGAGTCCTGTCCAGAGGACCCTGAAAACCTGCAGTCCGTTCCTGCACAGCCGCCCCAAACGTGTCAATTCAGTCTGACGCGGGTTCGGGGACTTCCGGCCTTCAATCAGTCCAGGTTTCAGCATCGTGTACGAAATGCCGGTGACCGGGGGAATCTCACCCCCGGCTACCGCAGCGTGCGTGAGCCTCGCCTCCTCGACCAAAGGCCTGATGATGACGCGGCCTGGCCTGCGTGAAGTGCATGGTGGACAGCACGAGCCTCGTGATCGAGGAATGCCGGCGCGGACGCCCCGGGTTCTTGCACACAGCCGGCGATCACCGCCGAACCGGCACGAGGCGAAGATCGTCATCTTTCTTCGCTGAACTCCGTCGAGTTCAGCGATGGACTCGGGGGGTGACATGCAGGAACGTGCGGATTGGGGCTGGGCCGCCAGAGTCGACGTCGTGATTGATCGTGAAAACTCGAAAAATTCGCGAATAGTCGAGCTTCACGAATATTTGAGGTCAGGCGGCCGGCGTCTCGCACGTCGCGACGAGCCTGCGGTATTCCTTGGCGTCCAGGATGAGGTTCTCTTCCGATGGGTCGAACATCATGCCGTAGACGGCATGGAAACCCTGGTAGTCAAACTGGCAGAACTCCAGCGTCTGAGTGACCGGGGCGAGGTACTCCTCAAGGGTCCGTCGGGCGAGGCCGTCCGTGGCATAGGTCTCCATGGTGCTTCCGACCGTGACGGCCAGCCAAGCCTTCTTACCATGCAGCGCGGAGGGGGAGCCATCGAAGTTGAATGCGAAACCGTAGACCAGCACCGCGTCGAACCAAGCCTTGAGCAGCGAGGGCACGTTGTACCAGTAGACCGGGAACTGCAGAATGATGGTGTCGTGCTCGCGCAACAGCTGGTGCTCGCGTGCGACATCGATGTTGGAATCGGGGTAAGCCTGGTAGAGGTCGTGGACGGTGACGTTGTCCAGGTCCTTGATCTCGGCGAGCCGGGTGGCGTTGGCACGGGATTCCGTGAGGTTCGGGTGGGCGACAATGACGAGGGTGCGATTGGTGGTCACTGACTATTCCATTTCTCGTGCAGGACGCGAACCCGTGCGCGTCCTCAATGTCAACGTTGGTGAGCGGTTCGGCCCGTGTTCGGACTCACGCGTTCTTCTCGAACGCTTTGAAGGGCGATCGTGCGATCGTGCCGGAACGAGCGGCTGTGTCTCTGCAAGTAAAGGCGGTCGGTGTCCGAGCGGCGTTTATTCACGCAATATTGACGGACTCGTTCCACCGGAGGCCGTCCGGGTGGTGGATATTCACGCACACCTCAACGCCCCATGATTTCGGCAGAGTCGGCCGGCGTCGGCGGAGCAGGGCCTTGGGGCACCGCCCCGATCGCGGCCGACCGCCGGCCACCAGACAGTGCACCCTCCCAGCTCGCCTGCCGGCGTCGGTGGCCGGCAGGCCCCGCTGGTCCATTTCAGGACAACCGGCCATCTGGGGCCAGCAGCCACTCGGGACGTCACACACACTCCGGCACCTGATCAAAATACCTCGCCCTGGCAGGACCTGACCTGCCACAGAGCGCCTGACACCCCACATGAATGAAGGTCATGCGTGCGTCGATTCAGCGTCGCGATACCGCCCGTAACGCCCACACCGCACATACTGCGCGCGAATAATTGCGCCGGTTAGGAACCCCTCACGGCAGGTTCCAGAATCGCCACGCACTCCGGCCCGCAGCCGGCGTCATCGGAAAGGTGTCGCCCGGAACCACCTCCGAGAAACTGCAGGTCAGGCAGGGTCTCCCGGCCCCACAAGGGAGCCCGGGAGGATCGCGAGCGTCACGACCGACGGAAACCGACGGACGACACGCCAGGCACCATCCGACATCAGAGCGGAAGGTCGTCGGGCAGCACCCGGAACACCTTGTGCAGGCCCAATGGGCGCACAGCCCGGAAATCGCGCCGGTCGAGCGTGAGTACAGCGTCGGTGTCGTACTCGGCGGCAAGCGCCACCTTCACCGCGTCCGCGAGGTCCAGGTCCAAGTCGCGACAGCGGGCGCGCACCGACTGGGCGACGCCCAGATGGTCCTCCGTGATCTCGGGCAGAACGACACGGCCTCGTCGCACCCAATGGCGGATGTCGTCGACCGCGCCGAGCGCCGCTTCACGGCCGAGCTCGCGCGTGGCGACGTGGTCGATCTCCGCGAGCAGCAGCGGGGACATCACCAGGAGCCCAGCAGCCATGATGGCTTCGTTCGACGCTTGGTGCTCGGGGTGGGCGGAGTCGAGCGCCGCAAGCAGCCCGGAGGTGCCCGCGATGACGACGATCACGCAGCAGTCCCGGTCTCGCGGCGCACCGCATCGGCAACAGCGTCACGCACGTCCTGCTTGCCGGGGGTGCGCCCCGCTCCCCGGAAGGTGCGGGGGAAGAGAGGCTCGTCCCACACACGGTTGGCCATGGCCGCGAGATGGATGCCCTGGTGGATGATCTCTGCCTCGCTGATGCCGCGCAGCTTCGCGGCCTCTTTGATGATCGCGAGGTCTTCCGGATCGGCGTAGACGTTGGTGCGCTTCATCGACACGTACCAAGAGTGGTGTATATACCACAATGATGTATGCCTATCGCGTTCCGGCCGCTCCCCAGCGATCCATCGCGACCGGGGAGCAGACCGTCGTATCCCGTGCCGTGGTGCAGGGGCTCACCGGCCGGGGCAGCACTGTTGAGGACCACCAGAGACCACCGTCCGGACAAGCCGGAAGGTCATCGTTCCCCACGGCCGGATGAACTTCGACCGGGAGTGGGTTCCCCTATCCGACATGCCTCACTTCAAAGGCACCGAAGGCGGCCGCGTCGCCGTCCGGCTCGTGGGCTGCGGAGGAGTCATGTCCATCACCGGCGAACTGGAAGTCGCCACACAAGGCCAGTGACAGGTCGTGAACGCCATCGGCTCCGCAGACGGGCCTCGAAACGGATGGCGCCGAGGTCCGTGGAGGAGAACAGCACCGTCGCAGAGGACGGTCACCGAGGCGGCCGCGGACGGTCGTCAGGACGACTCACGAGCGACCAACTCCGTGCGGAGGATCACGTGGCGCCAGGCCACGCACGGCTCCTCCATCTCCTCGAGCAGCAGCCTGATCATGGCACGCCCCATCTCCTCCACCGGCTGACGCACTGTGGTCAGGCGCGGTTCGGTGCGCCGAGCCAACGGGAAGTCGTCGAATCCGATCACGGCGACGTCCTCCGGCACCCGCCGTCCCGCCGCGCGCAGCGCCTGCAGCGCTCCTGCCGCCGAGGTGTCCGACGCGGCCAGCACGCCGTCGACCTCAGGGTGCCGTTCGAGAAGTTCCGCCATGGCGCGGCGCCCGCCCTCCTCCGTGAAGTCGCTCTCCGCGACCAAGGACCGCGTGCCCTCCAGACCGGCCGCCTCCAGGGCATCCTGATACCCGCGCAGCCGGCACTGCGCGACGTACATGTCCAGCGGCCCCGTAATGGTGGCGATCGCCGTGCGGCCCTGTTTCAGCAGGTGCGAGACAGCACTTCGGGCCCCGCCCAGATTGTCGGCGTCCACGTAGCTGACGTACTCGTCGCCCGACCGGCGCCCCAGCAGCACGGTCGGCAACCCCGCCTCGGCAAGCATGTCCGGCAGTCGATCGCCCGCGTGCACGGACATCAGCAGGACCCCGTCGACCCGGCCGCCGCGTGCGTACTCCAGGAAGCGCTGCCGTTCGGTCTCCGAGCGGACCAGAGTCAACATCAGCTGCATCCCGGTGCCCCCCAGCGCATCGCCGAGCGAGCGGACGATCTCCGAGAAGAACGGCTCGGCGAACTGCCTCCAGTCCGGCTCCGTCAGGACGAGGGCCACGGCGTCGGCCCGCCGTCCGGCCAGGGACCGGGCCGCCAGATTGGGCACGTACCCCAGTTCCTCGATGGCACGTTGTACGGCCCGGCGTGTCGACTCCTTCACACCGGCCGCGTTGTTGATGACCCGGGAGACCGTGCCCCGCCCCACCCCGGCGTGGACGGCCACCTCTTCCAGCGTCGGCACTCCAGGGCGTCGCCTCGCCATGACCACCTCTCCCCACCCGCGAGATCACCGATCTTACGGGCCCCAGGCAGCGGGCACCCGACTTCCGATCGTGACCGGCTGTGCCCGGCGGGAAGGGAGCCGACGGAGGTGGAGGTGGTCGACGGGCCGGCTCTGGAAGAAGCCGAAGAAGCCGTACCCACCCGATTGAACACGAGTGTCAGGCGGGTGGGTACAGGGTGGACGCAAGTGCACTCGCGTCCGGCGCGCGGTTCGCCGCAGCCCGGCCGGTAGGCTCTCCGGTCTCAGGCCGCCCGTGCCGACGCCGTCAGGCGGTGGTGCAGGACGTGCCGTTCAGGGTGAAACCGGCCGGTTCGGCGAAGGCACCGTCGTAGGTGCCCTGGAACCCGAAGGAGACCTGACCGCCCGGTGCGATGGACGCGTTGTACGCCAGACCGCCGGCCGTCACCACTCCCGACGAGGGAGAGAGGGCGGCGCTCCAGGCACTCGTGATCCTCTGCCCGGCGGGCAACGTGAACGTGGCGTTCCAGCCGTCGACGGGGGAAGAACCCGCGTTGGTCACGGTGACGTCGGCGGTGAAGCCGCCCTGCCACACGTTCGTGCCGTACGTCACCTTGCACGCCGACGAGCCGCCTGAGCCACCCGCCCCTCCGGTGCTGCCACCGACGTTGACGTTCGAGGAGAACGACGACACCGCCAGTCCCGCGCCGTTCTGCCAGGGCTCGAAGCCGGCCTGAACACTCGTGAGGTACCAGTCGTCCTGGGCCAGTCCGCGGGAAACGGCCTGACGGACGAAGTCCATCACGTCGAAGTTCCAGCTGTCGATCGCCGATGGAGCGACGAAGGACAGTACGTCGTTGGAGCCGTTGTTGCCGGACCACACCTGCCACGAACGGCCGGCCACGATGGCGCTGCCGGTGGGCGAGCCGACCGGCTGCACGCCTCCCACGTGGTTGAACCAGACCATGACCTCGGTGCGGTTCACGCCGTCGGTGCGTGGTGTCGGGTCCAGCCAGATGTCGTACGCGGCGTCGTAGGCCGCACCGCTCACGTAGCTGTTGGAGATGCCCGTGGGCGCACTCGAGATCGAGCTCAGCCGGGCCGGGAGGTTGGTCCCGGGAGAGCAGTTGGTGTAGTGGCAGCCGTTGTAGACGGACGGGTAGGACTTCGGCGCGCCGTTCGTCGGGACCGAGCCGTCGGCCTGGGCGATCCTGAAGCCGGAGTCCGTGACCGTGATGCACTGGGTGGCGCTGGTGCCCCACCGGTTGTTCTGGACGACGTAACGGCCCTGGATCGTGGTCGAGCCGAATTGCTCGCAGAGGGTCGTGTCGGCGTGCGAGGCCGTAGCGGCTGTGAGAAGCGCCGCCATCGCGACGAGTGACGTCAGCAGCGCGCCGAACAGAGCGTGCGCCCTGCCCCTGTGCTTCAACTGTTGCATGCGGATCCTCCGCTGGGATGTATGGGGAACAGTGAGAGCGCGCCGCGATTGGGAGCGCTCCCAAATGGTTGCCAGCGCAGATGATCATGGCCCTGACAACTGCCGGGTCCTCTGTGCGGCTGAGGACCGCCCGGCCAGGTGACCCCGTCTCCCTGCGACGGGGTCACGTACGCGGAGCTTCAGCGGGGCTATTCGAGGAGCTCCGCGTACGAGCCCATGGCCAGCGCGATGTCCGCCTGGGCCCAGAACCGGTGATAGGTGAAGCTGGGCGCGGCGCCGCCCTTGAGGTAGTCCTCGATCTTCGACCAGGCCGGGTCGTTGTTGTAGAAGGACCGGAGCGAGGTGAACGTCGAGGAGGAGTTGATGGCGTCGCCGTTGGGCATGGCGCCGCTCCAGCCGCTCGGCACGTACACGCTGTCGCCGAAGCGGCTGTAGTCGGCGCGGGTCTCGGGGACGGCGACGCCCAGGCTGTCCTGGTAGTTGTTCCACATGCCGTCCAGCAGCGCCTTCGCGGTCGACTTCGCGGTGGTGTCCCCTGACTTCGCGCCGTAGTACGTCAGCACCTTGGCGTACGCGGCCGCCACACCGACGTCGTCGGTGTAGTCGGCGACGGTGACATGGAGCCCGCTGTTGGAGCCGGGGCTCGACGGGTTCCAGGTGTCGGGCCGGCCTGACCAGTGGAGGGTGGAGGGGATCTGATAGGTGCCGTCCGGATTGATCGTGGTCTTGGACAGCGCCCACGTCACCCACTTGTCGAGGACCGCCTTGGCCTGCGCGTTGCCCGTCTGCTGGTAGAGCTCGGCGACCCGCTCCATCGACCAGGCCTGGAAGCCGAACCACTGGTTGGACGGCGGGTCGTGATAGACGGGCTGCTCGTCGTAGTACATGCCGTAGAAGGTGGGCGTACCGGCCGGCGGGGTGGCATACCGGCCCGCCCAGCTGTTGGTCGCACCCCCCGCGATGGCACCCTCGGACGACTGCAGCCAGCGGTAGAACTCCAGCTGCCGGGTCAGCGACTTGCTCCAGTCCGCCGCGCCTGTCGCCGACTTGGGCTTCAGGTCGGCGTCGGAGCTGAGCGCGTACGCCGCGAGCGGGTTCTGATAGCCGCTGTGGGCGTAGCTGGAGCCGATGCGCCAGGCCCAGCCCCCGCTCGTGTCGTTCGAGCCGCCCCAGGCGTAGTACCAGGACAGCAGGTAGTGCGAAGCGTCCTTGCCGGTGCCGGCCGGGCAGGCCGTGGGGCCGACGCAGTTGCCGATCTTCTTGAAGTACTTGTCGTACATCGCATACCGGAGGTAGTCGCCCATCTTGGCCGCCTTGCCGACGGTCGCGGAGACGTCAGCGCCCTTGCCCTGCTGCTTGGCCCACACATCGGCCCAGTACGCCGCCTGGACGGCGCGCGCGTCGGCGTCAGGTGCGTCGGTGTACTTCCACTGTTCGGCATAGGCGGAGTCGCCGGTGAACAGGTCCAGGTAGCCGTTCTTGCCGCCGTACTTGAAGGCGTCGCAGGTCGGCTGCGGAACCGTCTCCCACACCGACTCCTGCGGACCGCGCTGGAAGGTGTTGATGTAGGAGGGCCCCTTTGCGCTCGGACCGCCCTCGCAGGTCCCGCCGGTGTCGCCGAAGCCGTAGACGTCGTCGACGTCCTCCAGCCAGTGCATGCCGTAGATGTCGTCCGTGTTGTACGTCGACTTCAGTTCACCGGCAAGCGGGTCCGAACCGACCGGCACCGACTGGTCCAGCTTGGTCGGATACTCGTTCGGCGTGTCCGCCTCCGGCGCGTAGGTCGCCGGCCTGGAGGAGTTGTAGAAGGAGTTCGTCGGCTGGTCGGCGTGGCTGGGGATCATGTACTTCTCCATCAGGGCCCACGCGCCGTTGAACTTCGACCAGTCGCCGGTGACCCTGCCGTACCTCGCCTGCAGCCACATCAGGTAGCTGTACGCTTCCGACGTGGTCTCATGGCCCTGGTCGGGAGCCTCGACGATCAGCGTCTCCACCGAGTGGTAGGGGATGCCCTCGGGTGAGAAGTAACCGTTCGCCGGGTTGGTGATCTTCCCGTAGAGGTCCAGGAACCGCGCGTCGTACGCCTTCTGCGCTGCCAGCTCCGTCACGGTGACCGTCGACTTGGAGTAGCCCGTGGCCGCCGACTCGAACGACGCCGAGCCGGTGCCCGAGGAGTCGGCGGTGACGGTCACGTCCTGGGCGGCGCTCCAGTTGGCGGGCGTGAAGGTGAGCGTCTTACCGCCTGTCACCGACAGCCCCGGGTTGCCGCCGGCACGGGCCGTCGTCACGGTCACATCGGACGAGGGCTGAGTCGACAGCTTCACCGCGTAGGTACCCGACTTGCCCTGCTGGACACCCAGTTGGGCGGGGGCGGCGACGACCGCTGGGCCCGAGGCCACCGTGATGCCGACCGGGGTCGACACCGCGGACGCGCCGAGGCTGTCGTACGCCTTCGCCACCAGCGAATGACTGCCCACGGACAAACTTGAGGCCGAGAGCGAGTTCGGAGCGCTGGTGTCGGTGCCCAGCAGGCTCGTGTCGTCGTAGAACTCCACCTTACTGATCGTCGCGCTGTCGGCCGCCGCCGCGGTCGCCGCGAGCGGCACCGCGGCGCCCTGGGTGTAGACCGCGCCCGGTTTCGGACTGGTCACCACGGCGACCGGCGGCTGGTGCGCGCCCGTGCAGGTGGTGCCGTTGACCGCGAAGCCGGTGGGAGCGGTGTTGGTGCCGTTGTAGCTGAACTGGGCACCCGTGGAGACGGCGGCACCCGCCGCGATCGTGGCGTTGTACCCGGCGTCCTTCACGCTGATCGACTGCCCGGACTGCGACCAGGTGCCGTTCCAGCCGTTGGCGAGTTTCTGGTCACCGCTGTAGGCGTACGTCAGTGTCCAGCCGTCGATCGTGTCGGTACCGCGGTTGGTGATGGTCAGGTCTGCCGTGAAACCGGAGCCCCAGTCGTTCGTCTTGTAGTCGACGCTGCATTGCACTCCCGCTGCTTGAGCGGGTGTTGAACGTACGGCGAGCGTCGACAGGGGTAGTGCCAACGCGGCTGCGACGGCGGTCCACAGCCGCCGTACGGATCTGCGCTTGCGTCCGGGATCCATCTTCCCGGTCCTCCTTGCGGAGTGCGGCTCGGTGGGGGTCAAGGCTTGAACCAGTGGGAGCGCTCCCATAGTGAGAGGCAGGGCTCATGCCGTCAAGTCGTTGAGTAGTTGAATCGAAATGACCTGCATCCGGTGAAGAAAGTTAAGCAACAACCCTGTGAAAGCAGCCCGGTTGGCGCTAGCTTCGCTGGCACCAGTGGGAGCGATTCCATCAGTCGACGCGGCCGTCACGGCGCGCCAAGCTGCAAGGAGTCGCTCATGCGACACCCCCCGCATTCCGGAGTTCTTGCCGCCGCCGGTGCGGTCGCGCTCGTCTCGGGCGCCGTCCTGCCGGTGGTCCCGGCCCAGGGAGCCGCCCCCGCGTGCACCGTGGACTACGCCGTCACCAGCCAGTGGGACGGTGGTTTCCAGGGCTCCGTGGAGATCACCTACAACCAGGCGCCCGTGAGCGGTTGGCAACTCGCCTTCGACTTCGCCGACGGCCAGAAGGTCACCCAGGGCTGGAGCGCCAAGTGGTCCCAGTCCGGCAGCACCGTGACCGCCACGAACGAGAGCTGGAACGGCGCTCTCGCCACCGGCTCGAGCATCACCGTCGGCTTCGTCGCCTCCTCGTCGGCGAGCAACACCGCGCCGACGGCGTTCAGGCTCAACGGCGCGACATGCAGCGGCGCCCCGGAGCAGACTCCGCCGCCGACGCCTCCGCCGCCGCCCGACGGCAAGGCGCCCGCGCTGCATGTCTCCCGTGCGAAGCTCGTGGGCCCTGACGGTAGGGGCCGCCGGCTGCTCGGTGTGAATCGCTCGGGCGGTGAGTTCATGTGCGTGCAGGGCCGGGGCATCTGGGACGGTCCGGTCGACGACGAGGCGGTCAAGGCGATCGCCGAATGGAAGGCGAACGCGGTCCGCATTCCGCTCAACGAGGAGTGCTGGCTGGGTCTTTCCAACGTCAAACCGGAGTACGGCGGCGGCAACTACATCAGCGCCGTCAAGGACCTGGTGGCCCGCGTCGAGGCGCATGGCATGACCCCGGTCCTCGACCTTCACTGGACGTACGGGCAGTACACGGGCAACTCGGCCGGCTGCTCCGACGTCCACGCCACCTGCCAGAAGCCGATGCCGGACAAGCAGTACAGCCCGGCGTTCTGGGCGTCGGTGGCGAGCACTTTCCAGGACGATCCGGCCCCGGTGTTCGACCTGTTCAACGAGCCCTATCCGGACCGTGCGACAAGCAGTGCCACGGACGCCTGGAAGTACTGGCGGGACGGCGGCACCTGCCCCGGGATCCCCTACCCGGTCGCCGGCATGCAGGACCTCGTGAACGCCGTGCGGAGCGCCGGTGCGAAGAACGTCGTCCTGGCCGGCGGACTGGCGTACTCCAACGACCTGAGCCAGTGGCTGACGTACAAGCCCACCGACCCGGTCGGCAATCTCGCTGCCGCCTGGCACGTCTACAACTTCAACTCCTGCTCCAACGAGAGCTGCTGGAGCTCCACCCTCGCCCCGGTCGCCGCACGAGTACGGCTCGTGGCCGGGGGGACCGGAGAGAACACCTGCTCGCACGGTTTCGTCGACCGGGTCATGAAGTGGTTCGACGACCGGGACCTGTCCTATCTGGGCTGGACCTGGAACACCTGGGACTGCTCCTCCGGGCCGTCCCTGATCTCCGCCTACGACGGCACTCCCACCGCGTACGGCACCGGGCTGCGCGACCACCTGCGCGCCCTCAACCCGTGATCATCCTCCGAATGAGAAGGAACCCGCACTCATGAGTCGCACCAACATGTCGCTGTTCGCCGCGCTGGCGGTACTCGCCGGTACCTCTGGGGCGGCGCTCCTCACGGCCCCGGCCGACGCCGCCTCGGTTCCCTGCACCGTGGACTACAAGGTGCAAAGCCAGTGGGACACCGGTTTCACCGCCGCCGTCACGATCACCAACAACGCCGCAGCCAAGTCGGGCTGGTCGCTGAAGTGGTCGTACGCTGGCAACCAGAAGGTCAACAACTACTGGAACGCGAAGATCACCCAGAGCGGCAGTGACGTCACCGCCGCCAACGAGAGCTACAACGGCACACTGGCCACCGGCGGTTCGGTCAGCTTCGGCTTCAACGGTTCCTCCAGCGGCACCGACGCTGTTCCCACCACGTTCACTCTCGACGGCGTCACCTGCAACGTCGACGGCGGTGGCTCGGGCGGCAGTACCGGTGGCGGCACCGGTGGCGGAGGGGGCGGCGGCGCGGACGGCCGGGTCGGCAACCCCTATGCAGGCGCCAGGGTGTACGTGAACCCCGAATGGTCGGCCAAGGCCGCCGCCGAGCCGGGTGGCAACCGCATCGCCAACCAGCCCACCGCCGTCTGGCTCGACCGGATCGCCGCGATCAACGGTGTCAACGGCGGCATGGGCCTGCGCGACCATCTCGACGAGGCGCTGAAGCAGAGGGGCTCCGGCGACCTCGTCGTCCAGCTGGTCATCTACGACCTGCCGGGCCGTGACTGCGCCGCCCTCGCCTCCAACGGTGAACTGGGGCCGAACGACATCGACACGTACAAGTCCCAGTACATCGACCCCATCGCCTCGATCCTCTCCGACCCGAAGTACGCGGGCCTGCGGATCTCCACCGTCATCGAGCCCGACTCGCTGCCCAACCTGGTCACCAACGCCGGCGGCACCCCCACCACAACCGACGCCTGCGTGACCATGAAGAGCAACGGCAACTACGAGAAGGGCGTCTCCTACGCCCTGGACACGCTCGGCGCCATCCCGAACGTGTACAACTACATCGACGCCGGTCACCACGGCTGGCTCGGCTGGGACAGCAACCTCGGGCCGGCCGTGCAGGAGTTCGCCAAGGTCGCCACGACCAATGGCGCGAGCCCGAACGACGTGGCCGGCTTCATCGTCAACACCGCCAACTACAGCCCCGTCAAGGAGCCGAACTTCAAGGTCACCGACACGGTGAACGGGCAGACCGTGCGCCAGTCGAAGTGGGTCGACTGGAACCAGTACGTGGACGAGCAGTCGTTCGCGCTCGGACTGCGCGACAAGCTCGTGGCGGCCGGGTTCGACTCCGGCCTCGGCATGCTGATCGACACCTCCCGTGACGGCTGGGGCGGCACGGCCCGCCCCACCGGCCCCGGCCCGATGACCTCCGTCGACGACTACGTGAACGGCAGCCGCATCGACCGGCGCATCCACGCCGGCAACTGGTGCAACCAGAGCGGCGCCGGCCTCGGCGAGCGGCCCACCGCGGCTCCCGCCGCCGGAATCGACGCCTACGTCTGGGTCAAGCCCCCGGGTGAGTCCGACGGCTCCAGCTCCGCCGTGTCCAACGACGAGGGCAAGGGATTCGACCGCATGTGCGACCCCACCTACGGCGGCAACGCCCGCAACGGCAACAACCCCACCGGCGCCCTGCCGGACGCACCGCTGGCCGGACACTGGTTCTCCGCCCAGTTCCAGCAGCTCATGCAGAACGCCTACCCGCCCCTGCCGTAGCCTTCTGAGACGGTGAGCACGCGCCGGGGCCGGTCCCTGAAGGACCGGCCCCGGCGCAGGCGTCGGGACCAACCCGGTGACCGCCGATGAGCGAGACGGACAGACTGGTGGAAGCCGATCCGGAAGAGGGAGACCGCACCCCAGCCGGCATCCCTGCACAACGCCAGGTCAGACGACACTCGGAAGAAGCCGACGGGCTTCATGTCGTCCGCTCGCGCAAACAGGTCTGGCCCGCCGGACCGCAACCTTAGGCCTCGGAGAATCCGCCGGTCAGAGGTTCTTCGCAGCGGGTTCAAGAATCGCCACGCACTCCACATGATGCGTCATCGGGAACAGGTCGAACGCCCGGAGGGTGCGGACCCGGTAGCCGCCGTCGCGGAAGTACGCCAGGTCGCGGGCGAGGGCCGCGGGGTCGCAGGCCACGTAGGCGATGCGGCGGGCGCCGAGGGCGGTGAGGTGGGCGACCGTGGTGCGGCCGGCGCCGGCCCGGGGCGGGTCGAGGACGATGAGGTCGGCCTCGGTGATGCCGGTGCGCGGGAGGACCGACTCGACCTTGCCCTGTTCGATGCGGACGCGCGGGAAGTCGGCGAGGTTGTGCCGCGCGTCCTCCACAGACCGCTTGCCGGACTCGATCCCGAGGACCGCGCCCTGCTCGCCGAGGCGGTCGGCGAGGGCGCCGGCGAAGAGGCCGACCCCGCAGTAGAGGTCGAGGGCGGTCTCGCCCTTGCGGGGCAGCAGGCCCTGCATGACGGCCGTCGCCAGGGTGTCGGCGGCCTTCGGGTGGACCTGCCAGAAGCCTCCGTTGCCGACGCGGTACGTGTGGTCGTCGGCGCGCTCGCGGACGAAGGGGCGACCGTGGACGCGGTGGACGCCGCCGTCCTTCTCGCCGACCCGGAGGACCGAGACGGGCCGGTCGAGTTCGACGAGCGGGAGGCGGGCGCCCGGGCGGGGCGTCAGGATCACCTGGCGGTCCTGCGAGCCCGTCGCTGCGATCGCCTCCACCGACTCCATGCCGGTCCAGTCGCGCTTCTCGATGCCCAGCTCGCTGACCCCGGCCGCCGCGATCATGCAGTGGTCGATCCGCTCGACCTCGTGCGAGCGGTGGCGGCGCAGCCCGGCGTGGCCCTCGGCGTCGACGGCGTACTGGACGCGGGTGCGCCACTGCGGGACCTGTCCCGCGGGCAGCTTGTCGCCCTCGGCCGGCATCACCGTGCCGTCCCAGCCGGCCTCCTCGGGGGTGAGACCCGCGAGACGCTGGAGCTGCTCGGCGATCACCTCTCCCTTGAGCCGGCGCTGGGCGCCCGGCTTGGCGTGCTGCCAGTCGCAGCCGCCACACCGGCCGGGGCCGGCGAAGGGGCAGGGGGCCTCGATGCGGTCCTTGGAGGCGTCGAGGATCTCCACCGCGTCGGCCCGCAGGAAGCGGGCACCCTCCTCGCCCTCGGTCACTCGGGCCAGCACCCGCTCCCCCGGCAGCGCGTGCCGGACGAACAGCACCTGGCCCTCGGCGGTGCGGGCGATGCAGTGGCCGCCGTGCGCCACCGGGCCGATCTCGACCTCGTACTCGTCCCCGACCAGCGACTTCTTCGGTTCTGCCTGCATGGCGGGGTGACTCCAGATCGGAAAGGGAGGGACGGGGAGCGAGGGGGGAAGGCCCTAGGCCGGTGGCCTCGCGGAACAACAGCCCACCAGTCTACGGCCTCCCCACCGGGCCTCAGTCCTTGTTCGCCTGCGGCTCCTTCGGGCGCTCCACCGCCGGGCCGCGGCGGACCGCGCCCGGGGCGTTCCACTCCTGGCGCCTGCGGGCCCGGTTGCGGGCGCGTTCGGAGGAGGCGAGCTGGTAGGGCACGGAGGTGACCATGATGCCGGGCGTGAACAGCAGCCGGCCCTTCAGGCGCAGGGCGCTCTGGTTGTGCAGCAGGTGCTCGTACCAGTGGCCCACCACGTACTCGGGGATGATCACCGAGACCGCGTCGCGCGGGGACTCCTTGCGCAGGCTCTTGACGTACTCGATGATCGGCCGCGTGATCTCGCGGTACGGCGAGTCCAGCACCTTCAGCGGTACGTCGATCCCGCGCCGCTCCCACTCCGCGCGCAGCGCCTTGGTCTCCGCCGCGTCGACGTTGACGGTGAGCGCCTCCAGGGTGTCCGAGCGCATCAGTTTGGCGTAGGCCAGGGCGCGCAGGGTGGGGCGGTGGATCTTGGAGATCAGGACGACCGAGCGCACCCGGGAGGGCCGTACGGTGTCGTCGCCGGGACCGTCGGGGGCGGCGATCTCCTCGGCGACCCGGTCGTAGTGCTTGCGGATCGCCGTCATCGTCGCGAAGAAGATGCACATGCCGAGCAGCGCCACCCAGGCGCCGTGGGTGAACTTCGTGACGAGGACGACGACCAGGACCAGGCCGGTGAAGAAGGCGCCGAAGGTGTTGATCGCGCGCGAGCGGAACATGTGGCGGCGCTTGGCCTGGTCCCGCTCGGTGGCCAGCAGGCGGTTCCAGTGCCGGACCATGCCGGTCTGGCTGAGCGTGAAGGAGACGAACACGCCGACGATGTAGAGCTGGATCAGCCGGGTCGACTCGGCGCCGTAGATGACCACGAGCAGCATCGCCGCGCCGGCGAGGAGCACGATGCCGTTGGAGAAGGCGAGGCGGTCGCCGCGGGTGTGCAGCTGGCGGGGCAGGTAGCGGTCCTGGGCGAGGATCGCGCCGAGCAGGGGGAAGCCGTTGTACGCCGTGTTCGCCGCGAGGAACAGGACCAGCGCGGTGGCGGCGGCGAGCAGCACGAACAGGAAGCTGCCTTTGCCGAACACCGCCTCGGCGACCTGGGAGATCACCGGGTCCTGGACGAAGCTGGAGCCGACCGGGACGCCGTGGTGGAGGAGGTCGGCGGCCGGGTTCTCGGCCATGCGGACCTTGGTCGACATGGCGAGGGCGATGATGCCGCAGAACATCGTGACGGCCAGCAGGCCCATCATCGCCAGCGTGGTCGCCGCGTTCTTCGACTTGGGCTTGCGGAAGGCCGGCACGCCGTTGGAGATGGCCTCCACACCGGTCAGCGCGGCACAGCCGGAGGAGAACGCGCGCAGCATCAGGAAGATCAGCGCGAAGCCGGCGAGGCCCTGGTGCTCGGCCTTGATGTGGAAGTCGGCGGTGGGAGCGCGCATGGTGTCGCCGAGGACCAGGCCGCGGAAGGCGCCCCACAGGATCATGATGAAGACGCCGCCGACGAACACGTACGTCGGGATCGCGAAGAGCTTGCCCGACTCCTTCACACCGCGCAGGTTCATCAGCGTCAGCAGCACGATGACGGCGACCGCGCACAGCACCTTGTGCTCGACAACGAAGGGGATCGCGGAGCCGAGGTTCTCGATGCCGGAGGCGATGGACACGGCGACGGTCAGCACGTAGTCCACGAGGAGCGCGCTGGCGACGGTCAGGCCGGCCTTGGGCCCGAGGTTGGTGGTCGCCACCTCGTAGTCGCCGCCGCCGCTGGGGTAGGCGTGGACGTTCTGCCGGTAGGAGGCGACGACGGTGAACATCAGCACGACGACCGCGACGGCGATCCAGGGGCTGAAGCTGTACGCCGACACGCCCGCCGCGGACAGGACCAGCAGGACCTCTCCGGGCGCGTAGGCGACGGAGGAGAGCGGGTCGGAAGCGAAGACGGGGAGTGCGATGCGCTTCGACAGAAGGGTCTCGCCCAGCCTGTCACTGCGCAGTGCGCGCCCGATCAGGATCCGTTTGGGCACGTCGGTCAGTTTGGACACGAGAGAGGATCGTAAGCCTTCGAACAGGCAGCCGCCCACCCGGCTTCCCATATCCGGGCCACGAGGTTGCGCTGTCTGCTCCGCGAGTGAAATCCGGACCGTCCGGACCTGCGGTTTCCGTGGTGGGGCCGCGGTACGTGTCTAGTTGGCAAAGACCGCCTGTCCTCGCCCTCCGGAGGTCCCATGCCGCCGACCGCAGAGCTGATCGGGGCCCTCCTGGCCCTCGCCGGCCTCGGAATCCTGACCCTGTGCAGCGTGCGCAGCATCACGCGCCGACGGGGCCGGCGAACCGCCGCACCGGGGTGCCCACCCCGAAGTGCCCGTGTGTAGCTTTGGGCATCGGTCTGAGACCCTGAGGCTGAGCAGTCTCCTATGGACGCCAGCTCCTATGGACGCCAGTCTCTTATGGACACCGGAAGGACGGTCGTGCACATCGTCATCATGGGCTGCGGAAGAGTGGGTTCCGCTCTTGCCCAGACCCTGGAGCAACAGGGACACACGGTCGCCGTGATCGACCAGGACCCCACCGCCTTCCGCCGGCTGGGACCGGGCTTCGGCGGCCGCCGGGTCACCGGTGTCGGCTTCGACCAGGACACGCTGCGCGAGGCGGGCATCGAGGAGGCGGGCGCGTTCGCCGCCGTCTCCAGCGGTGACAACTCCAACATCATCTCCGCGCGCGTGGCCCGCGAGATGTTCGGCGTGGAGAACGTGGCCGCCCGGATCTACGACCCGCGCCGCGCCGAGGTCTACCAGCGCCTGGGCATCCCCACCGTGGCCACGGTGCGCTGGACCGCCGACCAGATGCTGCGCCGGCTGCTGCCCTCGGGCGCGGAGCCGCTGTGGCGCGACCCGACGGGCGGGGTGCAGCTCGCCGAGGTGCACGCCTCCGCGAACTGGGTCGGACACAAGATCAGCAAGCTGCAGGACGAGACGGGCGTGCGGGTGGCGTTCCTGACCCGGCTCGGCGAGGCGATCCTGCCCACGTCGCAGACGGTGCTGCAGGAAGGCGACCTCGTGCACGTGATGATGCGGACGGACGACGTCGAGAAGGTCGAGGCGGCGTTCGCCCAGGGCCCGGAAGAGGAGGGCGGTCACTGATGAGGGTCGCCATTGCCGGAGCCGGCGCCGTCGGCCGTTCGATCGCGGGCGAGCTGCTGGAGAACGGCCACGAGGTCCTGCTCGTCGACAAGGCCCCGACCGCCATCTCGGTGGAGCGGGTGCCGCAGGCGGAGTGGCTGCTGGCCGACGCCTGCGAGATCACGTCCCTGGACGAGGCGGCGCTGCAGCGCTGCAACGTCGTGATCGCCGCGACCGGCGACGACAAGGTCAACCTGGTCGTCTCGCTGCTCGCCAAGACGGAGTACGGCGTGCCGCGCGTCGTCGCCCGGGTGAACAACCCGAAGAACGAGTGGTTGTTCAACGAGTCCTGGGGCGTGGACGTGGCCGTGTCCACCCCGCGTCTGATGTCCGCCCTGGTCGAGGAGGCGGTGAGCGTCGGCGACCTGGTCCGGCTGCTGCGCTTCAGCCACGGCGACGCCAACCTGGTCGAGCTGACCCTGCCCGAGGAGTCGGCGCTGGCCGGCACCCAGGTCGGCGAGGTGCGCTGGCCGGAGGACACCTCGCTGGTCACGATCATCCGGGGCACCCGGGTGCTGACCCCGTCCAAGGAGGACTCCCTGGAGCCGGGCGACGAACTCCTCTTCGTGGCCGCCCAGGCCCGCGAGGAGCAGCTGGAGGAACTGCTGTCGGTGCGGCGGGACGACGAGGCCTGACGTCCGCCGCATACGACGAGGAAGGGCGCCCCGGACAACCGGGGCGCCCTTTCGCTTTCGTCCTTCACTTACGGTGTCGGCCGCCACCGTCCCCCGAGGCCGGAGCCGAAGCCGAAGCGGCGGCCTCCGCGGCCTTGGCCGCAGCCTCCTCCGCCTCCATCTCGGCGAACACGTCGATCGGCGCGGGCGCCTTCGCCAGGAAGATCCAGGTCAGCCAGACCGCCAGCAGGAACGGCGGGATCTTCAGGGCGACCAGGACCCAGCCCAGCTGCGCGGTGTCGGCCCACCAGTACAGCGGGAAGAGGATCGCGCTCTTGGCGAGCAGGATCAGGCCCCAGGCCCAGCTGGCCTTCGTGTAGGCCGCCTTGCGCCCGGGGTTCCGGGTCCGCCAGGACAGGTTCTCCTTGAACACCGGGCCGAGCATCAGCCCCAGCAGGGGCACACCGGCCACGGCGCTGACGATGTACGCCAGCGCCAGGCCCAGGGTGTAGAGCATGCCCGGCAGGTAGAAGTTCTTGGCGTTGCCGGTGATCATCGCGAAGACGACGCCGAAGGCCACGCCGAAGACACCGCTGAAGGCGTGCTTGACGGTGTCCTTGCGGACCAGTCGCACGGCGACCATCACCAGGGACACGATCAGCGCGGCGATCGCCGACACGTGCAGGTTCTTGTTGATCGTGAAGATGGCGACGAACAGGAGTCCGGGAACGACCGTCTCGACCATGCCGCGGACGCCGCCGAACGCCTCGAACAGCGCGGCCTCGGTCACCGCCCGGGCATCGTCCGGCTGAGTCTCTTCGGTGTCTTCGGTCGGCTTGTCGAGTGACGTCACCGGCTACTCCCGTCCGAGGGGTCGCAGTTCGTACTTGGGATTGAACAGCACCCGGCGGCCCCGGCTCATGGAGATCCGGCCCGATGCGATCAGCTTGCGCCCCGGTTCTATGCCCACGATGGAACGCCTGCCGAGCCACACCACGTCCAGTGCGGCGGAGCCGTCGAACAGCTCGGCCTCCAGGGCGGGGACACCTGCACGCGGCCGCAGGGTGACCGTGCGCAAGGTACCAGTTACGGTGACGATCTGCCGGTCCCGGCAGTCACCGATCTTGACGCAGCCCGTCGTCTCGGCGTCCTCGCGCAGCTCCTCCGACTCCAGGTCCTCCTGTGACGAGGAGAGCCGGTCGAGCATGCGCCGGAACCGGCCGGCCGGCTTTTCGGAACGAGGAACAGCACCCATACAAGAAGCGTACCGGGGCCCACGGACAAGACCGTAACCAGCTCACTTCCCCCGCTCACGTGCCCGCCCTACTTCTCGAACCGGTACCCCATCCCCGGCTCCGTGAGGAAGTGCTTCGGGTGGGACGGGTCGGCCTCCAGCTTGCGGCGCAGCTGGGCCATGTACACGCGCAGGTAGTTGGTCTCCGTGCCGTACGACGGGCCCCAGACCTCCTGGAGGAGCTGCTTCTGGCCGACCAGCCTGCCGGTGTTGCGGACCAGCACCTCCAGCAGGTGCCACTCGGTCGGGGTGAGCCGGAGGTCCTTGCCGGCGCGGTTGACCTTCTTCGCGGCCAGGTCGACGGTGAAGCCCGCCGTCTCCACGACCGTCACGTCGTCCTCGCCCGGCCCGGCCGGCTCGGCCCGGCGGACCGCGGCCCGCAGCCGGGCCAGCAGTTCGTCCATGCCGAAGGGCTTGGTGACGTAGTCGTCGGCGCCCGCGTCCAGCGCCTGGACCTTCTCGTCGGAGGAGTGCCGGGCCGACAGCACCAGGATCGGCACCCGGGTCCAGCCGCGCAGCGACCTGATCACCTCGACGCCGTCCAGGTCGGGCAGGCCGAGGTCGAGGACGACCACGTCGGGGTGGCGCGAGGCGGCGAGTTCGAGGGCGGTCCGTCCGTCCGACGCCGCGTCGACCTCGTACTTGCGTGCCTTGAGGTTGATCACGAGGGCGCGCACGATCTGCGGCTCGTCGTCGACCACGAGGACGCGGGTCATAGGGTCTGCCTCTCTTGTTCCACGGTGACGTCCTGTTCCACGGTGACGCCCTGTCGTGATCCCGCCGCCCGGAGGCTGAGGACCATGGTGAGTCCGCCGCCCGGCGTGTCCTCGGCGTTCAGTGTGCCGCCCATCGCCTCGGCGAAGCCCCGTGCGACGGCGAGGCCCAGTCCGACGCCGGCGCCGCGCGGAGCGTCCCCGTACCGCTGGAAGGGCTCGAAGATGCGGTCCTTGGCCACGTCCGGCACGCCCGGTCCCCGGTCGACGACCCGTACCTCGACGCGGTCGGCCATGGCGCTGGCGGCGACCAGGACGGGCCGCCCCCGCGGGCTGTACTTGACGGCGTTCTCCACCAGGTTGGCCACCGACCGCTCCAGTAGCCCGGGGTCGACGGCGACCATCGGAAGCGTCTCGGGCACGTCCAGCTCCACGCTGCCCTCCGGTACGCCCCCCAGGGCCATCGGCACCACCTCGTCGACGTCGATCTCGCGGATCAGCGGGGTGACGGTGCCGGTCTGCAGCCGCGACATGTCGAGCAGGTTGCCCACGAGGTGGTCGAGCCGGTCGGCGCCGTCCTCGATGCCCTCCAGCAGCTCCGCCCGGTCCTCCTCCGACCAGTCCACGTCGTCGGACCGCAGCGAGGATACGGCGGCCTTGATGCCGGCCAGCGGGGTGCGCAGATCGTGGCTGACCGCGGCCAGCAGCGCCGTACGGATCCGGTTGCCCTCGGCGAGCGCGCGAGCCCGTTCGGCCTCCTCCTGAAGGCGCCGTCGGTCCAGTGCGACGGCGGCCTGGGCGGCGAACGCGGCCAGCACCCGGCGGTCCTCGGCCGGCAGCACCCGGCCGGTCAGCGCGAGCGCCAGGTGGTCGCCGACCGGCATGTCGACGTCGGCCTCCTCAGGGCGCCGCAGCGGCGGTCCGAGTCCGGCGCGGCCCGCGCAGGTCCACGGCTCGACGTCGCTCGCCCGTTCCAGCAGGGCGGCCGATTCCATGGCGAAGGTCTCCCGGACCCGCTCCAGCAGTTCCTCCAGGCTGGTCTCGCCGCGCAGCACGTTGCCGGCGAGGAAGGAGAGGATCTCCGACTCGGCGCGCAGCCGGGCCGCCTGGTGGGTGCGCCGGGCCGCCAGGTCCACCACGGAGGCGACGGACACGCCGACGCCGACGAAGATCGAGATGGCGACGATGTTCTTCGGGTCGGCGATCGTCCAGCGGTGCAGCGGCGGAGTGTAGAAGTAGTTCAGCAGGAGCGAGCCGAAGGCGGCCGACGCCAGCGCCGGGAGGAGCCCGCCGAGCAGGGCCGCGGCGACGGTCACGGCCAGGAACAGCAGCATGTCGTTGGCGAGGCCGAGGTCCACGGTGTTCAGCAGCACCGCGAACAGGGCCGGTCCGGCCAGCCCGGTTCCCCAGCCCCAGACGATCCGGGCCCGGCCGAGCCGCGCGCCCCGGGCGACGGGCAGTCCGCGGCCCTTCGCGACCTCCTCGTGGGTGACGATGTGGACGTCGAGGTCGGGTCCGGAGTCACGGGCGACCGTGGCGCCGACGCCCGGTCCGAAGACGTACTGCCAGGTCTTGCGGCGCGAGGAGCCGAGCACGATCTGGGTGGCGTTGACGCCGCGCGCGAAGTCGAGGAGGGCGGCGGGTATGTCGTCGCCGACGACGTGGTGGAAGGTGCCGCCGAGATCCTCCACCAGGGTCCGCTGGACGGCCAGTTGCTTGGGTGAGGCGGCGGTCAGGCCGTCGCTGCGCGATATGTAGACGGCGAGCACCTCGCCGCCGGCGCCCTTCTCGGCGAGCCGCGCGGCCCGACGGATGAGGGTGCCTCCCTCGGGGCCGCCGGTCAGGCCGACGACGATCCGCTCCCGGGAGCCCCATATCCTCGAGACCCGGTGCTCGCTGCGGTACTCGTTCAGGTACTCGTCGACCCGGTCGGCCACCCACAGCAGCGCCAGCTCGCGCAGGGCGGTGAGGTTGCCGGGCCGGAAGTAGTTGGACAGGGCGGCGTCGACCCGGTCCGGCTGGTAGATGTTGCCGTGGGCCATGCGGCGGCGCAGCGCCTGGGGCGACATGTCGACCAGTTCGACGTCGTCGGCCCGCCGTATGACCTCGTCGGGCACGGTCTCCCGCTGCCGTACCCCGGTGATCGACTCCACGATGTCGCCGAGCGACTCCAGATGCTGGATGTCGACGGTGGAGACGACGTCGATGCCGGCCGCGAGCAGTTCCTCGACGTCCTGCCAGCGCTTGGCGTTGCGGGAGCCGGGGACGTTGGTGTGGGCGAGTTCGTCCACGAGGGCGACGGCCGGGGCCCGGCGCAGCACCGCGTCGACGTCCATCTCGTCGAAGGTGGCGTCCTGGTGCGTCAGTTCCCGGCGCGGCACGACTTCCAGGCCGGGCAGCAACGCCTCGGTACGCGGCCGGCCGTGGTGCTCGGCGATGGCCACCACGCAGTCGGTCCCGCGTTCGACGCGGCGGTGCGCCTCGGCCAGCATGGCGTAGGTCTTGCCCACGCCCGGTGCCGCCCCGAGGTGGATCCGAAGTCTGCCGCGTGCCATGGCCCCATTGTCTTCCGGTGACTGCCGCCTACGCAGCGTCGACCCTACGTCCCCGGAAGCGGGCGAAGCGGACGGGGAACCGGTCGCCGGCGGTCCTTGACGCAACCCTGACGCCCCGGGCCGCAGGCAGCCCGGCTCAGTGCTCGGTGATCTCCCCGTCGTGCAGCTCCAGCACCCGGTCGGCCAGGTCGAGCAAGGTGGTGTCGTGCGTGGCGACCAGGGCGGTGACCTGCTCGCTGTGCACGACGGTCCGCAGCAGCTCCATCACGGAGTGCCCGGTCTCGGCGTCGAGCTGGCCGGTCGGTTCGTCGGCGATGAGCAGGGCGGGCCGGTTGGCGAGGGCGCGGGCGATGGCGACCCGCTGCTGCTGCCCGCCGGACAGCTCCCCGGGCCGCTGGGCGGTGTGGTCGGCCAGCCCGACGAGGGAGAGCAGCAGCTCGACGCGCTCCTCCCGCTCGCGCGGATCGGCGCGGCGCAGCCGCAGCGGTACGCCGACGTTCTCGGCGGCGGTGAGGATGGGAATGAGTCCGAACGACTGGAACACGAACCCGACCCGGTCCCGGCGCAGCCGCAGCAGCCCGTCCTCGCCGAGCCCCGCGAGATCCTCCCCGTCGACCTCCACCCGCCCCCGGTCGGGCGCGTCGAGCCCGCCGACGATGTTCAGCAGCGTGGTCTTCCCCGACCCCGAGCGCCCCTTGAGCGCGACGAGCTCCCCCCGAGGCACCTCGAACGAAACCCCCCGCAACGCATGCACGGCCCCGGCCCCCCGCCCATACGCCTTGTGCACTCCGTCGACCCTGACCATGGTCTCGGTAACAACACCGCTCACCACGTCTCCCCCTTCGCCGGTGGGCCAGTATCCCCGGTCACACCAGCGCCCCGAAAGGGGCGCGGGGAACTGCGCGACAAGCCACGACGCACCCGCACCCGGCAGCGCAGGCCCGCGCCCCACCGCGACCCCGCAAAGGAAACGGGCCGCACCTCCAAGAGGTACGGCCCGTGTCCCGAGCTGAAAGGCTCAACGAACTTCCGTGATCTCCGGCCCCCGCTGCAACTGCCCCATCCCCCCGGCGAACCGAGAGGACTCGTCCTGCTGCTGAACCCCTTCAGGAACCATCTGCGCGTCATTCGGCAGCTTCAGCACGATCGGGTCACGAGGAGCCATCGGCCCCTCACCCCGCACCACGACCGTGTCCCGGAAGATCTGCTCCAGCAGCCCGGCCGCCTGCGGCTGCACCGCTCCCTGCCCGGAGATGACACCCCGCAGGAACCAGCGGGGGCCGTCCACGCCGACGAACCGGACGACCTGGAAGCCGCCGGTGCCGTCGGGCAGCTGCACCGGGACCTGCGCGCGCAGCTCCCAGCCCAGCGGGCCCTCGACCTCGTCGATGATGCCGCCCTGCTGGGTGATCCCGGACCCGATCTCCTCGCGCACCTCGCCCCAGATGCCCTCGCGCTTGGGCGCGGCGAACGCCTGCAGCTGGATGGCGCTGTCACGCAGTACGACGGTCGCCGCGACGATCGCGTCGCCGGCGACCTCCACCCGCAGCTCCATGCCGTCGACGCCCGCCACGAACAGGCCGCCGAGGTCCACGCGCCCCTCGCCCGGGTCCGTCACCTCGGTGCTGTCCCACGGCCCGTCGGGCCGCGGCTCGGGCTCCAGCCGGACGCGCTCGCGCTCGGCCTCCTCGTCGTCCGCCTCGGTGTCGACGCTGTCGACGACCTGCTCGGCCTCGCCGGCCGCGTCCTCGGCGGCACCCTTCTTGTTGCGACGTCCGAACACGTCACTGTCCTTCCCGGTCGGATACGACCGAAGCGTATCGATTCCCACCCGCCAGACCGCCCACGGCGGCCTGACCGCTTGTGCCGCTCTCGCCGCCCACCGCGGCATGGCCACCGGTGGACCCGAAGCCCCCTTCGGCCCGCGCGGAGCCGGGAAGTTCCGCCACCTCGTGGAAGCGGACCCTCTCGACCTGCTGGACGACCAGTTGGGCAATCCGGTCGAAGCGCTCGAACCGCACGGTCTCGTGCGGGTCGAGATTCACCACGATCACCTTGATCTCCCCACGGTACCCGGCATCAACCGTCCCTGGGGCATTCACCAGAGCGACGCCGCAGCGGGCGGCCAGACCGGATCGCGGGTGCACGAAGGCCGCGTACCCCTCCGGGAGGGCGATCGACACCCCGGTGGGCAGAACGGCCCGCTCGCCCGGCTTCAGTTCGCAGGCCTCGGTGGTGCGCACATCGGCGCCGGCGTCACCGGGCCGCGCGTACTCCGGAAGCGGTACATCGGGGTCGACGCGGCGGATGAGCACCCGCAGGGCCTCACGGCCGGGGCCACCCGGACCGGGGTCGGGGCGGGGGTCGAGGCCGTGGCTCACGGGTTCACCTCGAAGGCGCGGGCCCGGCGGATCTGGTCGGGGTCGCTCATGGCGGCCTGGATCTCCTCCTGACGGCCGTGGTCGATGAAGTGGTCGACCTTCACCTCGATGAAGAGGGCCTCGGCGCGGACGGCGACGGGCCCGTCGGGGCCGCCGATGCGTCCGGTGGCCCGGGAGTAGATCTTGCGTCCGGCGACGGCCGTGACCTCGGCCTCCAGATGCAGCGTGGTGCCGACGGGGACGGGCCGTACGAAGTCGGTCTCCAGCCGGCCGGTGACGGCGATGGTCCGCAGCAGCCAGTTCAGCGAGCCGAGGGTCTCGTCCAGGGCCGTGGCGAGCACACCGCCGTGCGCGAGGCCCGGGGCGCCCTGGTGGGCCGCCTGGACGGTGAACTCGGCGGTGAGGGACACGCCCTCGCCGGCGCGGGCCTCCAGGTGCAGTCCGTGCGGCTGCTCGTGCCCACACCCGAAACAGTGTTCGTAGTGGGCACCGAGGGGCTCGCCGGGCGCGGGCGCGTCGGGATGCCGTACCGGTGCGACCGCGTCGGCTGGGGGCTGAAGAGCCGGGGAACTACCACTCACAGCCGCAGACCTTACCCGCACCGCCTGGGGGCGCTTCGCGCTCGCCGCCCTGATTGCCGTCCCTTCCGGGCACCGTGCCAAGCTTGGCTCCATGCAGCTCTCCCCGGCCCCGTACGAAGAACGGCTCACCGCGCCCCGCTCCTGGTGGCTGATCAGCTTCCTCGTGGGCGTCTCGTTCGCCCTGATCCTGCTCCCCTTCGGCACGCTGCCGATGCTGGGCGGTCTGGTCGGCGGTACGGCCGCGGCCGCGGTGGTGGCCAGTTCCTACGGCTCCCCGCGCATCCGGATCGTCGGCGACTCCCTGATCGCGGGCGAGGCGAAGATCCCCGTGTCCGCGCTGGGCGAGTCGGAGGTCCTGGACGCCGAGGAGGCCCGCGCCTGGCGTACGTACAAGGCGGACACGCGCGCGTTCCTGCTGCTGCGCGCCTACATCCCCGGGGCCCTGCGGGTGGAGGTGACGGACCCGGCGGACCCGACCCCATACCTGTACCTGTCCACCCGGGAGCCGGAGAAGCTGGCGGCGGCGATCAAGGCGGCGCGGGGCGCCTAGGGAAGCTTCAGGGGGTCGGCCGGAGGCTCCAGCGGAGGCAGCTCGGGGAGGCTGTCCCACGGGACCTGGATCTTGCGCAGGTCGGCTCTGATGCGAGCGGCGACCCGCTTGGTGTCCCGGCGGTTCATCACCGCGCCGACCGCCGCGCCGACCATGAAGGGCATGAGGTTGGGCAGGTCGCGGACCATCCGCTTCATGATCTGCTGACGCAGTTCGCGTTTCATCTGCCCGCCGAGGGCCGCGTTCACCGTCGCCGGCTTCATCACGTCGATCCCGCGCTCCCCCGACCAGGAGGACAGATACGCGGTGCTGCGGGCCTTGAGGCCGCCGGGCGGCCGTACGCCGTAGACCTCGTGCAGTTCGGCGATGAGCTTCAGCTCGATCGCGGCGACCCCGGTGATCTCCGCGGCCAGTTCGGTAGGCATCGCCGGTGGCACGGGCAGCATCGCCGCGGCCCCGATTCCGGCCCCGACCGTGGACGTCGCGTTCGCCGCGCCCGCCACGAGCTTGTCGGCGAGCTGCTCCGGCCCCAGTCCGGGGAACTGCCCGCGCAGCGTCGCGAGGTCACGTACGGGGATACGCGGGGCCATCTCGATGATGCGGTCCGCGAGGTACGACAGTCCCGCCCTGGCGCGGCTGCCGCCCCTGCGGGCCCCTTCCCGGGCCATGTCCCGGATCGCCGCGGCCCTGCGCCGGGCGATGGGGCGCGGCTGTGATGCCGACGCCGGCGGGTCGTCCCGGCCGGCCGCCGGTTCGAGCGAGGCTCCCGCAGGCGGTGAGCCCCGCTCGTCGTCACGCGCGCCGTGGGGGCCGTCGGACGGCCCCGGGTCCGCTCCCGGCAGGGGGAAGCGGCGCTTCCGTGGAGGGGTCGAGCCAGTCACGGCCGACCCGTCCTCAGTCGCAGTCGCGGCAGATCGGCTGGCCGTTCTTCTCCCTGGCCAGCTGGCTGCGGTGGTGCACCAGGAAGCAGCTCATGCAGGTGAACTCGTCCTGCTGCTTGGGCAGGACCCGGACGGCCAACTCCTCGTTCGAGAGGTCCGCCCCGGGCAGTTCGAGGCCTTCGGCGGCCTCGAACTCGTCGACGTCCACCGAGGAGGTGGCCTTGTCGTTCCGTCGAGCCTTCAGCTCTTCAAGACTGTCCGAGTCGACGTCGTCGTCGGTCTTGCGTGGAGTGTCGTAATCGGTTGCCATGTCGCTCTCCCCCTCTGGGTGTCTGCGGTGTCTCCAGCGCACGTAACGCGTGAGAGGCCGGACTTGTGCCCGACCTGAGGCGGAGATTTTGCCTCACATCAAGGTCTGTTACTCAATCGACACCCAACCCGACCCCTCAAGAGTGATCGGCTTGGATGGCGGTGAGGACCGTACACGGTTCCCATAGCGCGCCTCAAAGGCGCCTCACCGTGTACTTCCCGTGATCAGGAGCCCTGAAAACTGGCATTTTCCCGGCTTTCCGTACCGCTTCATGATCACGGACTGTGCATGGCCGGAAATCCGCCCATGTGATCGATCACACAACAAGAACCTCGTAAGACGGATGGAAAATTCCGCGCAAAGCGAACATCCTCCGCGTGTGTCGACCCATGCTCACACCGGCAGCGTGACGCGCATCACCAGCCCGCCGCCGTCACGCGGCTGCGCCGCGATGTGCCCGCCGTGCGCGCGGGCGACGGAGCGGGCGATGGAAAGGCCGAGGCCCACGCCCTTGTCGCTGCCCGTGCGCTCCGTCCGGAGCCGTCTGAAGGGCTCGAAGAGGTTGTCGATCTCGTACGCCGGCACCACCGGCCCGGTGTTCGAGACGGTGAGCACCGCCTGCCCGTGCTGCACCTGTGTGGTCACCTCCACCCAGCCCTCCTCCGGCGCGTTGTAGCGCACCGCGTTCTGCACGAGGTTCAGCGCGATCCGCTCCAGCAGGACGCCGTTGCCCTGCACCACGGCCGGTTTGGTCTCGGCGCGGATCTGCACGCCCTTGGCCTCCGCCTCCGCGTGCACCTGGTCGACGGCCTGTGCGGCCACCTCGGCCAGGTCGACCGGTTTGCGCTCGACGATCTGGTTGTCGCTGCGGGCGAGCAGCAGCAGCCCCTCGACCAGTTGTTCGCTGCGCTCGTTGGTGGCCAGCAGCGTCTTGCCGAGCTGCTGCAGCTCCACCGGGGCGTTCGGATCGGACAGGTGGACCTCCAGGAGGGTCCTGTTGATCGCGAGCGGGGTGCGCAGCTCGTGGGAGGCGTTGCCGACGAAGCGCTGCTGGGCGGTGAAGGCGCGCTGCAGCCGCTCCAGCATGTCGTCGAAGGTGTCCGCCAGCTCCTTCAGCTCGTCGTCCGGGCCGTCCAGCTCGATACGGCGGGACAGGTCCGAGCCGGCCACCTGCCGGGCGGTGCGGGTGATCCGGCCGAGCGGGGACAGCACCCGGCCCGCCATCGCGTAGCCGAACGCGAAAGCGATCACTGCGAGGCCCAGCAGGGCCAGCAGGGAGCGGCTGAGCAGGTTGTTCAGGGCGACCTGGCGCTGGTGGTCCATGCACTGGGTGATCGCGTCGTTGAACTGCGACAGCGGCAGGTCGTTGGCGATGCCGGGGCAGCGGTTGCTGGTGACCTTCAGACCGCTGGCGTCGACGATCTTGAACAGCGGTTCGTTGCCCGTGTTGATGGCCTGCGCGGCCAGCAGGTAGATGATCGACAGCAGCAGGATGCCGGCGATCAGGAACATGCCGCCGTACAGCAGCGTGAGCCGTATGCGGATGGTGGGGCGCAGCCACGGGAAGGGCGGCTGCTGCCCGCGGGGGTCCCAGGTGGGCTTCGGTGGCGCCTGTGGCGGCGCGGGGGTCGCGGCCATGGCGGTCAGATCCGGTAGCCGGAGCCGGGGACGGTGACGATCACCGGCGGCTCGCCGAGCTTGCGGCGCAGGGTCATCACGGTGACGCGGACCACGTTGGTGAACGGGTCGGTGTTCTCGTCCCAGGCCTTCTCCAGCAGCTGCTCGGCCGAGACGACCGCGCCCTCGCTGCGCATCAGCACCTCCAGCACGGCGAACTCCTTGGGCGCGAGCTGGACCTCCTTGCCGTCGCGGAAGACCTCGCGGCGGTTGGGGTCGAGCTTGATGCCGGCGCGCTCCAGGACCGGCGGCAGGGGCACGCTGGTGCGGCGGCCGAGGGCACGCACGCGTGCGATCAGCTCGCTGAAGGCGAACGGCTTGGGCAGGTAGTCGTCGGCGCCGATCTCCAGGCCCTCGACGCGGTCGCTGACGTCTCCGGAGGCGGTGAGCATGAGCACGCGCGTGGGCATGCCCAGCTCCACGATCTTGCGGCAGACGTCGTCGCCGTGCACGAGGGGGAGGTCGCGGTCGAGGACGACCACGTCGTAGTCGTTGACGCCGATGCGCTCCAGGGCGGCCGCACCGTCGTACACGACGTCGACGGCCATGGCCTCCCGGCGCAGTCCGGTGGCCACCGCATCGGCGAGCAGCTGCTCGTCCTCGACGACGAGTACGCGCACGTCGGTTGTCCTTCCTGTGTCCGCCCGCACGACGCTTCCTCGGGCGCGTGCGGGCAGGGGTGTTCGTGGGGTGTGGCCTCCATCCTGCCCTTTTCGGTCATAAGTCGGCTGTAAGACGGGCTGCGGGCCGCAGAGACGGGGGTGACGGAGCGGGAATGCGAGATTTCCTCCGGCGGTTGAGGTTTCCGCGGAAGGGAGCTTGGGGAGGACGGCTGTACACCCCGCGATCACGCTCTGCATGTGCCGCAGCACCATGCGGTACTCCACGGTCCGCTTTCACAGAGTGGGCGTGGGTGTCCGGCACCGTCGCCGCCCGGCAGGGCAGCGCTGGGCACCTGCGAGAGATGTGATCGCCCTTTCCGAACGGCACACCCCCGTGCCAAGCGAGCGAGCCGACGGGACCCGAGGCGTCCCCGGGGCGAGCGAGCGGGAGAAACCGACCCACGACCCAGGACGAGGGGGCGCAGCATGGACGCTTTCACCGCAGGACTTCTGCAGCGCATAAGGGCGACCGAGTCCGACCTGACGCGGGCTCGTGACGAGGGCGACGACTTCCTCGTGGAGGTGGAGCAGGGAGAGCTCGACGACCTGCGCCGCCTCGCCGCCGAACACGGTGTGGAGGTCAGCGCGTCACGCGTCTGATCGGCCCGAAGCGCGACACGGAGCCCCCGGCGAATCCAGCGCCGGGGGTTCCGCCCGTTCCGGGTGCCCACCCGAACCGATCAACACCGCCTCGCCGGACGTGCCCCGTGAGGGGCGCGGGAACGGTGCGACCGGCGACGGGGCGTCCTCAGTCGTGCCAGGCCCCGGCGTCCTCCAGGAGGTGCTGGAGGGGCTCGAAGACGCCGGGGGTGGCGGCGAGTGTCAGTTCGCCCGTGGGGCGCTCTCCGGGGCGTCCACCGGTCAGCGCGCCCGCCTCGCGGGCGATCAGGTCGCCCGCCGCGAGGTCCCAGGGGTGGAGCCCCCGCTCGTAGTACCCGTCCAGCCGGCCGCAGGCCACGTCGCACAGGTCGATCGCCGCCGAGCCGCCCCGCCGGATGTCGCGCACCAGCGGGACGAGCCGTGCGGCCACCTCCGCCTGGTGGGCGCGAACCTCGGCGACGTAGTTGAAGCCGGTGGAGACCAACGCGTGCGTCAGCGGTGTCGCCGTACGGCAGGACAGGGCGCGCTCGCCCTCCCACGCGCCCGTGGCCCACGCGCCGCCGCCGCGCACCGCGTGGTACGTCTCGCCGCGCATCGGGGCCGCGACGACCCCGACGACGGTCTCGCCGTCCTGTTCGGCCGCGATCGACACCGCCCAGGTCGGCAGCCCGTACAGGTAGTTCACCGTGCCGTCGAGCGGGTCGATCACCCACCGGACGCCGCTGGTGCCCGCCGCGGACGCGCCCTCCTCGCCGAGGAAGCCGTCGTCCGGGCGCCGGCCGGAGATCAGGTCGGTGATCAGCTTCTCGGCCGCGATGTCCATCTCGGTGACGACGTCGATCGGGCTGGACTTGGTGTGGGCCACGGCGAGGTCGGCCGGGCGGCCGTCCCGCAGCAGTTCCCCCGCCCGTCGGGCGGCCTCCTGGGCGAGCCCGAGCAGGTCGGCGTACGGGCGGCCGTTCTGGGTGTCGGTCACGGCGCTCCTCACGCTTCGTACGGGCTGTCGGCGCCCGCGGCGGCCGGGTGCGGGGTGCGGGCCGGGCAGCAGCCCACCGGGCAGAGGTCGTGGCTGGGGCCGAGCGCGCCCAGGGCGCACGGGGTGACCCGCTGTCCGCGCTCCGCGGCGGCGCGCTCCGTGATCAGTTCGCGGACGGCTGCGGCGAACCTCGGGTCGGCCCCGACGGTGGCCGAGCGGCGCACCGGCAGGCCCAGTTCCGCCGCTCTGGCCTCGGCCTCGGTGTCGAGGTCGTACAGGACCTCCATGTGGTCGGAGACGAAGCCGATGGGCGCCATGACGACCGCCGGGGCGCCGGCCGCCTGCCGCTCCGCGAGGTGGTCGCAGATGTCGGGCTCCAGCCACGGGATGTGCGGGGCGCCGGAGCGGGACTGGTAGACGAGCTGCCAGGGGTGGTCGACGCCGGTGCGCTCGCGGACGGCGTCGGCGATCAGCCGGGCCACGTCCAGGTGCTGCGCGACGTACGCCCCGCCGTCGCCGTGGGACTCGGTGGGGCCGGAGGTGTCGGCGGCGGCGGTCGGGATGGAGTGGGTGGTGAACGCGATGTGGGCGCCGTCGCGGACCTCGTCGGGGAGGTCCGCCAGGGAGCGCAGCACGCCCTCGGTCATGGGTTCGACGAAGCCGGGGTGGTTGAAGTAGTGCCGCAGCTTGTCGATCCGCGGCGGCTCCAGGCCCTCGGCCTGGAGTGCGGCCAGCGCGTCCGCGAGGTTCTCCCGGTACTGCCGGCAGCCCGAGTAGGAGGCGTACGCGCTGGTGGCGAGCACCAGGACGCGGCGGCGGCCGTCGGCCACCATCTCGCGCAGCGTGTCCGTCAGGTACGGCGCCCAGTTGCGGTTGCCCCAGTAGACCGGCAGGTCCAGACCGTGCTCGGCGAAGTCCTTGCGGAGGGCGTCGAGCAGGGTGCGGTTCTGGTCGTTGATCGGGCTGACCCCGCCGAACAGGAAGTAGTGCTGCCCGACTTCCTTGAGGCGTTCCTTCGGGATGCCCCGCCCCCGGGTGACGTTCTCCAGGAAGGGAACCACGTCGTCCGGGCCTTCGGGGCCGCCGAAGGAGAGCAGGAGCAGGGCGTCGTAGGGGCTGGCATCGAGCGCGTCTGGCATGTCTCGATCCTGCCACCCGGCACTGACAGCCGGAAACGGACGGCCGCCCCGGCGGTTTCCGGCCACTTCCGGCGACCGGGTTCCGGCGTGATCCGGAAGGGTTCCGGCCGAAATCCGGTGCCTGGCGGCCCGGTCGGCTCGTAAGCTGTATCCACCGCGTTCGCGGCTTACCGAGTCACTTCCGGAGAACCCCGTGCCGAGCCCCTACCGCGCCCTGTTCGCCGAGCCCGGCACCAAGGCCTTCTCCGCCGCGGGGTTCCTCGGCCGCCTGCCGCTGTCCATGATGGGCATCGGCGTGGTGACGATGATCTCCCAGCTCACCGGGCGGTACGGCCTCGCGGGCGCGCTGTCGGCGACCATCGCCCTGTCCGCGGCCGCCATCGGGCCGCGGATCTCGCGGCTGGTGGACCAGTACGGGCAGCGCCGGATCCTGCGCCCCGCGACCCTCGTCGCGCTCGTGGCGGCGGCCGGGCTGCTGCTCGCCGCGCATCTGGGCGGGCCGGACTGGACGCTGTTCCTGTGCGCCGCCGGGATCGGTTCGGTGCCGAGCCTCGGCGCGATGATCCGGTCCCGCTGGGCGGCCCTGTACCGGGGGACGCCGAGGCTGCACACCGCCTACTCGTTCGAGTCGGTGGTCGACGAGGTGTGCTTCATCGTCGGTCCGATCGTCTCCATCGGCCTGTCCACGGCCTGGTTCCCGGAGGCGGGGCCGCTGCTGGCCGGATGTTTCCTGGCGGCCGGCGTCTTCTGGCTGACCGCGCAGCGCGCCACCGAACCGGAACCGCACCCGCGCGAGCGGCACGACGGCGGCAGCGCGCTGCGCTTGCCGGGGCTGAGGGTCCTGGTGGCGACGTTCACGGCGACGGGGGCCATCTTCGGGTCGGTCGACGTGGTGACCGTGGCCTTCGCCGACGAGCGCGGCCACAAGGCCGTCGCGAGCGTCGTCCTCGCGCTGTACGCCGCCGGCTCCTGCGTGTCCGGGGCGGTCTTCGGGCTGCTGCGGGTGGCGGGGGCGCCGGAGCGCAGGTGGCTGCTGGGCGTGACGGCCATGGCCGTGAGTATGATCCCCCTCCTACTGGTCGGAAACTTGCCGCTTCTGGCCGTGGCGCTGTTCGTTGCAGGCCTGTCCATCGCACCGACGATGATCACGACGATGTCCCTCATCGAAGAGCACGTACCTCGCGCGCGGCTCACCGAGGGCATGACGTGGGTGAGCACCGGCCTCGCGGTCGGGGTCGCGCTCGGTTCCGCCGTGGCCGGCTGGGTGATCGACGCAGCCGGCGCGCGCGCCGGGTACGGGGTTCCGGCCGTGTCCGGAGCCGTCGCGGCGGCGGTCGGTTTCCTCGGGTACCGCCGGCTCCGCAGGCCGGCCGCGGGTCGGGGAGGCACCGTTGAGCAGCACAACGAGCGGGAAGAACGGCACCTGGCGTAACTGGGGCGGCAACGTCGCCGCCCGGCCCGCCCGGCAGGTCGTGCCGGCCTCCGTGGACGAGCTGGCCGCGGCCGTGCGCCGGGCCGCCGAGGACGGCCTGAAGGTGAAGGCGGTCGGCACCGGGCACTCCTTCACGTCCATAGCCGCCACCGACGGTGTGTTGATACGCCCTCAACTGTTGACCGGCATACGCACCATCGACCGGAAGGCCATGACCGTCACGGTCGAGGCCGGCACCCCGCTCAAGCGACTCAATCTGGCGCTCGCGCGCGAGGGTCTGTCGCTCACCAACATGGGCGACATCATGGAGCAGACGGTTTCGGGGGCCACCAGCACCGGCACGCACGGCACGGGCCGCGAGTCGGCGTCGATCTCCGCGCAGATCAAGGGGCTGGAACTGGTCACCGCGGACGGCTCGGTGCTCACCTGTTCCGAGACCGAGAACCCCGAGGTCTTCGCGGCCGCCCGCATCGGGCTCGGCGCGCTCGGCATCGTCACCGCCATCACCTTCGCCGTCGAGCCGGTCTTCCTGCTCACCGCCCGCGAGGAGCCGATGCCGATCGAGCGGGTCCTGGCCGAGTTCGACCAGCTGTGGGCGGAGAACGAGCACTTCGAGTTCTACTGGTTCCCGCACACCGGGAACACCAACACCAAGCGCAACAACCGCAGCGCTGGCCCCGAGCAGCCCGTGGGACAGCTCGCCGGGTGGTTCGAGGACGAGTTGCTGTCCAACGGCGTCTTCCAGGTGGCCCAGTGGGTCGGCCGGGCCGCGCCGTCGACCGTCCCGGCCATCGCCCGGATCTCCAGCAGGGCCCTGTCCGCGCGGACGTACACCGACATCCCCTACAAAGTCTTCACCTCGCCCCGCCGGGTGCGGTTCGTGGAGATGGAGTTCGCCGTCCCGCGCGCGGCCCTGACCGACACCCTGCGTGAACTGAAGGCCATGGTGGACCGGTCGGGCCTGCGGGTCAGCTTCCCCGTGGAGGTGCGCACCGCGCCGGCCGACGACATCACCCTGTCCACCGCCTCGGGCCGGGACAGCGCCTACGTCGCCGTCCACATGTTCCGCGGCACGCCGTACCACGCCTACTTCACCGCCGCCGAGCGCATCTTCACCGCGCACGAGGGCCGTCCGCACTGGGGCAAGATGCACACCCGGGACGCGGAGTACTTCGCCGAGGTGTACCCGCGCTTCGGCGAGTTCACCGCCCTGCGCGACCGCCTCGACCCGGAACGCCTGTTCCAGAACGACTACTTGCGGAGGGTTCTGGGCGCGTAGTTCCCGAAGGGAGCGCACGGACGAAGCCGTCGTTCCGCATCGGGGGATCGCGTGAAGTTCGCCACCCGCGTGATCGCCGATACGGGTTGCGGAGGGCCAAGTCCCGCCCCTCCCCAGAAGTTGGGCGGCGTGCCAATCCACGCACGTGGCCCGAATGGAGTACTGTTGCGAGCCCTGGGTCCGGTCTCCCACCAGGGTGTCCGCGGCCTCGAAAGACCGCCGGGAGGGGGCTAGTTGCACAGGGTGACGGAGTTTGTCACTTAGCGTTGCGAATAGGTAACCGTGCCATAACGGCGGTCCAGGGCCCGTGCCCGACACGCCGGGCAACTCGGCAAGGTTGTGGCAGGCTGCACCCGGGCAGGCCACACTCGACTAGCGGAAGCAGCGACGCACGTGACGTCGGCAGGCACCACCCGGGAGGTCCCCATGCCCGAACTGCGTGTCGTGGCCGTCTCGAATGACGGCACACGGCTGGTGCTCAAGGCTGCCGACTCCACGGAGTACACGCTTCCGATCGACGAGCGGCTGCGTGCCGCCGTGCGCGGCGACCGGCCCCGGCTCGGCCAGATCGAGATCGAGGTGGAGAGCCATCTCCGCCCCCGTGACATCCAGGCCCGTATACGCGCGGGCGCCACGGCCGAAGAGGTCGCCCAGCTCGCCGGCATCCCCGTCGACCGGGTACGGCGCTTCGAGGGTCCTGTGCTGGCCGAGCGCGCGTTCATGGCGGAACGGGCCCGCAAGACACCGGTCCGTCGGCCCGGGGAGAACTCCGGCCCGCTGCTCGGCGAGGCCGTGCAGGAACGGCTGCTGCTGCGCGGCGCCGACAAGGACACCGTGCAGTGGGACTCCTGGCGCCGCGACGACGGCACCTGGGAGGTCCTGCTGGTCTACCTGGTCGCGGGCGAACCCCACTCGGCGAGCTGGACGTACGACCCGCCCCGGCGGCTCGTGCAGGCGGTCGACGAGGAGGCGCGCTCGCTGATCGGCGAGTCCGACGACCTCGCCGTACCGGAGCCGAGCTTCCCGTTCGTACCCCGCATCGCCCGCCTGCCGCGCGAACGTTCGCTCGACCGCGCGCTGGACCGGGCGCTCGACCGGGGCGACCGGGACCGGCCGAGCCTGCCGGCCCAGTCGCCCGAGCCGGCGGAGGAGAGCCCCGCCGAACGGGACTCGCTCACCAGCCTCCTGGAGGCGGTGCCGAGCTTCCGGGGCGATCTGGTCGTCCCGGAGCGGCCCGCGGAGGTGCCCGAGGAGCCCGTCGACGAACCGGTGGAGGAGGAGCCCCCGGCGCCCGCCGCCTCGGCCGGCTCCGCCTACGCGGACGTGCTCATGCCGCGCTCCGTCGGCAGTCACCGGGACCGGCTGATCGGCGCCACCGACCGCCAGGCGGAGGCCGACGGCGTCCGCCCCGGCCGCCGGGCCGCGGTGCCGAGCTGGGACGAGATCGTGTTCGGCACCCGGCGCAAGAAGCAGGAGTAGCGGCCCGCGGGCCGTGGGAGCGCACCGCGGAGGGGGCACGCGCGCGTGCCCCCTCCGTGCTGTCCGCACACGCCCCTACTGCGGGTCCGGGCCCACCGCCACCGGGCGGGACGGGTCCGAGGACCATTCCGACCACGAACCGACGTACAGCGCCGCCGGGATGCCCGCCGCCGCCAGCGCCAGAGCCTCGTGCGCCGCCGAGACGCCCGAGCCGCAGTACAGGCCCACGGGGGTGCCCGCGGACACGCCCAGGGCCTTGAAGCGGTCCCGCAGCTCCTCCGCGGGCAGGAAACGGCCGTCGGGGCCCACGTTCTCGGTCGTCGGCGCCGACACCGCGCCCGGGATGTGCCCGCCGACCCGGTCGATGGGCTCCACCTCACCGCGGTACCGCTCCCCCGCGCGCGCGTCCAGCAGCACCCCCGCGCGGGCCAGCGCGGCGGCCCCGTCCGCGTCGAGCAGCGCGGAGGCGTCCGGCGCCGGCCGGAAGTCGCCCTCCGCCGGCGTGGGCACCTCGGTGGACAGGGGGCCCTCCCAGGCCGGCAACCCGCCGTCCAGGACCCGCACGTCCGGGTGACCCGTGAATCGCAGCATCCACCACGCGCGCGCGGCCGCCCAGTTCAGCCCGCCGTCGTACACGACGACCGGCCGGGCCGCCGACACGCCCGCCCGGCGCATGACCGCGCCGAACTCCGCGAGGTCCGGCAGCGGGTGCCGACCGCCCTCCCCGGGCGGCGCGGCCAGCTCCTGGTCCAGGTCGACGAAGACCGCGCCGGGCAGGTGCCCGGCGGCGTACTCGGCCCGCCCGTCCTGCGCCGGGGCGCCCGCCGCCTTCGCCAGGCTGAACTGCCAGCGGACGTCCAGCAGTACGGGCGGACGCGCGCCGGTCAGCTCATGGACGAGTTCGGGTGCGGTGATGATGGCTGTCATGGCGTCCATCCATACGTCAGGGGTGGCCGCGGCGTCCAGCTACGGCTACTCTGCTCCGCCGGACAGGGTCGATCACGAGGCGTATGGGATCGAGCACATGCTGTACAGCTGACGAACACGTGTCGGCACTCGCCAGAAAGCGGCGATACACGTCCATCAGGGCATCCTTCGGATAGCCACCGCCGCGCGCCGGCGCACGCGGCACCGCGCAGGACGCGGGACCGGCACGGGCGTGCGCGCGCCAGCGGCACAGCCCCTTCCGGAAGCGGAAGCGACACGGCCACCACGAGGGCCGGGGAGAGAGTGATAGATGACCGAGGCACGGGAGCCGGCCGGTCCGCACGCGCGGCGCACGCCCGGCACGCCCTGCTGGGTGAGCCTGATGGTGCATGGGCTGGCCACCACCGAGGAGTTCTACGGGGAGCTGTTCGGCTGGGAGTTCCGGCCCGGCCCGCAGCAGCTCGGCCCGTACGTGCGGGCGCTGCTGGACGGCGACGAGGTGGCCGGCATCGGCCAGCTGCCCCCGGACCGCAGGCTGCCGATCGCCTGGACTCCCTATCTCGCCTCGGACGACGTGGACCGGACGGCCGATCAGGTACGGCTGTGCGGCGGCACGGTGGCCGTCGGCCCGCTGGACGCGGGCGACGCCGGGCGCATGGCCCTCGCCTCCGACCCCTGCGGCGCCGTCTTCGGCATCTGGCAGACGGCCGCCCACCTCGGCACGGCGGTCACCGGCCTCCCCGGCACCCCCGCCTGGGACGAGCTGCTGACCTTCGAGACCGAGAGCGTCGCCAAGTTCTACTCCACGGTGTTCGGTTACGAGGAGGAGCCGGTCGTCTCCGCCGACATCGACTACGTCACCCTGCGCCTCGACGGCCGCCACGTGGCCGGCATCCACGGCGTGGGACAGGCGGTGCCCAGGGAGCGCGGACCGCACTGGATGACGTACTTCGAGGTCGCGGACACCGACGAGACCCTGGACCGGGTCGCCGTCCTGGGCGGCCAGGTGCTCAAGCCCGCCCGCGACAGCGCACACGGCCGCGTCGGCACGGTGGCGGACCGGGAGGGAGCGGTCTTCTCGGTGGTGCAGAGCCCCCACTGAACCGCCGCCGGGCCCATGCTCACAGTGGACCGGGGCCGGTTGAGCCGGACAACCTGCTGCGTACAACCTTCCGCCCCGTACACATGTCTCATCAAACAGAGACATATCAATCACCTTGATCAACCAGAGCGCGACCAAGTCCACCGATCAAGGGTTGATCACGATGGGGGCGTACACCATGCAAGCAATCCCGAGGCGCGTGGCCGTGTTCGGTACGGCCGCGCTGCTCGCCGCCGCCGGAGGCACCTGGGGCGCGGTCCAGGCGAACGCGGCGACGGCCGGCACGCGGACCTGCACGACGAACGACCTGTATCTGTCCATGGGCCGCCAGGACGCGGCGGCGGGCTCGCTGTACTGGCCCGTCCGGTTCACCAACACGAGCACCGGCACCTGCGCGCTGCGCGGCTACCCCGGGGTGAGCGTGCTCAGCACCGCGCACCACCAGATAGGCGCCGCCGCGTCCCGGACCGGGGAGAAGTACGGCACGGTCAAGGTCACCCCGGGCCAGACGGTGACGTCGGTGGTCCGCACGACGAACGGCCCGGTCGGCGGGCCCTGCAACAGCACCGGGAAGTACCTCCGGGTGTATCCGCCGGCGTCGACCAGGGCGGTCCTCGTGCCGGCCCCGCTGCGGGTCTGCTCGGGCCTGTTCACCGTCGGGCCGGTGACGACCCAGACGGTGTTCTGAGGCGCGGTCAGGAAGGTACGACCGGCAGGACGTCCGGGGAGAGGACGCCGGCCCGCGCGGAGGCGCTGGTCATGCGGCGGCGGTGGTGACGGCGGCACAGCACCTCGTAGCCGACCTCCGCCGCCGGCCGGTTCACGTCTCCGACGACGACCTGCTCGCCCTCGACCACCATCTCGCCGCCGACCGTGCGGGCGTTGTGCGTGGCGCGCGCTCCGCACCAGCACATCGCCTCGACCTGGAGGGCCTCTATCCGGTCCGCCAGTTCGATCAGCCGCTGCGAGCCCGGGAAGAGCTTGGTGCGGAAGTCGGTGGTGATGCCGAAGGCGAAGACGTCCAGTCCCAGCTCGTCGACGACCCGGGCGAGCTGGTCGATCTGTTCCGGGGCGAGGAATTGCGCCTCGTCGACGATCAGGTAGTCGACCTTGCCGCCCCGGGACATCAGGCTGACGACATAGGCGTACAGGTCCATGCCCGGTTCGGCCTCGACGGCCTCGGTCACCAGGCCGAGCCGGGACGACAGTTTACCCGCGCCCGCCCGGTCGTCACGGGTGAAGATGACGCCCTGGAGGCCGCCCGCGGACCGGTTGTGGTTGATCTGGAGAGCCAGTGTCGATTTCCCGCAGTCCATCGTTCCGGAGAAGAACACCAGCTCGGGCATGGTGGGTGGGGCACCTTTCGGTGGGAGTGTCGAGGGGCGGCGGCGCGGACGGCGTTCAGGAGCGTACTTCGAGCAGCGGGACGAGCTGCTCGGCGGGGGTCATCGAACCGTGGTTGCCGACCAGCGCCGACTCCTTCGGCTCCCGCTCGGAGGCGATGATCAGGACGTCGTCGTGTGCGGCCGCGATCACGTCCCCGAGCCGCGCGTACACACGCTCGTCGATGGCCGGCCCGAACCAGCCCGCCGCGATCGCCTCGTCCCGCGAGGCCACCCAGAACCGGTCGCCGAGCACCTCGCGCCAACAGGTCAGCACGTCACTCGCGGCGCCCGGCACCGCGTACACGTGCCGCGCCCGCCCCTCGCCGCCCAGCAGGGCGACCCCGGCGCGCAGTTCCCAGTCCTCGTCGAAGTCGACGCGGTGCTCGTCGTCGAACGGCACGTCGACCATTCCGTGGTCGGCGGTGACGTACAGGGCGCTGCGCGGGGGGAGTTGCTCGGCGAGCCGCTGGGCGAGCCGGTCCACGCGCATCAGCTGGCCGCGCCAGGTGTCGGAGGCCACGCCGTAGCGGTGCCCGGCGCCGTCCAGCTCGGCGTAGTACGTGTAGACCAGCGCGCGGTCGCCGGCGGCGAGTTGTTCGGCCGCGAGGTCCATGCGCTCCTCGCCGGTGAGCCGCCCATGGAAGGTGCCGCCGCTGAGCGCGATCTTCGTCAGCGGGGTCCGTTCGAAGACGGGCGAGGACACCTGCGCGGCGTGCACCCCGGCGTCGTGCGCCCGCTGGAAGACGGTGGGGTACGGCTGCCAGGGGCGCGGGTCGGTGTACGGCTGCCAGCGGAGCTGGTTCATCAGCTCGCCGGTGGCCGGGTTGCGGACGCTGTAGCCGGGCAGCCCGTGGGCGCCGGGCGGCAGGCCGGTGCCGACGGAGGCGAGGGAGGTCGCGGTGGTCGCCGGGTAGCCGGCGGTGAGGGGGCGGCCGGTGCCGCCGCGGGAGCTGCCGAGAAGCGAGTTCAGGAAGGGGGCCTCGTCGGGGTGCGCCCTGAGCTGCTCCCAGCCGAGCCCGTCGACCAGGAAGACGCACACCCGATCGGCCGGGGCGAGTTCCCCGATGCCGGCGGTCAGGCCGGGTACGCCCATCCCGGCGGCCAGGGTGGGCAGCAGGTCGGCGAGCGAGCCGGTGCCGTACTCGGGCAGCGGCGCGGTGTCCAGGGCGAGCGGTTCCGGGTGGTCCCAGACGAAGGACTGCGTCATCAGCGGCCGACGTCCGCGGTGGCCTCGGAGACGGCCTGGGCGAAGACGAGTGTCTGGCGCACGGTCTCGGGGCCGTCACCGGCCTCGCTGACCCTGAGGCTGAGGTCGTCGGCCGTGGAGTTGCCCGTGTAGCCGTGGTCGGCCTCGCAGTTGGGGTCGCCGCAGGCGGCGGGTTCCAGGTCGAGGCGGCTGACCGCGCCCCAGCCGATGGTGAGGACGACCTCGCGGGGCAGCGTGCCCGGGACGTACTGCTCCGGGTTGGCCACCACCCGGCTGACGACGACCGACGAGATCCGGCCGAGCTTCACCGACTCCGTGGAGGTGGTGGCGTACGGCGTCGGGGAGGTGCTGTCGGCGGCCTGCTCGTCGGTGTGGCTGACGATGAAGCGGTTACCGGTGAGCACCAGCACGGTCACGTGCCGGCGCACCTCGTTCTGGTCGAACGTGGTCTCCTGGTGGACCAGGTACGACCGGATGGGCTCGCCGCCCACGGCGGCCTCCACCGCCTCGGCCACGAGGGCCGGGTAGTAGCCGCTGCGCTCGATCGCCGCGCGCAGCCCCTGGGTCGTCGTACTGGTCTTGGCCATGGCGTCCATCTTAGTCCGTGGGCAGGACGGCTCCGGGCCAGCCAAGGGCAGGGGGGACCTGGGCGGCGGGCCCCGGGGCGTATGGGACCGACGCCGGCGACAGCGGGCCCAGGAGCGCGGGGAACTGCGCGAGCACCCGCCACACCCGCACCCGCGCGCGGGCAGTGGGCTCAGTAGGCCGGCATGGTCCGGGGGCCGAGGTCGTCGCGGGCCGGCGGCGGCGCCAGCCGCACCGTGGCTCCCAGCACACTCACCCCGTGCTGCGCCACCACGACCGGTTCCAGGGTCACCGCGACGACCTCCGGGTGGTCGTCGACCAGCCGGGACAGGCGCAGAAGCAGTTCCTCCAGCGCGGGGGTGTCCACGGGGGTCGAGCCGCGCCAGCCGAACAGCAGGGGCGCCGTCCGGATCGACCGCACCAGCGAGGTCGCCTCCCGGTCGGTGACCGGGACCAGCCGGTGCGCCATGTCACCGAGCAGCTGCGACGGCGCCCCGGCCAGCCCGAAGGAGAGCACGGCACCGGCCGCGGGATCGATCACGGCCCGTACGACGGTGTCGACGCCCCGGGGTGCCATGGCCTGCACCACCGGCCGCAGCTCCCCCGGGGGGCCGAACAGCTCGGTCAACTCGGCATAGGCCCTGCGCAGTTGTTCCTCGTCCGCGAGGTCCAGCCGGACGCCGCCGAGGTCGGCACGGTGCCGCAGGTGCGGCGCGGTGGCCTTGAGGGCGACGGGGTAGCCGAGGGCGCGGGCGGCGTCGACGGCCGCCTCCGGGCCGGTGGCGGGGATGGCCCGGCGGACCTGGATGCCGTACGTGCCGAGCAGTTCGCAGGTGTCCGCCTCGTTGATGCTCAGGCCCTGCCCGCGCGCGAGCAGTCCGCTGATCAGGTCGGCGGCTCCCTTCTCGTCGATGTCCTCGTACTCGGGCACCTTGCCCGGCCGGCCACTCTCCCGCCTCCACTCGCCGTACCGGACGGCCTCGGCGAGAGCCCGCACGGCCCGCTCCGCGGCGGGGTAGGCCGGAATGAGCCGGTCTCCGACGGTTCCGCCCCCGGCCCCGGCCCCGTCCAGGTCCCCGACTTCGAGTCCGGCACCCGCGCCGGCCGGCGGGAGCGCGTCTGCCCCTGACTGCCGCGTCGCCGGGTGCGTCCGCGTCGTTGCTTGTCGCGCAGCTCCCCGCGCCCCTTCCGGGGCGACCTCTTCCGCGGTGGGCAGGCGTTCCGCAGGGCGATGGGGGTCCCCCCGCTCGAGCGAAGCCGAGAGTGGGGGAGGGTGGGCACCGCCCTCGGTGCCGGGTGCCGTAGCGGCAACCTGTGCTGCATTGCCTCTGCCGGTCGCAGGTGGGCCCGTGCTCGCCGCCGCGGAGAGTGCTTCCGCGAGGCCGCCCAGTTCCACGTGGACCACCAGGACCGGCTTGCCCGGTGCGGCCGCCGCCGCGGAGCGAAGGGCCTCCGCCAGCTCGGCGTCTGCCGGTGATCCCTCCCCGATCGCCGGGATGGCGGTGACGACGACGGCGTCGGACGTGTCGTCGGCCAGGGCCCGCGCCAGCGCCCGGTGGAAGTCCTCCGCAGTCGCCCCGGTGGTCAGGTCCAGGGGGCGGGAGGGGCGCAGGCCCTCCGCCAGACACCGGTCGTACGTCAGGACGCCCAGCGACTCCGAGTTACCGAGGATCGCGACCCGGGGCCCGGCCGGCAGCGGCTGCCGGGCGAGCAGCAGCCCCGCGTCGACCAGCTCGGTGATGGTGTCCACCCGGATCACCCCGGCCTGCCGCAGCAGCGCGGACACGGTCGCGTGCGGCAGCCGCGTCGCCCGGACGGCGTGCCCCTGCGGCGCGGACCCGGCGCCCTGCACCACGACCAGCGGCTTCGCCGCCGCAGTCCGCCGGGACAGGCGCGTGAACTTGCGCGGGTTGCCGATGGACTCCAGGTACATGAGGACGACGTCGGTGTCGGGGTCGTCGTACCAGTACTGAAGGACGTCGTTCCCGGAGACGTCGGCCCGGTTGCCGGAGGAGACGAAGGTGGACACGCCCGTGACTCCGGTGACCCCTCCCCCGCGCCGGTGCAGCCGGGACAGCAGGGCGATCCCGATGGCCCCGGACTGCGCGAACATCCCGATGCGCCCCGGCCGGGGCATCTCCGGTGCCAGCGAGGCGTTCAACGAGACGCCGGCCGCGGTGTTGATGATCCCGAAGGCGTTCGGCCCGATGAGCCGCATCCCGTACGCCCGCGCGTGCCGGACGAGCGCCCGCTGCCGCTCACGCCCCTCGGGCCCGCTCTCGGCGTACCCGGCGGCGAGCACCACGAGCCCCTGGACCCCGTGCTCACCGCACGCGTCGACGACCTCGGGCACCCGCTCCGCCGGTACCGCGACGACGGCGAGGTCCACCGGCCCCTCGATGTCCCGCACCGACCGGTACGCGGGCACCCCGTCGACCTCCTTGAGATCCTCGGGGAAGGCCGCGTTCACCGCGTGCAGCCGGCCGGGGAAGCCGGCGTCCCGCATGTTGCCGAGCACGCTGCGCCCGACCCCGCCCGGGGCGCGGCCGACGCCGACGACGGCCACGGAGCCGGGCGCCAGCAGCCGTCGTACCGAGCGGGCCTCGGCGCGCTGTTCCCGCGCGCGCTGCACGGCGAGGGAGCGGTCGGTGGGTTCGAGGTCGAACTCCAGGCGTACGACGCCGTCCTCGAAGCTGCGCTTCTGCGTGTACCCGGCGTCGGTGAACACCTTGATCATCTTGCTGTTGGCGGGCAGCACCTCGGCGGTGAAGCGGCGGATGCCGCGCTCGCGGGCGACGGCGGCGATGTGTTCCAGCAGCGTGGAGGCGACGCCTCGGCCCTGGTGCGCGTCCTGCACCAGGAAGGCGACCTCGGCCTCGTCGGCGGGGGCGGACGCGGGCATGCCGTCGGCGCCGACGCGGTCGTAGCGCACGGTCGCGATGAACTCGCCGCCGATCGTGGCCGCGAGTCCCACCCGGTCCACGAAGTCGTGGTGGGTGAAGCGGTGGACGTCCTTGGCGGAGAGCCTGGGGTACGGCGCGAAGAAGCGGTAGTACTTCGACTCGTCCGAGACCTGCTCGTAGAAACTGACCAGGCGGTCGGCGTCATCGACGGTGATGGGCCTGATGCGTGCGGTGCCCCCGTCGCGCAGCACCACGTCCGCCTCCCAGTGGGCGGGGTACTGGTGCCGGTCCTGCCGGTCCGCCGAGGTCTGCATGGGCCCCAGAGTACGGCTCGCGTACGACAACGGCGCGAGGCAGTCTGTGGAGGGCGACCCCCGGGCCGAGGCCGCGGTCCGGTGCCGAAAGGGGGGCGGGCGCACGACCGCTCCGGGCATGCTCCACGATATGGGAAACTGGTCTAGACAACCCTGAACACCGAAGGGCAGCATCACATGGCTGAGCGCCGCGTCAACGTCGGCTGGGCCGAGGGCCTCCACGCCCGCCCCGCTTCCATCTTCGTCCGGGCCGCCACGGCCGCAGGTATCCCGGTGACGATCGCCAAGGCCGACGGCAACCCCGTCAACGCGGCCTCCATGCTGGCCGTCCTCGGCCTCGGCGCCCAGGGCGGCGAGGAGATCGTCCTGGCCTCCGAAGCCGAGGGCGCGGACGCGGCCCTGGACCGGCTGGCCAAGCTGGTCGCCGAGGGCCTCGAGGAACTGCCCGAGACCGTCTGAGCGCGGCACCCGCGAAACACCGCGGCCGCGTCACCCTTTACGGGGTGGCGCGGCTGCGCTGTTTATTGGCCGGACATCCGGCTCCGCCTTTTCGCGCGGAATTCCGTATACCCCGTCGGTGTTAATTCCGCGGACCCGGAGTGTTTACGGCACGTTGCGAATCCCTCACGCGGCCGGCGGGTCCGGTGAGCCGGGCGGGCCGCAACTGGTGCGCCGCCGCCGTCCGCTGGGTGTGCGCCGCCGTGAGCGCCCGCGCGCGTTCGCCGTCGCCGCGCGCCACCGCGTCCACGATGGCGCCGTGCTCCGCCCAGGACTCGGCGGGATTCGGCGCCGGCCGTACCGCGAACATCCAGGTGATCTTGTGCCGCGTCCGGACGAGCGTCGAGGCCAGCGAGGGACTGCCGCACGCCTGGGCGAGCGTGTCGTGGAACCAGCCGCCGAGCGGGCGCAGGTCGCCGCCGGCGCCCCGGCCCGCCCGCTCCTGGCCGAGCCGGACCAGGCCGCGCAGCACCTTCAGATGGGCGGCGGTGCGCCGCTGGGCGGCCCGGGCGGCACCGAGCGGCTCCAGCAGCAGCCGCATCTCCAGCAGGTCGGCGGCCTCCTGTTCGGTCGGCTCGGCCACGCACGCGCCCGCGTGCCGCCGGGTCACGACGAAGCCCTCCGCCTCCAGGGTGCGCAGGGCCTCCCGGACGGGGACGCGTGAGACGCCGTACCGCCGGGCGAGCACTTCCTCGGTGAGCCGGCCGCCACGCGCGTGGACACCGGCGACGATGTCGTCCCGGATCGCCGTGCACACCGAATGCGCCGGAATACGCATGACCGACCTCCGCCTTGTTCCCCGTGAAACGCCGACGACGGGCGTTTTCCGCGACTCTAGGCCAGGCGGCCTGAATTTCCGGCGAGAAGCCGGAATTCATGGATGCCTTTTGGACAGCGAGGTGTGCGGCGCCTTCACGCACCCGGAGAACGGCGAAAGCCCCGGCCGGTGGGCCGGGGCTTTCGCAGGTGCCGCGCGACGGGTCAGACGTGCACACCGTGCTTGCTCAGGTAGGCGATGGGGTCGACGTCCGAGCCGTAGTCGGGGGTCGTCCGGGCCTCGAAGTGCAGATGCGGGCCGGTGACGTTGCCGGTCGCGCCGGACAGGGCGATCTGCTGGCCGGGGGTGACCTTCTGGCCCACCGTGACGCCGATGGACGACAGGTGGCCGTACTGGGTGTACATGCCGTCGGCCATCCGGATCACGATCTGGTTGCCGTAGGCGCCGCCCCAGCCGGTGGAGACGACGGTGCCGGAACCGACCGCGTGGACGGCGGTGCCGCTCGCCGCGTGGAAGTCGATGCCGGTGTGCGAGCCGGACGACCACAGGGTGCCGCCGACCTTGTAGCCCGTCGAGACGTACGAGTGCGCGACCGGGGCGACGAAGGTGTTCAGCCGCTTGCGCTCGGCCTCACGGGCGGCGCGCGCCTGGGCCGCGCGCTCCTCCTTGGCCCTCTCGGCGGCCACCTTGGCCGCGGCCTCCTCGGCCGCCTTCTGCTCCGCGGCGGCCTTCTGCGCGGCGGCCTGTGCGTCGATCTGCTGGGCGACGTCGTCGCTGACGGTGATGACCGGGGTGAGGCCGCTCTGCTCGACGGGGCTCTCCGCGGCGAGCGCCGGGGAGGCCGCGAGGGTGCCGATGACACCGGTCGTGGTGAGGGCGGCGATGCCGGCGGCCTGCGCGGTGGTGCGCTTGACCCGGCCGGGCTTGCGGTGCTTCCCGGTGGCGCACATGAACGCCATGAAGTGGCTGGTCCTTTCCTTCCCTCTCGCCTACCGGGTTAGCTGACGGGTTCGGAGCAGGAAGGTCTCCTACGGACCCCCTCGCTGCGCGCGGGCGTCCGATTCACCCCAGGGACTGCGTGGGTCCCCGGCTCCCCTGGCTCGCGCCGTACGGGGACTCGGCGATGGCTGTCCGGTGCCACGGGTGCGGCGCACTGCCTGACGAACAGCCCGGACGACGCTAAGGCGAGGTGCGTTCAATACCCAAACGCATCCGGGTTTTTGTAGCGCATGCCACAGGGCAGACAGGCAACCTCTGCCCCAATTCGGACATTTGAGGGCGAGCAAGGGGAACGGGCCGAAAACGGCGTGGGCCCCTGACGACCCGTCGGTCGTCAGGGGCCCACGCGCGCGTGCGGGGCGCGCCGCCCGCATAGATGCTCTACTCGGCCGTCACGACGGTGACTTCACCGATGCCGAGCGCCTCGACCGGCTCCTTGATCTGCGTCGCGTCGCCGACGAGGACGGTCACCAGCCGGTCCACCGGGAAGGCGTTCACGGCGGCCGCGGTGGCCTCCACGGTGCCCGTGGCGGCGAGCCGCTGGTAGAGCGTCGCCTGGTAGTCGTCGGGCAGGTGCTGCTCGACCTGGTCGGCGAGCGTGCCCGCGACGGCCGCCGCCGTCTCGTACTTCAGCGGGGCCACGCCGACGAGGTTCTGCACGGCGACGTCGCGCTCGGCGTCGGTGAGGCCGTCCGCCGCGAGTGTGCGCAGCACCGTCCACAGGTCCTGGAGCGCGGGGCCGGTGTTCGGGGTGTCCACGGAGCCGCTGATGGCGAGCATCGCGGCGCCGGTGCCCTCGGGCGCGGCGCGCAGGACCTGCCCGAAGGCGCGCACCCCGTAGGTGTAGCCCTTCTCCTCGCGCAGGACGCGGTCCAGGCGGGAGGTGAGGGTGCCGCCGAGGCAGTAGGTGCCGAGCACCTGGGCGGGCCACACACGGTCGTGCCGGTCGGGTCCGATCCGGCCGATGAGCAGCTGGGTCTGGACGGCGCCGGGCCGGTGGACGATGACCGCGCGGCCGGTGTCGTCCGCGGTCACCGGCGGCACGGGGCGGGGTTCGCCCGGGGTGCCCGTCCACGCGCCCAGGGTGTCGCCGAGCAGGGCGTCCAGGTCCGTTCCGGTGAGGTCGCCGACCACGATCGCCGTGGCCGTCGCGGGCCGCACGTGACGGTCGTAGAAGGCGCGGACCGCTGCGGCGTCGATCTTGGCGACGGTCTCCTCGGTGCCCTGACGCGGGCGCGACATGCGCGAGGTGGCCGGGAACAGCTCCTTGGAGAGTTCCTTGGCGGCCCGCCGGGCCGGGTTGGCCAGCTCGTGCGGGATCTCGTCGAGGCGGTTGCGGACCAGCCGCTCGATCTCGCTCTCGGCGAAGGCGGGCGCCCGCAGCGCGTCGGCGAGCAGGCCGAGGCCCTTGGCGAGGCGGGAGGCGGGAACCTCCAGGCTGAGCCGGACGCCGGGGTGGTCGGCGTGCGCGTCGAGTGTGGCGCCGGCGCGCTCCAGTTCGGCGGCGAACTCCTCGGCGGAGTGCTTGTCGGTGCCCTCGGAGAAGGCCCGCGCCATGATCGTGCCCACGCCGTCCAGGCCGGCCGGTTCGGCGTCCAGGGGTGCGTCCAGCAGCACCTCGACGGCGACGACCTGCTGGCCGGGGCGGTGGCAGCGCAGCACTGTCAGGCCGTTGCCGAGCGCGCCGCGCTCCGGGGCGGGGAACGCCCACGGCTTCGCCTCGCCCGGCTGCGGCTGGGGGTGGAAGTCCATCGTGGCGAGCTCGCTCACTTGCCCGTCTCCTCGTTGTCGTTCCGGTCGGCCCGGTCGGCGCCCGCTTCGACGGTGGCCTCCGACTCGGGGTTCTCGGGCAGGCCCGGGTCGTCGGTGTGTTCGGCGGATTCGGCGGACAGCGGCTCGTAGACGAGCACCGCGCGGTTGTCGGGGCGCAGCCGGGCCTTGGCGACCTCCTGGACCTCCTCGGCGGTCACGTCCAGTACGCGGTTGACGGCGGTCAGGGCGAGCTGCGGGTCGCCGAACAGCACCGCGAACCGGCACAGTTCGTCGGCGCGCCCGGCGACGGTGCCGAGCCGGTCCAGCCACTCGCGCTCCAACTGGGCCTGGGCGCGTTCCATCTCCTCCGGAGTGGGGCCCTCCGCAGCGAACCGGGCGAGTTCCTCGTCGATGGCGGCCTCGATGACCGGCACCTCGACGTCACCGGAGGTCTTCACGTCCAGCCAGCCCAGGGAGGGCGCGCCGGCCAGGCGCAGCATGCCGAAGCCGGCGGCGACGGCCGTGCGGTCGCGGCGCACCAGGCGGTTGTAGAGGCGGGAGGACTCGCCGCCGCCGAGGACGGTCAGGGCGAGGTCGGCGGCGTCGGACCCGCGCGTGCCGTCGTGCGGGAGCCGGTAGGCGGCCATCAGGGCGCGCGCGGGGACCTCCTCGACGACGACCTCGCGCTTCTCCTCGCCGAGGACCTCCGGCAGCGAGCCGTCGCGGGGGGCGGGCTTGCCGTCGTGGGCGGCGATGGACCCGAAGTACTTCTCGACCCAGGCGAGGGTCTGCGCGGGGTCGATGTCGCCGACCACGGAGAGGACCGCGTTGCCCGGCGCGTAGTAGGTGCGGAAGAACTGGCGGGCGTCCTCCAGGGTGGCCGCGTCCAGGTCCGCCATCGAGCCGATCGGCGTGTGGTGGTACGGGTGGCCGTCCGGGTAGGCCAGGGCGGTCAGCTTCTCGAACGCGGTGCCGTAGGGCACGTTGTCGTAGCGCTGGCGGCGCTCGTTCTTGACGACGTCCCGCTGGTTCTCCATGGACTCGTCGTCCAGGGCGGTGAGCAGGGAGCCCATGCGGTCGGCCTCCAGCCAGAGGGCGAGCTCCAGCTGGTGGGCGGGCATGGTCTCGAAGTAGTTGGTGCGCTCGAAGCTGGTGGTGCCGTTGAGCGAGCCGCCGGCGCCCTGCACCAGTTCGAAGTGGCCGTTGCCCTTCACCTGGCCGGAGCCCTGGAACATCAGGTGCTCGAAAAGGTGAGCCAGGCCGGTACGCCCCTTGACTTCGTGGCGCGAGCCGACGTCGTACCAGAGGCACACCGCCGCCACCGGGGTCAGGTGATCCTCGGAGAGCACCACGCGCAGACCGTTGGCCAGGCGGTGCTCGGTCGCTGTCAGGCCCCCGGAGCCTGCCTCGGCCGTGGTCGTGTGACCCATGGGCATGTACGTCCCTTCGCGAGCGGAGGCGGTCGAAAAAACCGCGGTCTTCCTGCCGTTCCTGCCACTTTATGCAAAGCGTGCGGGACCCCGGCGAAGTTCCCGCGAGGCGTACGCCCACAGCGGATCGCGTAGCCTGCCTCCGGCGCGGGCGCGGGACGGCCGCGGTGCGCCGTGCGGCACCGGCGGCCGAGGGCCGCTGGGCGTCGGTGGGCACCGGGCGCGGCCGTTGACACCGGGTCGCGGCCCGCGTTGTCAGTGCCGAGGTCCACAATGGTCCGCGACAGATCCCGTCACACCCGTCAGAGATACCGTCACACGCTTCAGCACGAGCGAGCCGAAGGGTGCGCGCCCCGTAGGCGAGCGACCAGATCAGGAGGAGCCGGCAGCGATGGCCCGCCGCACCACGAAGACCCCGCCGCCCGACGATTCGTACGAGGAGAAGATCCTCGACATCGACGTCGTGGACGAGATGCGCGGCTCCTACCTCGAGTACGCGTACTCGGTCATCTACTCGCGCGCCCTGCCCGACGCCCGCGACGGTCTCAAGCCGGTGCACCGCCGGATCGTCTACCAGATGAACGAGATGGGCGTGCGCCCCGACCGGAGCTACGTGAAGTGCGCCCGTGTCGTCGGCGAGGTCATGGGCAAGCTGCACCCGCACGGCGACGCGTCGATCTACGACGCGCTGGTGCGCATGGCCCAGCCGTTCTCGATGCGCGTCCCGCTGGTCGACGGCCACGGCAACTTCGGCTCCCTGGGCAACGACGACCCGCCGGCCGCCATGCGGTACACCGAGTGCCGGATGGCCGAGGCGACCAGCCTGATGACTGAGTCGATCGACGAGGACACGGTCGACTTCGCGCCGAACTACGACGGGCAGGAGCAGGAGCCGGTGGCCCTGCCGGCCGCCTTCCCGAACCTGCTGGTGAACGGCTCGTCCGGTATCGCGGTCGGCATGGCGACGAACATGCCGCCGCACAACCTGCGAGAGGTGATCGCGGCCGCCCGGCACCTGATCAGGCACCCGAACGCGGACCTGGACGCGCTGATGAAGCACGTCCCTGGCCCGGACCTGCCCACCGGCGGCCGGATCGCCGGCCTGGACGGCATCCGGGACGCGTACGCGACGGGCCGGGGCACGTTCAAGATGCGCGCGACCGTCACGGTGGACACGGTGACCGCCCGCCGCAAGGGCCTGGTGGTCACCGAACTGCCGTTCACGGTGGGCCCGGAGAAGGTGATCGCCAAGATCAAGGACCTGGTGAACGCCAAGAAGGTCCAGGGCATCGCCGACGTCAAGGACCTGACCGACCGCGCGCACGGCCTGCGCCTGGTCATCGAGATCAAGAACGGCTTCGTGCCGGAGGCGATCCTGGAGCAGCTGTACAAGCTGACGCCGATGGAGGAGTCCTTCGGCATCAACAACGTGGCCCTGGTGGACGGCCAGCCGCTCACGCTGGGCCTGAAGGAGCTGCTGGAGGTCTACCTCGACCACCGTTTCGACGTGGTCCGGCGGCGCAGTGAGTTCCGCCGCGGCAAGCGCCGGGACCGGCTGCACCTGGTCGAGGGCCTGCTGACCGCGCTGGTCGACATCGACGAGGTCATCCGGCTGATCCGGTCCAGCGAGAACTCGGCGCAGGCCAAGCAGCGCCTGATGGAGCGGTTCTCGCTGAGCGACGTGCAGACGCAGTACATCCTCGACACGCCGCTGCGCCGGCTCACCAAGTACGACCGCATCGAGCTGGAGACGGAGAAGGACCGGCTCACCGCGGAGATCGCGGAGCTGACCCGGATCCTGGAGTCGGACACGGAGCTGCGCAAGCTGGTCTCGGCCGAACTGGCCGAGGTGGCGAAGAAGTTCGGCACCGACCGGCGCACGGTGCTGCTGGAGGCAGGGGGCGCCCCGGTGGCCGCCGTGCCGCTGCAGGTCGCCGACGACCCGTGCCGGGTGCTGCTGTCCTCGACGGGTCTGCTGGCGCGTACGGCGACGAACGAGCCGTTCCCGGCGGCCGCCGGCGCCAAGCGGGTCAAGCACGACGTGATCGTCTCGGCGGTCCCGGCGACCGCGCGCGGTGAGATCGGCGCGGTGACCTCCGGAGGCCGGCTGCTGCGGATCAACGTGGTCGACCTGCCGCAGCTGCCCGAGACGGCGACGGCCCCGAACCTCTCCGGAGGGGCTCCGCTCGCCGAGTTCGTGTCCCTGGAGGACGACGAGACCCTGGTCTGCCTGACCACGCTGGACGAGTCGTCCCCGGGCCTGGCGCTCGGCACCGAGCAGGGCGTCGTCAAGCGTGTGGTACCCGACTACCCGTCCAACAAGGACGAGTTGGAGGTCATCACCCTCAAGGAGGGCGACCGCATCGTCGGCGCGGTGGAGCTGCGCACCGGCGAGGAGGACCTGGTGTTCCTCACGGACGACGCCCAACTGCTGCGCTTCCAGGCGTCGATCGTGCGTCCGCAGGGCCGCCCGGCGGGCGGTATGGCGGGCATCAAGCTCGCCGAGGGCGCCAAGGTCATCTGCTTCACGGCCGTGGACCCGGCGGTCGAGGCGGTGGTCTTCACGGTGGCGGGCTCGCGCGGCACACTGGACGACTCCGTGCAGACGACGGCGAAGCTGACCCCGTTCGACCAGTACCCGCGCAAGGGCCGGGCCACCGGCGGCGTGCGCTGCCAGCGGTTCCTGAAGGGCGAGGACTGCCTGTCCCTGGCCTGGGCGGGCCCGTCGCCCGCGCGCGCGGCCCAGCGGAACGGCACCCCGGCCGAGCTGCCCGACATGGACCCCCGCCGGGACGGTTCGGGCACGTCGCTGCCGAAGACGGTGTCGGTGGTCGCGGGACCGGTGCTCTAGGAGTCGTACGGGTCGGGACCGGGTTCTTCCTCGGTGCCCGGTACGTAGCGCAGGACGCCCCACATGCCTTGCTCGTCGGCGTGCGGGGCGTCCCGCACACACTCCTGGAGTTCCTTGTGGAGGGCGTCGGCGTCGATGCCGGCGCCGATGAGCACGAGCTGGGTGAGACGGGCCCCGGCCGCGGGCCAGGGCTCGGGGTGGAAGCGCAGGAAGCGGCCGACGGCGTGGACGGCGTACCGGTTGAGCGTGTCGTACGGCCCGAAGTCGACGTATCCCTTGATCCGGTACAGCCCTTCGGGACGGCTGTCCAGGAAGCGGATCAGTGCGCGCGGGTCCATCGGCGCGCCGGAGGTGAAGGGCAGGCTGTCGTAGCCGGTGTGGAGATGGCCTGCGGCCTCGTCCTCGGGTGCGCCGTGGTCGTGCAGGTCGTCGAAGGACAGCTGGCCGACGCGTTCCTCGCTCGGCCTGCAGTCGAAGAGGAACTCGGGTGCGACGCGGCCGTAGGTCGCGGGGACGACGGCGGCGCGGTCGGTGAGCGTGCGGACGAGACCGAGGACGCGGTCGGTGTCCGCGGCCCGGTCCAGCTTGTTGACCACCACCACGTCGGCGAGGGCGAGATGCCGGTCGATCTCGGGGTGCCGCGCGCGCGTGTCGTCGAACTCGGCCGCGTCGACGACCTCGACGAGGCCGCCGTAGACGATTCCCGGGTGTTCGCTGGCCAGCACCATCCGGACCAGTTCCTGCGGTTCGGCGAGTCCGCTGGCCTCGATGACGATGACGTCGATCCCGGTGCCGGGCGCGGCGAGCCGGTCGAGGTAGCCGTCGAGTTCACCGGCGTCCACCGCGCAGCACAGGCAGCCGTTGCCGAGCGAGACGGTCGAGTCGCCGAGGGCGCCGGCCACGGCCATCGCGTCGATCTCGATGGCCCCGAAGTCGTTGACGATCGCCCCCATCCGGCTGCCCCCGCTGCGGTGCAGCAGGTGGTTGAGGAGCGTGGTCTTCCCGGAACCAAGGAAGCCGGCGAGCACGACGACGGGGATCTGCTGTGGACTGTTCGCCAAGGGGGCGGGCCTCTCTGGGACGGTGGGCGGACGGACAGCCGGACGGCCGGGACCAGCATAGGAGCGGGCGGCCCCGGTCCCGCCCGGGGCGCTCACCTACGCGTATCCGGCGGTCCGGCGACGTGGGAGACGGCCGCTACGGTGAGGCCCATGCGCGATCACGAACCCGCTGCCGGTCGCCCCGGGCGGAGGCTGACCACCAGGGAGACCGCCGAGGTGCTCGGTGTGAAGCCGGAGACGGTGTACGCCTATGTGAGCCGCGGGCTGCTCGGCAGCAGGCGCGAACCCGGCGGGCGGGCCAGCACCTTCGACGTGCGGGAGGTCGAGGAGCTCGCCCGGCGCAACCGGCGCGACGCCGCGGGCACCCCGGGTTCCGGCGGCGAGTTGTCGGTCCGGACGCGTCTGACGCTGATCGACGGTGACCGCTACTACTTCCGTGGTGTCGACGCCACGGAGCTGGCCGCACGTCACTCCTACGAGGAGGTCGCGGAGTGGCTCTGGACGGGCCGGCCGGCCCCCGGCGCGACGTTCACCGCGCCCGGCACCGCGGTCGCGCTCGCCCGGCACGCGGTGGACGCCCTGCCCGAGCACACCTCGCCCACCGACCGGCTCCGGGTCGCGACGATCGCCGCGGCGGCCGAGGACCCGCTGCGCTTCGACCTGTCGGAGGAGGCCGTGCTGAACACCGCGCGGGTCCTCATCCCGACCCTGGTCGCGGCGCTGCCGCCGGTCCGGCCGGGTCACCGGGACGAGGGCTCCCTGGCCCGCCGCCTGTGGGGGCGGCTGAGCGGGCGGCCGGTCGACGAGGACTGCCTGCGCGTCCTGGACACCGCCCTCGGCCTGCTCACCGACCACGACCTGGCGGCCTCCACGCTCGCGGTGCGGGTCGCGGCGTCGGCACGCGCGCACGCGTACGCGGCCGTGTCGGCCGGGCTCGGCGTGCTGGAGGGCCCCCTGCACGGCGCCTCCAGCGGTCTGGCCCACCGGCTGCTGCTGGACGTCCTCGACCAGGGCACGGCCGTTCCGGTGATCGCGGACGAGCTCCGTGCCGGGCGCCGCATCCCCGGGCTCGGCCACCGGCTCTACACCGGGGAGGATCCCCGCGCGCGCGTGCTGTTCGCCCTCCTGGAGCAGGTCCCGCGCGCGGAGCCCGCCCTGCTGGCGGCCCGCGACATCGTCGCCACCACCGCCCGGCACACCCCGTTGCACGCCAACGTGGACCTGGCGCTCGCCGTGTTCACCGTCTCCTGCGGCATGCCCGCCTCGGCGGGCGAGACGATCTTCGCCGTGGCCCGCACGGCGGGCTGGATCGCCCACGCCCTGGAGGAGTACGGCGAGCGGCCCCTGCGCATGCGCCCCAGCGGCCACTACGTCGGCCCGCGCCCGCCGCAGCCCCTGCCGTACCAGGCCCAGCACTGAGGGCAGCACCGGGGACACACGACCGCGGCCGGAAGTCGCAGCGCCCCGGGGCAGGTTAGGCTCGCCTGTGTGAGTAGGTGTACGACCGTCTCCCGGAGCCTTGACGAGCCCGTTTCCGGCACGGCGGCCACGGCGGCGACGTGGCTGCTCCTCGAACAGCCGGGACCCTGGGGTGCCAGGGCGCTCACCTCGAGCCATCTCGACCCCGCGCTGGGCCGGGCGCTGGAGGCCGCCGCCGAGGGGACGGGCGTACGCGTCGCGCTCGTCCGGCGCCCCGGCCGTCACGCCGACCCCGGCCGGCCCTCCGTCCGGCACGTGTACGCGGCGCACTGCGTCCCCGGGGACGTCTGGCTGCACAGCGCCACGACCCGTGACCCGTACGCCCTGCTCGACCTGGACCTCGCGGGGCTCGGCGCGGGCGACCCGCGTTCCTTCGGCACGGTCCTCGGCGGCCGGCCGCACCCGGACGGCCCGCTCGCGCTGGTGTGCACCAACGGCAAGCGGGACCGCTGCTGCGCCCTGCTGGGCCGGCCGCTCGCCGACGAGCTGTCCGCGTCCGGCGAGCACGACGTGTGGGAGGTCACCCATCTGGGGGGTCACCGGTTCGCGCCGACGGTGCTCGTGCTGCCGTACGGCTACGCGTACGGCCGCGCCGACGTCCACACGGTCGAGGCGGCGCTGCGCGGCGCGCGGGAGGGCCGCGTGGTCCTCGACGGGTGCCGGGGCCGCTCCGCGTGGGAGCGGCCGGGCCAGGCGGCCGAGCTGGCGGTCCGCTCGACGGCGCGCGAGGACGCGGCCGGTGCGCTGAGTGTCGTACGGACCGAGGGCGGGGCACCGCGCTGGCAGGTCACCGTCGCCCACGCCGACGGCCGCCGCTGGCGGGTCACCGTCGTCCAGGGCGCGTCCCTCCCACCGCGCCCGGAGAGCTGCGGGGCGGCGGTCCTCGGGACGCCGGCGCGGATGGACGTGGTGGCCGTCCGGGAGGTACGGCCGACGGCTCTGGCGAGCTGACTGCTGGAGGGCTTCGGGCCGGTACACGTACCGTCTTGGGTATGAGCCCCAGTCCCCCCGCCCGCCGTCTGCGCCTCGGGCTGCCCCGCCGGGTCTTCTCCCAGGTGCTGCTGATGCAGCTGACGATCGCCGCGGGAGTCGCCGTGCTCGCCACCGGCCTGTTCCTGGCGCCGCTGAGCAAGCAGCTCGACCAGGAGGCCGAGCACCGGGCGCTGGCCATCGCGCAGACCACGGCACAGGACCCGCAGATCGCCGAGGGCGTGCTGACCACGCCGCCCACCGCGAGCGGGCCGGTGCAGAAGGAGGCCGAGCGGATCCGCAAGGCCACGCGCGCGGAGTACATCGTGGTACTGGACCGGCACAAGCTGCGCTGGTCGCACCCCACGCTCTCCAACATCGGCAAGCCCGTCTCCACCAGCCCCGAGGAAGCACTCAAAGGCCACGAGGTCATGGAGATCGACAAGGGCACCCTGGGGCGCTCGGCGCGCGGCAAGGTGCCGCTGTACGACTCCCGTCACAGGATCATCGGCGCGGTGTCCGTGGGCATCGCCTACGACAGCGTGCGGGCGCGGCTGATCAGCGCGATCCCGGGGTTGTTCGCGTACGCCGGCGGCGCTCTGGCGGTGGGCGCGCTGGCCGCGTGGCTGATCTCCCGCAGGGTGCAGCGGCAGACCCGGGACCTGGCCTTCTCCGACATCTCGGCGCTGCTCGCCGAGCGTGAGGCGATGCTGCACGGCATCCGGGAGGGCGTGGTCGCCCTGGACCGCGGCGGCCGCATACGCCTGCTCAACGACGAGGCACGGCGGCTGCTGGGCATCGGCGACGAGGCCGTCGGCCTGCCGCCGGACGAGGCTCTGGGCGAGGGCCGTACGACGGACGTCCTGGCCGGACGGGTCACCGGCACCGACCTGCTCACGGTGCGCGGCCACCGGGTGCTGATCGCCAACCGGATGCCCACGGACGACGGCGGCGCCGTGGCCACCCTGCGGGACCGCACCGAGCTGGAGCAGCTGGGCCGGGAACTCGACTCCACGCGCGGGCTGATCGACGCACTGCGCGCCCAGGACCACGAGCACGCCAACCGCATGCACACCCTGCTCGGGCTGCTGGAACTGGAGATGTACGACGACGCGGTGGAGTTCGTCGGCGAGGTGGTCGGCGATCACCGGGTCACCGCCGAGCAGGTCACCGAGAAGATCCACGATCCGCTGCTGGCCGCCCTGCTGGTCGGCAAGGCGACCGTGGCCGCCGAGCGCGGCGTGGCCCTGTGGGTCTCGGAGCGCACGCGTCTCCCGGACCGGCTGATCGACCCGCGGGGGCTGGTGACGGTGGTGGGCAACCTGGTGGACAACGCCCTGGACGCGGTCGCGGCCACCCTCCACGCGCGCGTGGAGGTCGAGTTGCGCGCCGAGGGGCGCACGGTGGTGCTCAGGGTGCGCGACACGGGCCCCGGGATACCGGAGGAGCAGCGGGAGCTGATCTTCACCGAGGGGTGGTCCACCAAGAAGCCGCCGGCCCACGGCAAGCGCGGCATAGGGCTCTCGCTGGTGCGCCGGCTGGCGGAACGCCAGGGCGGGAGCGCGACGGTGGACGCGGCGGACGGGGGCGGCGCCGAGTTCACGGTCGTCCTGCCCGAGGCGCTGACCGAACCGGAGCTGCAGCCGGTGCTGACGGCGCACGAGCCGGATGCTGTGCCGGGTGCCGGGCTCGGGGCTGGTGCTGGTGCTGCCGACGCTGCGAGGGCGTCCGGGGCCGTCGTCGCCGAGGAGGAGGTGTGATGATCGAGGTCCTGGTCGTGGACGACGACACCCGGGTCGCCCGGGTCAACGCCGCCTACGTGGAGAAGGTGCCCGGCTTCCACGTGGCCGGCGAGGCGCACAGCGCGGCCGAGGCGCTGGACCGGATGGAGACGCTGCCGCAACTCGACCTGGTGCTCCTGGACCACTATCTCCCCGACGACACCGGCCTGGCGGTCGTACGGGAGATGCGCCGGCGCGGCCATCAGACGGACGTGATCATGGTGACCGCGGCCCGGGACGTCTCCACGGTCCAGGCAGCGATGCGGCACGGGGCGCTGCAGTACCTGGTGAAACCGTTCGCCTTCGCGGGACTGCGGGCCAAGCTGGAGGCGTACGCCGGACTGCGCCGGACCCTGGACGGCGGTGGCGAGGCGGAACAGGCCGAGGTGGACCGCATCTTCGGGGCGCTGTCCGCGTCGTCGGAGCCGGGGCTGCCCAAGGGGCACTCCCCCACCACGGCGGAGCTCGTGCGCCAGGCGCTGATGAACGGCGAGGGGCCGCTGTCCGCCCAGGAGATCGCCGAACGCACCGGGCTGAGCCGCCAGACCGCCCAGCGCTATCTGAAGCTCCTGGAGCGCACGGGACGGGCGCGGCTGACCCTGAAATACGGCGACGCGGGCCGCCCGGAACACCGTTACGTGTGGGCGACCCGCGCCTGAACAGGCTTCGAGCGGGCTTCGCGGCGGTCTGGCCGGCCGGGGCTACTTGGCCGCGTCGACGAACTCCGTCGTGTACGTCTTGCCGAGGTCCACCTTGGCGTTCTTGATGTTCGGGTTGAACGCCTTGAGGACCTTCTCGACGGTCTGCGGCCCGTTCTGGGGCATCACGCCGTCGTCGGTGAACATCGGCAGGGTGCTCTTGATCGACTCCGCGTAGAGCTTCTTGTTGCCCTGGGAGTAGTCTGCGGGCATCTTGGCCGCGATCTCGGACGCGCTGTGCGTGGACATCCACTTGAGCGTCTTGACGAACGCGTTGGCCAGCTTCTGGACGGTCTCCTTGTGCCCGTTCACCCAGTCCGTCTGCATGTACAGACTGGACGACGGGTACGGGCCGCCGAGCGCCTTCTGCGAACCCTCGGGCGTCCGCATGTCGAGGAGGACCTTGCCGGCCTTCTTGTCCAGGATCGTGGCGACGGTCGGGTCGGTCGTCATACCGGCGTCGATCGAGCCCTGCTGCAACGCCGCGATGAACGTCGGCCCCGCTCCCACGGCGACCGGCGTGAAGTCGCTGACCTTCACGCCGTTCTTGACGGCGAGGTACTTGGTCAGGAAGTCGGTCGACGAGCCGAGACCCGTGATGCCGAGCTTCTTCCCCTTGAAGTCCACGGGCGAGGAGATGCTCCCCGCCTGCTTGGCGGAGACGACCTCCACCTCGCCGGGCGCGTGCGAGAACTGCACGACGGACTCCACGGCCTTGCCCTTGGTCTGCAGGTCGAGGGTGTGGTCGTAGAAGCCGACGGCGCCTTGGACCTGGCCGGAGACGAGCGCGGTCTCGGCCTGGACACCGGCGGGCTCGCTGAGCAGCTCCACGTCGAGGCCCTCGGAGTCGAAGTAGCCGAGCCGCTGGGTCAGCATCGCCGGCATGTAGATGACCTTGTCCAGGCCGCCGACCATGATCTTGACCTTCGTGCCCTTGCCGTCGCCCTTGCTGCCGGCGGTGGAGGTGCTGCTCGCCGCGTCGTTGGCGCAGGCGGTGAGCGAGGAGAGGGCGAGCAGTCCGGAGGCGGCGAGCGCGGCGTATCTGGCGGTCTTGCGCATGACGGTTCACGTCCTTGTGGGAGAGCGGTGCGGGGAAGGGGGGTGCGAGGAAGCCGGGACTCAGTGGCCGGAGTTCGCCGGCTTCCACCGGAAGATGCGGTGCTCGGCGAAGGTCAGCAGACCCTCGGCCAGGAGGGCGACGACCGCGAGGATGACCATCGCGGCGTAGACGCCGGCGGCGTTGAAGGTGCCCTGCGACGCGGCGACGAGCAGGCCGATGCCCTTGGTGGCGCCGATGTACTCGCCGACGATGGCGCCGATCAGGGCGAAGCCGAAGCTGATGTGAAGGCTGGTGAAGATCCAGGAGGTCGCCGACGGGACGACCACCTGCAGCGTCACCCTGCGATCGCTCGCGCCGAGGATGCGGGCGTTGGCCACCAGGTTGCGGTCGACCTCACGGGCGCCCTGGAAGGCGTTGAAGAACACCGGGAAGAACACCAGCACCACGGCCGAGGCGACCTTGGAGGCGGGGCCCAGCCCGAACCAGATCACGAAGATCGGGGCCAGGACGATCCTGGGGAGGGAGTTGAGCACCTTGATGAACGGGCCGAGGACCTCGGCGAGGAAGGTGATCCGCCCCAGCGCGATACCGAAGACCACACCGGCGACGACACCGAGGACCCAGCCGAGCAGAGCCTCCTGCAAGGTGGCCCAGATCTGCTCGCCCAACGAGCCCTGTGCCGTTCCGTGCATCACCCAGGTGGAGATCTGGTCCCAGATCTTCGAGGGCATCGAGAAGTTGAACGGATCGATGATCTTCGCGCGGGAGAGCCCCTCCCACAGCCCGAGGAAGGCCACGAGGACCAGGGCGCGGGTCGCGTTGACGACGACCTTGTGGCGGCGTGCGGCACGCGCGCGGGTCTGTGCGCGGTCGGGGCTCTTGACGGTGTCGACGACGGGCGTGCTGAGGACCTCAGGCGACATGGGCGGCACCTCTTTCACGGGTGATGCGGACCTCTTCGCCGAGGGACTCCCAGATCTCGCGGTAGATCTCGATGAACCGCGGCTCCAGGCGGACGGACTCGACCTTGCGCGGCCGGGGCAGGTCGATGTCGAAGACCTGCTTGACGGTCGCGGGGCCGGCGGTCATCACGACCACCTTGTCGGCCAGCGCGATGGACTCCTCCAGGTCGTGAGTGACGAAGACGACGGACGCGCCCGTGCCCTCCCACAGCTCCAGCAGCTCGTCCGACATCAGCGCCCGGGTCTGCACGTCGAGCGCGGAGAACGGCTCGTCCATCAGCAGGATCTCGGGGTCGTTGACGAAGGTGGCGGCGAGAGCGACACGCTTGCGCTGGCCGCCCGAGAGCTGATGCGGATAGCGGTCCTCGAAGGCGGCGAGGCCGACGCGGGCCAGCCACTCGCGGGCCCGCTCCTTGGCCTCGGCCTTGGGCACGCCGCGGAAGCGGGGACCGGCCATGACGTTGGACAGGACCGTGCGCCAGGGGAAGGTGGCGTCCTGCTGGAAGACGAAACCGACCTTGTCGCCGACGCCGTCGACCGGCTCGCCGGCCACCAGCACCTCGCCCTCGGTGGGCTCCTCCAGACCGCTGACCAGGGTCAGTGTGGTGGACTTGCCGCAGCCGGTGGGCCCGACGACGGCGACGAACTCACCACGCCGGACGGTGAGGTCCAGACCGTGCACGGCCGTGTGCAGACCCCCCGACGGGGTCTTGAAAATCTTGCTCGCGCCCCGGAGCTCGATGGCGGGGCTGGTGTCTGCGCTCATGGCCTGGGACGGTAGATGTGGCCCCTGCCACAGCAGCAGTCTTGTGAGCACATGCCGTTCTTTTGCTCGCAAGAGCCTGTTGTGCTCATTCTGCTCGGGTTACAACTGCGGAGCCGAAACACGGGCCAAGCGCTCGCCGGCCTTGTGAGGAGAGGCCCGATGATTGACGTCCTGGTGGTGGACGACGACTTCCGCGTCGCCGAGATAAACGCCAAGTACGTGGGAAAGGTTCCCGGCTTCCGGGTCACCGCCCGCGCGCACAGCGCTGCCCAGGCACTGGCCGCCGTCGAACGCCACTCGGTCGACCTCGTGCTGCTCGACCACTACCTGCCCGACGAGACCGGCCTGGACCTCGTGCACCGCATGCGCGAACACGGCCACGGCACCGACATCATCATGATCACGGCGGCCAGCGACGTGACGACCGTCCAGAAGGCGATGCGCCTGGGCGCCCTGCACTACCTGGTCAAACCCTTCACCTTCGCCGCGCTGCGCACCCGTCTGGAGTCCTACGCGGCGCTGCGCCGAACCGTCGACCGGGTCGGCGGCCGCGGCCTCACTGGCCAGGAGCAGGTCGACCGCATCTTCGGCGCCCTGCGGACGGCCCCCGCGCCCTCGGCCCCCGGCCTGCCCAGCGGCCACTCGGAACCCACCACGGATCTCATCTGCGGCGTCCTGCACCGGGCCCAGCACCCCCTGTCCGCCCACGAGGTGGCCGCCGAGACCGGCCTGAGCCGCTCCACCGCCCAGCGCTACCTCCGCCACCTGGAACAGGCGGGCCGGCTGCGCCTGTTCCTGAAGTACGGCGACACCGGCCGCCCGGAACACCGCTACGCGTGGGTGGCACCCTGAGCTCTGCCGAGCGCCGGGAACCGCGGGACTACGCGGCGCCGGCACCGGTCAGCGAGCGCACCTCGGTCTCCGCGTACTTGGCCTCGTCGGCGGCCTCGTCCGAGGCGAGCGTGCCGAGCCAGCCGGCCAGGAAGCCGAGCGGAATCGAGACGATGCCCGGGTTCTGCAGCGGGAAGTACTGAAAGTCGACCCCCGGGAACAGCGAACCCGGGCTGCCCGAGACCACCGGGGACAGCACCACCAGCCCCAGCGCGGGGACCAGCCCGCCGTACACGGCCCACACCGCGCCGCGCGTGGTGAAGCCCCGCCAGAACAGCGAGTAGAGCAGCACCGGCAGATTCGCGGACGCGGCCACGGCGAAGGCGAGCCCGACCAGGAAGGCCACGTTGAGGTCACGGGCCAGCAGCCCGAGCGCGATCGCGACGACACCGATACCGACCGCCGCCCACCGCGCCACCGCCACCTCGCTACGCGCTTCGGAGCCCGGCCGCCGCAGCGACGCGTACAGGTCGTGGGCCACCGACGCCGACGAGGCGAGCGTGATCCCGGCGACCACCGCGAGGATGGTGGCGAAGGCCACGGCGGCGACGACCGCGAACAGCACCGTTCCCCCCGTGGACCGCGCACCGCCCCCCAGGTCGAGGGCGAGCAGCGGCACCGCGGTGTTCCCGGCCGCGTTGGAGGCACGCACCGCCTCGGGGCCCACAATCGCGGCCGCGCCGAAGCCGAGGACGATCGTCATCAGGTAGAAGCCGCCGATCAGGCCGATGGACCACACCGCCGAGCGGCGGGCCGCCCGTGCGGTCGGCACGGTGTAGAAGCGCGAGAGGATGTGTGGCAGCCCGCCCGTGCCCAGCACGAGCGCGAGGCCCAGGCTGATGAAGTCCAGGCGCGCCGTCCAGCTCCCGCCGTACTTCAGGCCCGGTGCCAGGAAGGCGTTCCCGTGTCCGCTGCGCTGTGCGGCGGTGACCAGGAGCCGGTCGACATCGCCGTGGAAGCGCACCAGGACCAGCACGGTCAGCGCGATCGTCCCGCTGATCAGCAGGACCGCCTTGACGATCTGGATCCAGGTGGTGGCCCGCATCCCGCCCAGCGACACATAGACCACCATGAGCGCGCCGACCCCGATGACCGTCCACGCCTGGGCCGCCCCGCTGGTCCGCCCCAGCAGCAGCGCCACCAGGCTGCCCGCGCCCACCATCTGCGCCACCAGGTACAGCACGGACACGGTGACCGACGAGGTGCCCGCAGCGATGCGCACCGGTCGCTCGCTCATCCGCGCGGCCACCACGTCCGCCAGGGTGAACCGCCCGCAGTTGCGTACCAGTTCCGCCACCAGGAACAGCACCAGCAGCCAGGCCACGAGGAAGCCCACGACATAGAGCAGCCCGTCGTAGCCGTACAACGCGATGAGTCCGGTGACGCCCAGGAACGACGCGGCCGACATGTAGTCACCGGAGATGGCAAAACCATTCTCCATCGGAGAGAAGAGCCGGCCGCCGGCGTAGAACTCCTCGGCCGACCCACGCCGGTTACGGCTCACCCAGGTGGTGATGCCCAGCGTCACGGCCACGAAGCCGCTGAACAGCACCAGCGCCAGAGCCTGGTGATGCCCTGTCACGAGGAACCTCCGTCGGCCCCGCGCGTCATCTCCTGCGTGTCCCAGCGCAGTTCCAGCGCGGCACGGTCCCGGCGCAGCCGCGCATGCCGGACGTAGGCCCAGGTCAGCAGAAACGTCGTGAGGAACTGGCCGAGCCCCGCGAGCAGCGCCACGTTCACCGCCCCGGCGACGGGCCGGGCCATCAGCCCGGGCGCCGTCGTCGCGGCGATCACGTACGCGACGTACCAGGAGAGGAAGAGGACGGCACCCGGGACCACGAATCCGCGGTACCGCGAGCGCACCTCCTGGAAGGCCTCACTGCGCTGTACTTCCAGGTACACGTCGCGGGCGCGTACGACCGTTTCCCCTGCCTCCCCTCTCGGGAAGGGCACGGCCGCCGCCGAGGTCCCGGTGCCGGCCGACTCGCCCCAGCCGGAGGCGAGCGCGTCGTACCAGGGGTCCTCGTACCTCACCTCGCGGGGGGCCGCGGCCCGGTCGTCGTGATTGCCTGCGGGGCTCTCGGGACCGTCACCGGCTCCGCGGGAACGGCCGTTGTTCGAGTGCATGCCCAAGGATGGACAGACCGGAAGATCCCCGGCTCTTCTTCCCCCAGGTCTTCACCCCATCAGGTGACCTCGGTGACTCACTCCCCGGACGGCCGCACCAGCCCCTTCGCATACGCGTAACGCACCGCCTGTGCCCGGTCCTTGAGGCCCGTCTTGGCGAACAGGTTGTTGATGTGGGTCTTGACGGTCGCCGTGGACACGTGCAGCCGCTGGGCGATCTCCTGGTTGGTGAGGCCGTCCGCGATCAGCACCAGGACCTCGGTCTCCCTCGCGGTCAGCCCGTCGGGCGGTTCGACGGCCGCCGGTCCGGGCTCGGGCTCCGACAGCCGTTCCAGCAACCGGCGCTGGACACTCGGCGCCAGCCCGGCCTGCCCGGACAGGACGCTGTGCACGGCCCGCACGATCTCGTCGCCGCCCGCGTCCTTGGTGAGATAACCGCGAGCCCCGGCGTGAAGCGCGGGAAACAGCGATTCGTCGTCCGCGTACGTGGTCAGGACCACGACCTGGGTTCCCGGATACTGCGACCGGATCCGCCGCGTCGCCTCCACCCCGTCGCAGCGGGGCATCCGCAGGTCCATCAGCACCACGTCCGGGGCGAGGTCGGCGACCAGCCGCACGGCCTCCTCACCGTCGCCCGCGGAACCGACGACCTCGACTCCCTCCAGCAGCCCGAGCAGCATCACGATGCCTTCCCGGACCACGGTCTGGTCGTCGGCGACCACCACACGCGCCGGCTTCCCCTCCTCCTTCATTTCCGTCATACGGGCACCTTCAGCGTCACCACGAACCCCTCCTCCTCCGGTCCCGCGTCCAGCGAACCGCCCAGCAGTTCGGCGCGCTCCCGCATCCCCAGCAGACCGTACCCGCCGCCGGCCCCGGTGAGTTCGCCCGGACGGCCGCCCGAGTCCCGTACGTTCAACATCACCTGGTGATCGCTGTAGTCGAGCCGCAGCTGGACCTTGGCCCCTTGTGCGTGCTTGCGGACGTTCGTCAGCGCCTCCTGCGCTACCCGGCGGACCGCCTGGGACGCCTCGGCCGGCAGGGGCCTGCGCTCCCCCGTGACGGTGACCTCCGCACCGGCGGCCTCGCTGACGAGCTCGGCCAGGAAGTCCTCGAGCGGCGTCAGCTCACCGCGCAGCGCGGACAGTGCCTGCCGCGTCTCGGTGAGCCCGTCCCGGGCCATGCCCCGGGCGGCGACCACTCGTTCGAGGATCTGCTGCCGGTCGGCCTCGCGCTCGATCAGCAGCCGCGCCGCCTCCAGGTGCACGAGCTGCGCCGACAGGCTGTGGGCCAGCACGTCGTGGATCTCGCGCGCGATCCTCGCCCGCTCCGCCAGCGCCGCGGACTCCGCCTCCGCGGCCCGGGCCGCCCGCTCCTGGGCGAGCAGCCGCTGCGCGCTCCCCCGGGCCTCCGCGTCCAGCCGCAGCACGTATCCGGCGAGAGCCATGCCCGCCGCGGTGGCGGCGGTGGTCAGCCATACGTCGTTGTTGAAGGCGGAGAACGATGCCAGCGCCACCGACGTCACGGGAAGCGCTGCCCCGAGCGGCAGCCGTTCCAGTGCGGTGATACCGCAGCCGCACCAGATGACCAGCGCCACCACCCTGAATCCGGTGGCCTGTGCCGCGACCGCGATCGCCAGCAACACGCTGACGCACGCCAGGGAGGGCACCAGCCGGTGCTGGTAGGTGGTACGGAAGAAGGCCCAGGAGACCGCGCCGGCCAGGAGGACTCCCGCCCCTGCCAGGATTCCGGGCCAGATGCCGACTCGGTTCTGGCTGAAGGTGCCCCACAGGAGCATCCCGAGGGCCAGCATCCGGACGGCCCAGCCGATCAGTCTCCGGATCCGGGCGATCCCTTCGCTGCCGAGCGCTTCGCGCGACGGCCAGCGCGTCCAGGCGTTCTCCGTCACACGAACTCCTTCCGGGTGGCCGGCATGGCGTCACCGTACGCCGAGGACGAGGGGCTCACGTCGTCGAGCGACCGCGCCCGCCAGGTCAGGACGCCGGAACGGACGAGCAGGGTGCCGGCGAGGCCGAGCATCAGGGCGGAGCTGTCCTGGTGGATCCCGAGGGCCGCCCCGAGGGCGAAGACGCCGACCCGCAGGGCTATGCCGGCGGCCCACACGGCGCCGCTCGCCTTGCTGCTCCTGGTCCACACGGACCCGTCCGGCTCCGTCCACACCCGTGTGGTCCATGCCCATCCGGCGCCCGTGCCCAGACCGATCAGCAGTTCCACGGCGAGCAGCACCGCGGACCCCGTGTGGTGATGGGCGTCGAGTATGCCGGGCTCGCGCAGCGCGACGACAGCGAGGACGGCGGGCAGGACCCACCAGCGCCGGTCGGTGTCGATCGGGCGCGCGCGGAACTGTCGTGCGATCACTAGGGCGGCGACGATCACGATCACCAGCGCGTTGACGAGCCCGGGCATCAGAGCCTCCGTGAGCGGGGAAGGGATGTCGGAGCCGAGCGCTGCCGACGCCTTCGACGTTACGGAAATCCACGGTCCAGGAGATCGGAGCGGGGGTGGATCAGGGGTGGAAACCCGAGCCCCCACGGTCTCCACCCCCGGGTGGAGAAGCGCGGGGCCGCACCGGCGTGGGGGGCGCGGCTGCTCAGCCCACCGGCCTTCCGGAGCGGAGGGCATGGCTCCCCCGGCTGCTCATCAACGGAGGAGCGGCTCGGCCGGATCGACGACGAGGGGCGGGGGCGCGGGGCGGGGCGCGGGACGACGGGCGCCACGAAGCTGTCGGCGAGGTGGCGGGCAGGTGGTGCGAAGGGCCGCCCGCTCCGCCGAGCGGCCGGGGCGGTCGGGCGCCGGGCGGCGGAGCGGCAGCACCTCCACGTGACACGCCCGGCCGGCCGGGCGTGTCGGCACCTCACCGGTCCGGCAGCGCACCGGCCTGCGGCCCGCCCGCCCGGGGTGCCCCGCTCGCCCTCGGCGACGGCACCACACTCTGCCGTGCCCAGGGCCCGTACCCGGTCGTCCCCGGCCCCTGCCCCGGCCGAGCGCAGCGGCTACGCGTCGATGCGGGACCGGTCCAGGGTGGCGGCCGAGCTGGAGATGAACTCCTTGCGCGGTGCCACATCGTTGCCCATCAGCAGGTCGAAGACCTGCTCGGCGGCCTCCAGGTCGGCGAGGTTGATGCGGCGCAGGGTGCGGTGGCGGGGATCCATCGTGGTCTCGGCCAGCTGGTCGGCGTCCATCTCACCGAGGCCCTTGTAGCGCTGGATGGAGTCCTTGTACCGGATGTTCTTGCTCTGGAGCTCCATGAGTTTGTCGCGCAGCTCGCGGTCCGAGTAGGTGTAGACGTACTTGTCCTGGCCCTTCTTCGGCTGGATCAGCTCGATGCGGTGCAGCGGCGGCACGGCGGCGAAGACCCGGCCGGACTCGACCATCGGCCGCATGTACCGCTGGAACAGCGTGAGCAGCAGGCAGCGGATGTGTGAGCCGTCCACATCGGCGTCGGTCATCATGATGATCTTGCCGTAGCGGGCCTGGTCGATGTCGAAGGTGCGGCCCGAGCCCGCTCCTATGACCTGGATGATCGCGCCGCACTCGGCGTTCTTGAGCATGTCGGTGACCGACGAGCGCTGCACGTTGAGGATCTTGCCCCGAATGGGCAGCAGCGCCTGGAACTCGGAGTTCCGCGCCAGCTTCGCCGTACCGAGCGCGGAGTCGCCCTCGACGATGAACAGCTCGCTGCGGTCCACGTCGTCGCTGCGGCAGTCGGCGAGCTTCGCGGGCAGCGAGGAGGACTCCAGAGCGGTCTTCCGGCGCTGGGCGTCCTTGTGCTGGCGGGCCGCGACGCGCGTCCGGGCGGCGGCCACCACCTTCTCCATGATCACCCGGGCCTGGGCCGCTGCATCCCTCTTGGTGGACGTCAGGAACGCCTTCAGCTCCTTGGTCACCACGTTGTTCACGATGCGGCGCGCCGCCGAGGTACCGAGGACCTCCTTGGTCTGCCCCTCGAACTGCGGCTCGGAGAGCCGCACGGTGACGACGGCGCTGAGGCCCTCCAGGGCGTCGTCCTTGACCACGTTGTCCTCGGCGACGCGCAGCAGCTTCTTGGCGCGGAGCACCTCGTTCATGGTCTGGGTGAGGGCCTGCTCGAAGCCGGCCATGTGCGTGCCGCCCTTGGGCGTGGCGATGATGTTGACGAACGACCGCAGGGTGGCGTCGTAGCCGGTGCCCCAGCGCAGCGCCACGTCGACGCCCAGTTCGCGGGTGACCTCCTTGGGCGTCATCTGGCCGTGCTCGTCCAGGACCGGGACGGTCTCCTTGAAGGTGCCCTGTCCGGAGAAGCGGAGGACGTCGCAGACGGCCTTGTCGCGCGCCAGGTACTCGCAGAACTCGCTGATGCCGCCGTCGAAGCGGAAGGACTCCTCGCCCTTGCTGCCGCCCTCACCGAGGCCGAACTCGTCCCGGACGACGATGGTGAGGCCGGGGACCAGGAACGCGGTCTGGCGGGCGCGCTGGTGCAGGTTCTCCAGGGAGAGCTTGGCGTCCTTCAGGAAGATCTGCCGGTCGGCCCAGTACCGCACGCGCGTGCCGCTGCGGGTCTTGGGGACCTTCTTGGTCTTGCGCATGCCGCTCTTGGCCTCGAACTTCGCGTCCGGGCCGGCCGCGGCGAAGGCGCCCGGGACGCCCCTACGGAAGCTGATGGCGTGGACATGGCCGGCTCGGTCGACCTCGACGTCCAGACGGGCGGAGAGCGCGTTGACCACCGAGGCACCGACGCCGTGCAGGCCGCCGGAGGCGGCGTAGGAGCCGCCGCCGAACTTGCCGCCCGCGTGGAGCTTGGTCATGACGACCTCGACACCGGACAGGCCGGTCTTCGGCTCCACGTCCACGGGGATGCCGCGGCCGTTGTCCCGCACCTCCACCGAGCCGTCGTCGTGGAGGATCACCTCGATGTGGTCGCAGTAGCCGCCCAGGGCCTCGTCCACCGCGTTGTCGATGATCTCCCACAGGCAGTGCATCAGACCGCGGCTGTCGGTCGAGCCGATGTACATGCCAGGGCGCTTGCGCACGGCCTCGAGGCCCTCAAGGACGAGCAGGTGCCGCGCGGTGTAGTTGGAACCGTCCCGGTCTGCTCCTGCCAGCAGCGCTGTGGACGGCACGGACGTATCGGCGGTCACGCGGTTCGCTCCTCGCTGAATTTCAGGTGACCCCCTACTGGGTAAGGGGATGGCTTCGGTTGCCGCTCAGAGGGTACCGAGGCCTGGTAGAGCCGTTGTAACGCCACCCTCGTCGAGAACTCAGACTAGTCCAGCGTCGTATGGATGTTCGATCCCTCGTAGGAGTGAAGTACACATCACGTTCCCTTGGAGGCATGAACCATTTAGGCTCCGGGCACGTCCTCATGAACAACCGGCAACCCCGCCGGGAGGACTGAAACGAAGACAGCGCGAAACCGTAAGTACACAAGAGACGCACTACGGCACATTCGCCGCCAACCGGCAGCAGACAGCCGCCCCGAAAGATTTTTTCGAGGAAAAGCCACGAGCGGGAACGTTTTCGGGCTGGTTGGATGTTGACCCTGGTACGACAGCTCGTCGAGCTAGAGAAGAGGCGACGTGACTACTGTTCTGACCCCCGCGAGCCCACTGACGGCCGCCGATCGCTGCGACCGCTGCGGCGCCCAGGCATACCTGCGCGTCGTCCTGCTGAGCGGCGGAGAACTGCTCTTCTGTGCCCACCACGGGCGCAAGTTCGAGCCGGAACTCAAGAAGATCGCCGCTGAGATACAGGACGAGACGGAGCGGCTGACGTCCGTTCCGAACACCGCCTCCGAAGAAGAGCGCTGAATCTCGCACCTACGACGAGCCAACCCCGGCACAGGCCGGTGAACGGGCGGTCGCTCCTTCCGGGGAGCGGCCGCCCGTAGCTCTTGCCTCGTGGCCCTTCAGAAGGGCTGTCGTGGTCCTCAGGCGAGGCTGTCGGCTCCCTTCAGCGCCTGTACGACGTCCGACACCCGCGTGTAGACGCCGGGGTAGCCCGGCCGCCCGCAGCCGCTCCCCCAGGACACCAGCCCGATCAGCCGTCCGCCGGCGACGAGCGGGCCTCCGCTGTCTCCCTGGCAGGCGTCGGGGCCACCCGCGGCCTTTCCGGCGCACAGCATCGTGTCGGCCCGGTAGGTCCCGTCGGAGCTGCCCTGGTAGGCACGCTCGCACAGGTCGTCGGAGAGCACGCTCACGTGGGCGGCGTGGAGCCGGCGCGCGTAGGCGCCGCCGCCGGTCGTGTCACCCCACCCGGACACCAGGGCCGCCGTCCCTGGGGCGTAGGCCGCGTCGTCCGGGCCCGCCATGGTCACGACCGCGCTCTCGGGCAGCGGCTCGGACAGGGTGAGCAGGGCGAAGTCGCCCGAGTTGAGAGCGGCGTCGTAGGCCGGATTGACACGGGCGTCGCGCACGGCGATCTCCTGCCCGTCGCTGCCCAGCAGGTCCGTCCGGCCCGCGATGACCTTCAGATCGCGCGCCCGGTTCGGCGGCGCCCCCAGCACATCGGTGGCCAGACAGTGGGCCGCGGTGAGCACAGTGGTCCGTGCGATCGCCACCCCACCGCAGAACTGCCCCGCCCGCGTACCCCCGAACCGGTCACGGCTGCTCAGCGCGACGGTCCAGGGGGCCTGCGAGATGTCTATCGGAAAGCCCCCGACGACGACGCCGCCGACGGCCGCGGGAGCGCTGCCGGCGGCCGCAGGGGCCGCGTCGGCCAGTGGTATCGCGGCCATGGCGGCCGCCAGGGCCAGCGGCCGGACCAACGTGCGGGCAAGGGAACGACGCATACAGGAGCCTCACTCTCGGTGTTGCTGGGAAACCCAGAGTGATCCACGACGTCGCGTCGCGCAGCACGAAGGCCCGGCCCCCGAAAGGGGAACCGGGCCTTCGCTGTCGTACGGCCGCGGCCTAGCGGCCTAGTCGAGGTAGTCGCGCAGGACCTGGGAGCGCGACGGGTGGCGCAGCTTCGACATGGTCTTGGACTCGATCTGGCGGATGCGCTCACGGGTCACGCCGTAGACCTTGCCGATCTCGTCGAGGGTTTTCGGCTGGCCGTCGGTGAGACCGAAACGCATGGAGACGACGCCGGCCTCGCGCTCGGACAGGGTGTCCAGGACGGAGTGCAGTTGCTCCTGCAGGAGCGTGAAGCTGACGGCGTCGGCCGGGACGACGGCCTCGGAGTCCTCGATGAGGTCACCGAACTCGCTGTCGCCGTCCTCGCCCAGCGGGGTGTGCAGGGAGATGGGCTCACGGCCGTACTTCTGGACCTCGATGACCTTCTCCGGGGTCATGTCGAGTTCCTTGGCCAGCTCCTCCGGGGTGGGCTCGCGGCCCAGGTCCTGAAGCATCTGGCGCTGCACGCGCGCGAGCTTGTTGATGACCTCGACCATGTGCACCGGGATACGGATGGTGCGGGCCTGGTCCGCCATGGCGCGGGTGATCGCCTGACGGATCCACCAGGTGGCGTACGTGGAGAACTTGTAGCCCTTGGTGTAGTCGAACTTCTCGACCGCGCGGATCAGACCGAGGTTGCCCTCCTGGATGAGGTCCAGGAAGAGCATGCCGCGGCCGGTGTAGCGCTTGGCCAGGGAGACCACCAGGCGGAGGTTGGCCTCCAGGAGGTGGTTCTTGGCGCGTCGGCCGTCCTCGGCGATGATCTCCAGCTCGCGCTTGAGCTTGGGCGCCAGCTTGTCGGCGTTGGCGAGTTTGTCCTCGGCGAACAGGCCGGCCTCGATGCGCTTGGCCAGTTCGACCTCCTGCTCGGCGTTGAGCAGGGGGACCTTGCCGATCTGCTTGAGGTAGTCCTTGACCGGGTCGGCCGTGGCGCCGGCCGCGGCGACCTGCTGGGCGGGCGCGTCGTCCTCGTCCTCGTCTGAGAGCACGAAGCCCGCGCTCTCGGCACCCTCGGGCTCGTCGGCGGCCTTGGTCTCCTCGAGCGCCTCTTCCTCGGGGACCTCGGCGTCGTCCTTCTTGCCGGCCGTCTTCTTGGCCGTGGCCTTCTTGGCGACGGTCTTCTTGGCGGTCGCCTTCTTCGCCGCGGCCTTCTTGGCGGGCGCGGCTTCCTCGGCGGGGTCGACGGTCTCGGCGTCGGCGGGCGTTGCCGGGGCAGCCGCGGTGGCAGTGGCCTTCCGGGCGGCCACCGTCTTCGCGGCGACGGCCTTGGTGGCGGTGCGCTTCGCCGGGCTCTTCGCTGCGACGCTCTTTCGGGTGCGCTTGGGCTCTGCGGCACTGACCATCAGCGTCACACCCTCTTCCTCAAGAATCTGGTTGAGGCTGCGCAGTACGTTCTTCCACTGAGTGGCCGGAATCTGGTCAGCTTCGAAGGCCCGACGCACATCGTCGCCGGCGATCTGCCCCTCAGCCTTTCCCCGCTCAATGAGCGCCATGACAGAGACGGACTCGGCGATCTCCGGCGGGAGCGTACGGGATGTGCTGGCCGACACGAACAACCTCTCGGAACGTTGGAAAACGGCTTCCGGCCCCGTCCATGACGGACAGGAGCCGACCACCGGCCTGGGGACGGGCCGACGGAGCGGGCGGGGCCGGGAAGATGCACAGCGCCTTGCTCGGCGTCCGTATTCCCTCCGCGGCTGTCACCTCTTAGGTCATCGCACTGTCTCCGCGAGCGTTACGCCCAATCTGCGTGGCCCGAGTCACACCCCGTAAGCGGTCAAAATCGGTCAGATACTCTCAGATGAGTTCACCCATACCCCGATCCGGGCCGCCCGGACACTTCTTGGGACCACGAGGCCCGCACTTCTCCGTACTACGACGGGCCCACCGGGACCCGTGGCGAATCGCCTGCCGCCTCACACCGCCGGGCCCGGCCGGACCCCGCGGGATCCGACGAGGTCCGGCCGGTTCGGGTTCCCGGAGCCGCCGCGAGAACACCCCGCACTCACGATCGCACCGCCTTCGGCGCGGTCAGTGCTCGCGCGGGGCGGGGACCACCCGCTCCACCTCGGGGTGGACCGTGAGCAGTTGCCTCATGGCCGTCTCCGCCGCGGTGCCGTCGCCCGTGCCGAGCGCGTCGACGATCCGCGCGTGCTGCGCCAGGGACGCCTCGTTCGGCCGCTCACACCCCGTGACAGGACCGCCGGACACCTGGAGGGCCGCCGACACGATGCCGGACAGGTGCTCGAGCATGCGGTTGCCCGCGACCTGGATGAGCAGCGCGTGGAACTCGGCGTCGGCGCGCGAGAAGGTGAGGGCGTCGCCCTGGGCCATGGCGTGGCTCATGATCTCGACCATGTCACACAGACGCTGCTGCACCTCTTCGCGCCCGTGCCCGGCGGCGAGGCGGGCGGCGAGCGGCTCGATGGTCCACCGCAGCTCGGTCAGCTCGCGGCGCTGATCGTCGCGCTGGGGGCCGAAGGCCCGCCACTCGATGATGTCCGGGTCGAGGAGGTTCCAGTCGCTGACGGGCCGCACGCGCGTGCCGACGTTCGGCCGGGCGCTCACGAGCCCCTTGGCCTCCAGCACACGGAGGGACTCGCGGACGACGGTGCGGGACACCTCGAAGCGCTGGCCGATCTCCTCGGGCACCAGCGGGCGGTCCGCCCCGAGGTCACCGGAGACGATCATCTGACCCAGCTGCTGGACGAGTTGACCGTGCAGGCCGCGGCCGCGGTTGCCCGCTGTGCGCCGGCCCACCCGGCCGAGTTCGGGTTCCCCTCCGTCCCAGACGGGCGCTCCGACGCGATCGGGCAGCGGCGCCTCCGCGTAGGGGTAGCGGTCGAGTTCGCCCGGGCCGGACAGACCGGAGTCGGCGGAGCGGGCGGCGGTCATCATGGTGTGCGCAAGGGTACTCACGCATCCTTTGTCGGCGTCGTCTCCAACTCCCTTGAGGGCTTTGGTGAAAAGCACACGAAAGGGTGATCGCTCACCCCATCGCAATTGACGCCTTATCGGAAAGAAATGGCCGCTCTTCGGGAAGTTGTGCGCACGAGAGGACCGGAAGGGTCCGGGACGCCTCTCATCACGCCCGCGCGCGGAGCGTCGTGAACAGGTACGCGCCCAACAGGGCGGCCAGGGACAACGTCAGGGCGCCCCCCACGGGTTGGGCGATGATCCGGACCAGTCCGGCCAGGTAGCGCTCACCCCCGAAGGGCCACTGCGACAGCAGGACCTCGCGGGTCCGCAGCGACAATCCGGCCGCGTCCCGCACCGCTGATCCCTTGAGCACCGTGTGCGCCAGGGGTACGACGACGACGGGTACGGCGAGTACGGCGGCCAGACCGGCAGTGGTGGACCGGAAGACACCCGCCGCCAGCACACCGGCCCAGGCACAGCCGAGTACCAGCCCGAACCAAGCGGCGGTCAGCGAGAGCCAGTCCGCGGGAACCTGCGTCGTCCCCCGTCCGTATACGAGGTAGAGCACTTCGGCGTCGCAGCCCACGGTCAGGAAGGCGAGCAGCAGGGCGGTGGCCCCGCAGACGAGGAGCTTCGCGGTGAGCAGGCCCAGTCTTCGGGGCACCGTGCCGCGATCCGCCGCGAGGGCTGGGTGGCGGAACTCGTCTCCAAAGGCCAGTGCGCCCAGCAGGCCGGCCACGAGTGCCGTGGGCGGCAACGGCAGTTCCCGGGGCCAGGCCGCGAACAGCCGCGCCTGCGGGGTGTGCCCGAGACGTGCCAGGAATACGGCGGTGAGCGCGGACACCACCAGGGCGGCGCCGCAGGCCAGGAATCCGGTGCCGATCCCCCCGGCGCGCCGGAGTTCGTAGCGCAGCGGGCGGAGCGGGCTGGGGGCGGGACGCACGGAGATGGGGGGTGGAAGGGCGGACAGGGAGTCGAGGCGCGGAGCGGGCCCGGCCGAACGGGGCGGCCGGGGCGACTCGGGCTGGGGGCCGCCAGGGCCGAGGGCGCCGATGGGACGCGGGGCGGCGGCGGAGTGCGGGGCGCCGGCGGGGTCCGGGTGCGGGCCCGGCTCCCCATGCGGGTGTGGATGCGAGTGCGCGTCCGAGGGACGGAGGGGGGAGGCGGGGAGCTTGGCTGAGGCCGGGCTCGGCGGCGCTGGGGCGGGGGCGGGGGTGGCACGGTGCCCTGTTCCAGAGCCGGGGAGGGGCCTCGTCTGGGAGCCGGGATGTTTTTCCGTCTCGGTGCCGGGATCGTCTCCGGCCTGGATGCTGGGGCGGCGTCCGGTCACGGTGCCGGGGTGGCGGCCGGGTCGGGGGCCGGCCGCGGGTTCGTCGCTCACGGAGGGCGCCTTCGCGGTGCGGGAGGCGTCGCGGAGTTTTGCCGTCTTCTCGGCGTCGGGCTCGTCGGCGCAGAGTGCGAGCACGACGGCGAGTGTGTCGTCCTCGGGTTCCGGCCGGTTCTTCTGGGAAGGCCGGGGGCCGGGCTGTGGTTCGCTCTGGTCCGACGATTCGTCGACGGTGGCCGCGGATGTCGGGGAGGACTCACCTGGCGCGTCCTGACCGGCTTCGGGGTGCCGGTCCTGGGCCTTGGCGGCCGAGGTGGCAGTTCTGGTTCCCTCGGCAGCCGTCGGACCGGGCACGACGGGCGTGGACCGCTTCATCGGCCGGGTCTGCGGCTCGGCAGCCGGTGAGGGTGTTGCGGCGGCGGGCCGCTCCTCCTGCCGCTCGTGCCCTTCCGGCCGCTCATCGCCGTCCCCCCGCCGCTGCCCCGCCGAGGGACCCGGGACTGCCCGCACGGACCGCGCCGCCGCGGATTGCTTCTCCCCCTGGGTCCGCTCCCCCGCAGCCCGAGTCGGCTCACCGGCCGGCACCTGCGCCGCGGCACGGGCGGTACGGCTGGGCTCTGCGCCGTCCTCGGCTACAGTTCCCGAGGCCGGGCCCATATCGCCGACCTCGTCGGCGAGTTGGTGGACGAGGATGCCGTTGCGGAACGCGATCTCGCCGACGTCGGCGGTCGTACTGCCGTACACGGAGAGGCGGTTGCCACCCTCCCGCACCACCTCGACGGAGCGGCGGCCGGCACGGGCCTCCTTGGCCAGCAGGGCTGCCAGACGGGCCGCGTGAGGACTGCGCACTGCCACACGGGGCCGCAGCCTGGTACGGGCGAACTCCTTGCCTTCCTGGTCGGCGAGCAGTCTCCCACCGTCGAGAGTGACGACCCGGTCGGCCGCGCGCGCGGCCTCTTTGGGGTCGGCCGTCGTGAACAGCACCGTGCCGCCCTGCTGTGCGTGGGCCCGCAGCATGCCGTGCAGCCAGCGCTGCTCGCGGGGGGAGAGTCCCTCGGCGGGTTCGTCCAGGACCAGGGTGTGCGGGTCGGGCAGCAAGGTGCAGGCGAGACCGAGTCGACGGTCCATGCCTCGCGACAGGGTGCCGAGGCGCTCCTCGCGGAAGCTGGCGAGACCGACCACTTCGAGGACCTCGTCGGCGCGGCGGACGGGAACGCCGGCCGCGGCACAGAGCATCCGCAGATGGCCGCGGACCGAGCGGGCCGGATGCCCGGGTACGTCGCCGAGCAGGACGCCCACCTCGCGCGACGGATGGGCGATCCGGTGCAGCGGCCGCCCTCTGAAGTAGGCGGTGCCCCGGCCCTGTTGGAGTTCGAGCATCAGTCTGAGCGTCGTCGTCTTACCCGCACCCACCGGCCCGAGGAGCGCGGTGACATGGCCGGCGCGCGCTTCGAAGGAGACGTCGTCGACGGCGGGCGGGTGCGCCTTGCGGGGATTGCTGGTCAGTCCGAAGGCCTCGATCACCTGCAGCAAGATAGCGTGCGGTGTCCGATTTTTACGTGTATAAGACGGCTTGTCCGCGAGTGGCGTACATACCGACGCCGTGGATGTCCGCCATTCGACGGACCCCGCTGCGGCCGGCCCGGCGCCCTACGGGTCACACCTCGGGTCGCAGCATCGGCGGGTTGAGCAGCGTGGCTCCCCCCGCCCGGAAGAGCTGGGCCGGACGACCGCCCTGCCGTGTGGTCGTACCGCCGGTGGGGACGAGGAATCCGGGCGTGCCGGTGACCTTGCGGTGGAAGTTGCGCGGGTCGAGCGCTACGCCCCACACCGCCTCGTAGACCCGCCGCAGTTCCCCGACGGTGAACTCGGGAGCACAGAAGGCGGTGGCCAGCGACGAGTACTCGATCTTCGAGCGGGCGCGCTCGACCCCGTCCGCGAGGATCTGTGCGTGGTCGAAGGCGAGCGGCGCCACGGGGTCGCTGTCGCGGCCGTAACCGCCCTGCTGGAGCAGTTCCTCGACGGGTGCCCAGCGTGCGTTGCTCGCGTCCCCGCCGGCTCTGGGAGCGGGGAGGTCGGGGGCGAGCGCGAGGTGCGCGACGCTGACGACGCGCATCCGCGGGTCCCGCTTCGGGTCACCGTAGGTGGCGAGCTGCTCCAGGTGCGCGCCGTTGTCCTGGACGGGCACCGCGGTGTCGTGGGCGCGCAGCCCCGTCTCCTCGGCCAGCTCACGCGCCGCCGCCTGGGACAGATCCTCGTCGGCCCGCACGAAACCCCCGGGCAGTGCCCATCGACCCTGGAACGGGGACTCACCCCTGCGTACCGCCAGCGCGCAGAGGGCATGGCGGCGCACGGTCAGCACGACCAGGTCCACGGTGACGGCAAACGGCGGGAAGGCTGACGGGTCGTAGGGCATGCCGCGATCATAGTCGTCTGCCTGACGATAAACACTCCCTTCGTCAGCCGCGACGACGGCTGATCCGCTTCGTTCGGTTAAGAGCGCACAACCCGCTCCGGCTCTTGACGACACTCGTGTCGTGCGAGGTCAGGCTCCCAATTGCAGTCCCTCCGCCGCCTCCTCGACCAGGGCGACTCCGAGCCGGGAGACGCGTACGGAGAAGGGCGCGCCCGCGACGCGCAAGCCGGTCAACCCGGTCTCGCCGAGAGGAGCACTCCGCATGGGCCGCAGGGTGACCGTGCGGGCGGGCACGTCGGGCCGGATACCGAGGAGCGCGGTGAGGAGCAGGACCGCTGAGGCCGCCGCGGTGGCGGCCGGCCGGCAGGCCGCGGGGTGCGGGAGTGGGACGCTTCCGGTGGTGCGCTGCTCACCGGCGAACATCTCCGGCAGGCGGTGGCCGAAGTGTTCCGCCGCGTCCAGCAGGCCGCGCAGCAGGGTGCTCGCCTCCCGCTCATAGCCCGCGGCGGCCAGTCCGGCGACGGCGACGGCCGTCTCCTGGACCCGTACGGCTCCGGCTCGGTGCCCGAACGGATTGTGTCCGGGCTCTCTCGCGCCCAGGCCGCCCAGGCCCCAGCCCGTGTCCATTGCCGGATCCCCGAGCAGCCGGGCGAGGCGTTCGGTTCGCACGGTGTCGAGCAGTCCCGGGGCGAACCGGCCGCCGCCGAGCAGGCCGGTGTCGAGGAGGTGGGCGGCTGCGCAGCTCAGGTGGGGCAGGGGGCGGCCGTCCGGGGTGAGGGCGGCGGCCGGTCGCCCTCCGGACCGGTCCTCGATCCAGAAGTCCTCGCGGAAGGCAGTCCGGAGCACCTGGGCCCACTGTCGTAGTTCCGCGGCGCCCGGTCTGTCGTAGGCCTCGAGGAGATCGGCTCCGAGGAGCGCCGTGCGGTGCGCGTGGGCCTGGGTTTCGCAGCGGACGGGGTCGGTGGATCGAAGGTCGGGGAGGTACGGGCCGTCGCCCGCGGTGGCGCGCAGCCAGGTCAGGCAGCGCTCGGCGGCGGGCAGCAGTTCCTGCGTCTCGGGTTCCGGGAGGCCCCAGCGGCGGGCTTCCGCGAGCAGGACGGGGAAGAGGAGCGTGGCCTCGGTGCCCGTGCAGCCGGGCGGGAGGTGCGGGCCGACGTCACGTCGTGGGCCGGGGATCATGCCTGCCCGCGGCCCCGTGCCGAGGTGCTGGGTACGTGCCAGGGCGCGGAGGGTGCCCGCCGCGAGGCGGGTGCCGAGGGGCAGCACCATCCGGGCCGCGGCCAGGGCGTCGGCGGGGGCCATTCCGCAACGCCAGGGCACGCCTGCGGCGAGATGGATGTCGGAGGGGTGCGCAGGGTCGCGGAGCAGCAGGGCCTGGAGATCGTCGACGGAAGCCCGCAGCAGCGCGGCCGGGCGCGGATCGTCTCCGGCGGCGCGCGCCGGCGCGAGCGTACCGGCCGAAGTGTGGCTCACGGGCCGGAGCGGGCCCGCTCCAGCCGGGCGTACCCGCAGCCGCACGGCCGCCGTGCCGCCCGGAGGCAGTTCGAGTTCCCAGCGCAGCAGTCCGGCGGACGCCACAGCGTCGGCGGGAGGCGGGTCGGCGGTGACACAGGCACCTACGCCGGACGAGACCCAGCGCAGTCCCGAGTCGTGGACCGCGGCCGGGAGTTCGGGGCCTGTCCTGCCGGCCGCGATGGCGCCGAGCTCCGCCAAGTCGGTACCGAGGGTGATGTCGAGCGGCACGCGCAAGGGCCGTGAGGCGGCGCTGCGGAGCGTGACGGTTTCGGTTCCGTCGGCGTGGCGGGTGCGCTCGACGACGACGTCCGGGTCGGGACTCGCAGCCGAAGAGACGCGCAGCGTGGCCACGAAGCGGGCTCGGTCGGCACCGATCGTCCGTGCCTGGAGGGGCAGGGGCTCCCGCCCGCCCACGCGCACCCGGCACCGCGAGAGCAGGCGTCGGCCTCCTCGGTAGAACCCTTCCAGCCCGTGGCCGGTGAGCTGGCCGCTTTCGCCGGAGATGGCGAGCCCCGGAAGGGAGACACAGATCAGGGCCTGGTGGGTGGGCGTCAGGTCCGGGACGCTACGGAGACTCGCGGGCGACGCCCCCGGCGCGGTCACCGGCGGAGGCGGGTCGGAGGCCCGGCGTGCGTGGGCCTGGGCCGGTTGTGGAGCCGGGCGGCTGTGGGCGGTGCCGGATTCGGCGTCCCCGCGGGTCCCGGTGTCGAGGTGCCCGCGTCCTGGGTCGGGCGGGGCTGCGGGCTGCCAGGCGCGCCGGGGCCTTCGCCGCCTGGTGGGCGGGGTGCGGCGCCTCCGGGTGGGTGAGCCCCACGGTGGCCCGGAAGCGGACGCGGGCCGGTGGGGGACGGCACCGTCGGCTGCTGGTGCATGGTCTGGCTTCTCCTGCACTCGGTGCGCCTCGGACGTGCTGAGCGCCGGGGGCGCCCGTCGGGACACGGGTCGTCGTAGGGCGGCCGCACCCGTCCAGGTGTTCCGCCGCTCAGGTGAACGGAGGAACGCCTGCCGGGGTCACGCTTCCCAGCGGTGAAGCCGACCGGACGACGACGTGCCGGAGGGGTGAGGGCGCTGTGCTGTTCGGCGCAGGGCGGGCCGGCGCCCTGGTCCTGGGCGCGGATCGTCCTGCACTGGAGGGGGCCGGCGCGGCCCGTCGTGCTGCTCATTCGTCGCCCTCTCGGTCCGGGCGGGCGTCGGCACAGGGCACATTTTCGGCAGCGGTGCTTCGAGGGGCCGCGCTGGTACGCCGGTCGGCCGCACGTGTGCGCGTGCCGTCCGGCCCGGTGCCGGCCCCTGAACGTCCTGCCACCGAGGGCCGGGGGCGGGTTCCGATGGGTTGCCGACGCCGCCCGGCTCCCGCCCGAGCCGGTCGCGGGCCACTGTCGGTGTGGTGTGAAGAGGGTCCCCGGCGGCGGCGCCGTGGGCCCGGGACCGGTCCAGGCTCGTCATGGGGCTCGTCTCCCGGAGCCACCACTGCGGGGCCCCAAGGCCGTCCTGGACCGGCGGCGCCGTCGGCGGAAGTCCCGTTCCGGGGAGCTCCTGGACTGTTGAGACTGCTGACGGCAAGGCCCCGGTCCGCAGCGTCGGTCGTGTCCGCCGGCACCTCCACGCCCCGGGAGCCCGCCTCTTCGGAGCGCTGGTCCTGTACGACGGGGGCCGCGGCGGCCGCGCGCTGGGTGCGCAGGCAGCGGCGGATGGATTCCGGGTCCAGCCCCTCGTTGCAGGCCTGGTGCAGCAGTCGGGCGAAGAGATAGTCCGGGTCCGCGCCCAGCGCCATCGCCAGTGCCTCCCGCGCCTCCAGTTCGTCGCCGGTCGACCAGGCGACCCAGCCGGCCAGGGTCAGTGGCGCGGCCGCGTGCTCGCCGTAGGGCCCGACGCACCGGCGGGCGAGGGCGCGCCAGAGCCGGAGGGCAGGACCCGCCTCCTCCCCTTCCATCCATGCGGCGGCCTGGTCGCGGGTCGTGCGGTCCTGGAGGCCGAGGATGAGGACGGCTGCTTCCTCGTGTGTCAGCAGTTCGTCGTCGCGCAGGTCCGCCGGATGAGTGCCGGAGACCGGTGGTGCTTCGGCGAAGCGGCGGATGACTCGCTCGGCGAGATCGAGGGTCTCATCGGCCACAGCGGCGCGGGAGGTGTCGTCCACAATGCGGGGCACGATCCCCGTGCCGGCCGTGTCCAGGGCGATCTCCTGCCGCCCGACCGCGGCGGCGGTCTCCCAGGGTGACAGCCTGTCCCGCAACTCCCGGAGAGTGCCGCGCACTTGGATGCCGGCGTAGGTGGCGGCAGCTGCGAGGACCGAGGTGCCCGGCAGGCCCATCGGGGATCCTTCGCCGGGGCAGCACCCCTCGACCGCACAGCAGTATGACCAGAAGCGCCCGTCCGAGAGGCACAGGGCCTCGATGACCGGCACGTCGAGGTCGCCGCACTCGGTGCGCAGCAGTTGGGCGAGCGGGCGGAGCCGCCGCATGACGTCACGGCCCGTCTCACCCGGACCCGGCTCCTGGCAGACATAGGCGACCATCTGCTCGGGCCGGGGCCCGCGTCGCTCGGCGCCCGTCACCAGACCACGGGCCAGCTGCCGTGCGGCCGCTTCCCAGTCGTCCAGACTGGCCGGGATCCCGAGCCGGGCCCGGCCGCCGAACCGGCCCTTGCGGTCACGGTCGTGCAGGGCGACCAGAACGATGCTGTCCTCGGGGCGGTAGCCGAGCAGGTAGGGCAGGGCGTCGGCCAGTTCGGCGGGGGTGCGGAGGATGACCTGGGTGTCGTGCGCGGACGGCAGGTCGAGCGGCTCGCGGCGGACGATGCCGGGCGGGTCGCCCCCGGTGGTACGTGGGGCCGTGCCGCCTCCGGCCGAGCCCTCACCGGCGTCATGTTCCGTGCCGCTTCCGGGCAAGTCGTCGTCTTCGAAGGGTCCGGTCGTTTCGCTGTGATTCGTCATGCGCAGACGATCTCGCGGATCGTGACATTCCGGTTACCCTGTGGATAACTCGAATCAGGGACACGTCAACGCCGTCCCGGGTTGCCCACAGGCCCGCCCGCTTGTCAGTCCTGTCCTGTTGTATGGAACGCATGGAGCACACGAACAACGCGGACCTCAGGGCGCGGGCCGACGCCGTCCTCGCCCGCCTCGTCGGGGATGGCACGGGCACCGCCCGGCTGCGGGAGGACCAGTGGCGGGCGATCGAGACACTCGTCGCCGATCGCCGCCGGGCCCTGGTCGTCCAGCGCACCGGATGGGGGAAGTCCGCGGTCTATTTCGTGGCGACGGCCCTGCTGCGGGCCAGAGGCGGCGGGCCCACGGTGATCGTCTCACCACTGCTCGCGCTCATGCGCAACCAGGTGGAAGCCGCGGCCCGGGCGGGCATCCGCGCCCGGACCATCAACTCGTCGAACACCGAACAGTGGGAGGACGTGCAGACCGAGATCGCCGCCGGTGAGGTGGACGTGCTGCTCGTCAGCCCTGAGCGGCTGAACAATCCCGACTTCCGCGATCAGGTCCTGCCCAAGCTCTCGGCGGCGACCGGCCTGCTGGTCGTGGACGAGGCGCACTGCATCTCCGACTGGGGACACGACTTCCGCCCCGACTACCGGCGGCTGCGCACCATGCTCGCCGACCTCCCGCCCGGCGTGCCCGTGCTGGCCACCACCGCCACGGCCAACGCCCGCGTCACTGCCGACGTCGCCGAGCAGCTCGGCACGGGCGGCGCCTCGGACGCCCTGGTGCTGCGCGGCCCGCTGGACCGGGAGAGTCTCAGCCTCGGAGTGCTGCGGTTGCCGGACGCCGCTCACCGTATGGCCTGGCTCGCGGACCACCTCGGCGAGCTGCCGGGGTCCGGGATCATCTACACGCTCACCGTGGCCGCCGCCGAGGAGGTCACCGCGTTCCTGCGGCAGCGCGGGCACGTCGTCGCGGCGTACACGGGCAAGACGGAGAACGCCGAGCGACAGCAGGCCGAGGACGATCTGCTGGCCAACCGGGTCAAGGCGCTGGTCGCCACGTCGGCGCTCGGCATGGGCTTCGACAAGCCCGACCTCGGGTTCGTGCTGCACCTCGGGTCGCCGTCCTCCCCCATCGCCTACTACCAGCAGGTGGGCCGCGCGGGACGTGGTGTCGAGCATGCGGAGGTGCTCCTGCTGCCTGGCAAGGAGGACGAGGCGATCTGGACGTACTTCGCCTCGCTCGCCTTCCCCTCGGAGGACCTCGTCCGCCGCACCCTGGACGTCCTGGCCCGCGCCGGCGGACCGCTGTCGCTGCCGGCCCTGGAACCGCTGGTGGAGCTGCGCCGTTCGCGGCTGGAGACGATGCTGAAGGTCCTCGACGTGGACGGCGCGGTCAGACGCGTCACGGGCGGCTGGATCGCGACCGGGCAGCCCTGGACCTACGACGCCGACCGGTATGCGTGGGTGGCGCGGCAGCGCAAGGCCGAGCAGGAGGCGATGCGCGCGTACGCCTCCACCACCGAGTGCCGGATGGAGTACCTGCAGCGACAGCTCGACGACGAGGGCGCCAAGCCGTGCGGCCGCTGTGACAACTGCGCCGGACCGCGCTTCACCGCCGACACCACCGGTGCCGCTCTGGACGCGGCGCGCGTCGACCTCGGCCGTGCGGGGGTCGAGGTCGAGGCCCGTCGTATGTGGCCGACCGGGCTGCCGGCGATCGGCATCGAGCTCAAGGGACGCATCCCTGTGAGCGAACAGGCTTCTCCCGGAAGGGCGTTGGGCCGCCTGTCGGACATCGGCTGGGGCAATCGGCTGCGACCGCTGTTCGCATCCGGGGCACCGGACGCGCCGGTGCCGGAGGATGTCGCGCGAGCTGTGGTGGACGTGCTGGCCGACTGGGCGAGGGGCCCCGGCGGCTGGGCCTCCGGCTCGGCCGACGCACCCGCCCGGCCCGCGGGTGTGGTCACACTCGCCTCACGCACCAGGCCGCTGCTGATCCAGTCGCTCGGTGCGCGCATCGCCGAGATCGGCCGGCTGCCGCTGCTGGGGTCCGTGGAGTTCGCCGGTGACGCTCACCGGGTGCCCCGCAGTAACAGTGCCCAGCGACTCAAGGGGCTGGACGGGGCGTTGACGGTACCAGCCGCGCTCGCCTCCGCCCTCGCCGGAGCGCCAGGACCGGTCCTGCTGGTCGACGACTTCACGGAGACCGGATGGACCCTCGCCGTCGCGGCGCGGCTGCTCAGAAAGGCCGGGGCACAAGGCGTGTTGCCGCTGGTGCTGGCCGTCCAGGGATGACACGGCGCACCGGACGCCGGGGGGTGACGCCACAGCACAGGGACGTACCGGAGTCCGGTGCTCCGCGCGTCGCCGACGGCACCGGTGGGTAGGGATATAAGCCTCGCACCGTCAGATAACCCCCGGTGGTCCCAATTGCTCGTTGCCGCATCCCAGTTCGCCAGGAAGAATTGAAGTCCGCACCCCGCGCGACTCGCCCATCCTCCGATAGGGCTTTGCTGCGGTGCGCGCTCCCCCGAATCCGACCTCGCCCGCAGTGTGGGCGCGTAGCCGAAGGGAGGAACGTGACCTTCGGATTCGCCTCGTCCTCGGCCGCACCGCTGACGTCCGCGTCCGGCGCGTCCGCCAGTCGCCTGCTGGAGCCCGCGGAGTGGGCTGCCGCGGGAATTCCCTTGCTGCGCAACCCTCGTGAAGTGGTGAGCGGGCTGCACGCCCGGCACCACCCCGGGCCGTCCACCGCGATCGTGGCCGTGCTCGATCCGGAGGAGCGGCTGCGCGCCAGCGCGTCGTTCACCCGCCGTCAGGCCTCGGCGGACGGCTGGATGTTCCGCAACGCGCTCCTGGCCCAACTGCGCCGGGTCATCCCCCACGACCTGCGTCGCCGCACCCCGGTGCGCACGGCGGTCCTGCTCTACTGCCGCGAGGGCGACGCGCGGTGGACGGAGGAGGACGGCGCGTGGATGTGGGGGCTGCGCGATGCCTGCACGCTGCACGGACTGCGCTGCGGGGCGTACATCACGCTGACCCAGGACGGCTGGCAGGTACTCGGCGAGGGCCGTGGCGGGCGCCGCCCTCACGCTCACTCGAAAGCGGAGTCCGTCGCCTTGTCGGAGGCTCTGCCCCTGACGCCGCGCACCGGCGGTCCGATGTCCGAGGTTCTGCGTCGGGCAGCGGCCCGCTGAAGCGGCCGGCCCACGCGCCGTTTCCACCCCGGCCGGCGCTCCAGCAGACCACCAGGACGCCGGGCGGCCACGCACCGCGAGACGCTCGACCACACCCGAAATGACAGCCCCGCGCCCCACGGCTCCCCCGGGGGACGACCACGGAGGCGGCGTTCCCGGCGGCCGCTCCAGGGAGCGGCCGCCGCGGGCCGTCGGGGCATGCCGGACACCCCACCGTGCGGCCGCCCGCGAAGGCGGCGCCACGACACCGCCGTGCTGGGTGTCGAACGTGGCTCAGACGCCGGCGCCCAGCACCGCGTTGATCTGCTGCGGGTCGCCGCAGACGATCAGCAGCGCACCGGCCCGGGAGAGGGCCAGCGGAAGCGCGGCGGCGGCAGCGGAGTCGGAGCCGCCGTTGACGGCCACGACGACCACCGGGCGGGACGCGGCACGGGAGGCGGCGGTGGCGTCCGCGTAGAAGACGTCGTCACCGGCGTCGTGCTGCGCCCAGTAGGCGGCCTCGCCGAAGGACAGTTCGTGCTCGGCCCACGGGTGTTGGGCACCGGTGGTGACCACCAGCACCTCACCGGGGGCACGGCCCGACTCCAGGAGCAGGTCCAGCGCCTCCTCGGCGGCGTCGAGCGCGCCCTCGGCCGAAGCGGGGATCAGCTGGATCTGCGGGGTCGCCGAAGCGACGGGAGCGGCGGGGGCCGACGGGCCGGGCTCGGCCGGGGCCGCATCACGCGGCGTGCGCTGCGCCGGCGGCGCGGGCCTCGGCGGGCCGGGACGACCGGGACGCGGCGGCGCCGCGGGGCGGGGGCCGGGTACGGGACGGGGGGTCGGCGCGGTACGGCCGTTGGCCGGAGTGACGCGGGGACCCTGGGCACTCTCGTGAATCTGAGGCTCCTCGGGAAGGAGAGGCATGAGCTGATTTTTATCAAACGTTGGCGCGGTGCGGATGACCGGGTGGCACATCAGTGCGAGCGGAACCGTCAGAAATCGAAGCCGAGCCGACCCTCGATCTCCGGAATGGATCCGTCCGCCCAGCTGCGGACCTTCTTGAGGTGCCGCCACTGGGGCAACGCATCAAGATACGCCCACGACAAGCGGTGGTACGGGGTGGGTCCCCGCTCCTCCAATGCGGCCTTGTGCACGGGGGACGGATACCCGGCGTTGTCCGCGAAACCGAAGTCTGCATGGTCGGCACCCAGTTCGGCCATCATTTTGTCGCGCTGGACCTTGGCGATCACCGAAGCCGCCGCGACGGCCACGCACGACTGATCGCCCTTGATCACCGTGCGCACCTTCCAGGGGATGCCGAGATAGTCGTGCTTTCCGTCGAGAATGACGGCGTCGGGACGGACCGGCAGGCCCTCCAGGGCGCGCACGGCGGCCAGCCGCAGCGCGGCCGTCATTCCCATGCTGTCGATCTCCTCCGGGGAGGCGTGCCCGAGCGCGTAGGACGTGACCCACGACTGGAGGATCGGGGCGAGTTCCGTACGCCTCTTGATGGTCAACAGCTTCGAGTCGGTGAGACCCTCGGGCGGCCGACGGAGGCCGGTGATCGCCGCGCAGACCGTGACGGGCCCGGCCCAGGCACCACGCCCCACCTCGTCGACGCCTGCGATGATCTTCGCTCCGGTCGTGGCGCGAAGGGAGCGCTCGACGGTATGAGTAGGCGGTTCGTACGGCATGGCGCCCTTAGACTACGCCGCCCGGAACCCCGCGCGACACCCCGACCCCCCGCTGTCACCGCTCTCACGGGGGGCGCCCTTCACTCCTCGGCCGGCCGCAGCAGCGGAAGCATCAACTGGTCGACCATCTCTTCGAGATCACGGTCGCTCCATTCACTTGTGCACATTTTGGAGCGGTACATCATCATCGCCGGAATGGCGTCGTAGACATACCCGTTGGCCGCGTCCGAGCGGACTTCTCCACGCCGTATGCCCCTGTTGATCACCTCTCGCAGCAGTGCGCTGACAGGTTCCACCACCCCGTCGAAGATCACCGCATGGAAGCGTTCAGCCTGCGACGGATCACACTCGTGAATCACGGCGCGAAGAGCGAGTCCGGGGCGCGAGTACATGGCGTCCCTGGCCCGGCGGCACAGGGTCAGCAGATCTTCGCGGACACTGCCAAGATCCGGCACCTCCTCCATGCTCGGCAGGCCGGCCTCCAGCGCGTCGGCGACGAGGTCCTCCTTGGAAGGCCACCGGCGATAGACAGCGGCCTTTCCGGTCTGGGCGCCGGCTGCGACGCCTTCCATGGTCAGGCCCTTCCAGCCGACGGTACTGAGCTGTTCCAGAGCGGCGTCGAGGATCGCACGCTCCAGCACCGGACCGCGCCGACGGGGGGAAGCCGACCGAGCGGTGGCGGCCGTCCAGGGCGAGGTAGCCATTCGAGTTGTCTCCAGCGAACAGGGGAAGCGGGGGTTCCGGGGGCAGGGGGTGCGCCGCGCGGCAGCAATGGGGGACGCGACACGCGACGCGAAATTAAGTGAACGCTTGCGTTCTCTGTCAGGGACTCACTACCGTTGACGTAACAGTGAACGCGAGCGTTCACTAAAGGCTTCGTGGGGGACGCATAGTGACAACCTCTCAACTCCTGCAGGAACGGAAACCGGGCGCGGCCCGCCGGGGCGGGCACCCCGGCATCGCACTCACCGTCATCGCGGCCTGCCAGCTCATGGTGGTCCTCGACGCGACGATTGTGAACATCGCGCTCCCGCACATTCAAGACGCACTCGAGTTCAGCACCACGGACCTCACCTGGGTCGTCAGCGCCTACACACTCACCTTCGGCGGTCTCCTGCTCCTCGGAGCACGGGCCGGTGACATCCTCGGCCGCCGCAGGGTCTTCATGAGCGGCATCCTCCTGTTCAGCTTCGCCTCGCTCCTCGGCGGCTTCGCCCAGGAACCCTGGCAGCTGCTGGCCGCACGCGCCTTGCAGGGGGTGGGCGGTGCGATCGCCTCGCCCACGTCTCTGGCGCTGATCACCACAACGTTCCCCGAGGGCCCCGAGCGCAATAGGGCATTCGGCGTGTTCGCCGCCGTGTCCGCCGGTGGCGGCGCCATCGGCCTGCTCGCCGGCGGCATGCTGACCGACTGGCTCGACTGGCGGTGGGTGCTGTTCGTCAACGTGCCCATCGGAGTGCTGATCGTCGTCCTCTCGCCGCTGTACATCAGCGAGTCCGAGCGGCATCCGGGACGGTTCGACATCGCGGGCGCCCTGACCTCGACGACCGGTATGGCCTCTCTGGTCTACGGCTTCATCCGGGCGTCGGAGAAGGGCTGGCGGGACGGCCTCACCCTCGGTTCCTTCGGCGCCGCGGTGGTCCTGCTGATCGCCTTCGTCCTCATCGAGATACGAGCTCGGGAGCCGATCACCCCGCTGCGCATGTTCGCCTCCCGCAACCGCTCCGGCACGTACGTGGTCATGCTGTGCCTGGCCGCGGCGATGTTCGGCATGTTCTTCTACATCGTGCTGTTCGTGCAGAACGTGCTCGGCTACAGCGCGATCAAGGCCGGACTGGCCTTTCTCCCGGTGACCTTCGCGATCGCCGTCGGCGCGGGCCTGTCGCAGCGGTTCCTGCCCACGCTCGGCCCGAAACCGTTCATGATGGCCGGATCGGCCCTCGCCGTCGGCGGACTCGTGTGGCAGAGCTTCATCAGCCCCGACAGCTCCTATGTCGGCGGCGTGCTCGGCCCGATGCTGGTGTTCGGCTTCGGCATGGGCCTGAACTTCGTGACGGTCACCGTCACCGCGGTGTCGGGTGTCGCTCCGCACGAGGCGGGCGCGGCCTCCGGGCTGCTCAACGCCATGCAGCAGGTGGGCGGGTCGCTCGGCCTGTCCATCCTGACGACGGTCTTCGGCTCCGCCAGCAAGGACGAGGCGAAGAAGCAGCTCCCGAAGTTCCTCGCCAACGGCTCGGCGGAACAGAAGGCCCAGTTCGCCAAGACCCACCAGTTGCCCGCGCCCTGGGGGCACGAGGTGCTCGCCCACGGCATCTCGACCGCGTTCGTCCCGGCAGCGGCGATGGCGGTACTCGCGTTCCTCACCGCCTGGCTGGTGATCCCGGTACGCGCGAGCGACCTCGAAGCGCTGGCCGGTACGGCGGGCGCGGGCATGGGCTGACCCGGATCGGGCCGCACAGAGCCGCGGCCGGCCGGATCGCCGCCGGGGGATCTCCGGAAGGAGCGGTGGTCCGGCCGGCCGCACCATGCGCCGCAGCGCCACGCACCACACCGCGGAGACCAGCAGGAACGACACCAAGACCTTCACCCCACCCCGCCCTCTTCTCCGTCGACAGTCGAGCGCTGCCGCCGCGCCTCTTCGAGTTCTCATTCGACTCGCCGCGAAGGGCGGCACTCGGAAAACGACGGAGGGTCACGCAGGGTTCCCATCCGATACAGAGAGTTTCCATCGGTCGGGAGGGAGAACGGGAGAGTGGTCAGCCCGAGAGCAACGCGCCGCAAACAGACCGCGAGCCGCACGCCATGGCAGAACTGGTGAGGTCAGGCAGGTCCGGCAGGCGGATCCGTCAGACGCTCGTCGGCACCCAGTCGGGCAACGCCTCGGTCCGCTCCACCCACGCGGCGGGCGGTGCCCCCGCCTTCCCCGCGGCGAGGACACCGCCCACGATGGCGCAGGTGGTGTCCACGTCCCCACCCACCTGTGCGGTCGTCCAGAAAGCCGTCTCGAAGTCGGCGAGGGATCGTGCGGCCGACCAGAGGGCGAAGGGGACGGTGTCGTGCGCGGACGTACGACGGCCGCAGCCCAGGACAGCGGCGACCGTGGCCGCGTCCGCGTAGTCGAGCATGTCCCGGGCACGGCGCAGCCCCTGGCCGACGGCGCTCTTCGGGATGAGGGCGATCACGCCGTCGAGGAGCGTCTCCGGCTCGGGCGGGCCGTCGGGGGCGGCGGCCAGCGCGGCGGCCGCGGCGACGGCCATGGCGCCCACGACCGCCTCGCGGTGCTGATGGGTGGGGTAGGCGGAGATCTCCGCCTGGTGCGTGGCCTGCTCCGGGTCGTCCGCGTGCCAGGCGCCGAGGGGCGCGATGCGCATCGCCGCTCCGTTGCCCCAGGAGCCCTGCCCGTTGAAGAGCGCGGCGGCCAGTTCCCGCCAGTCCTGGCCCTCGCGGACGAGGCGGAGGAGTCGGTTGACCGCGGGACCGTAGCCGCGGTCGAAGTCGTGGTGCTCGGCGAAGGAACGGGCCAGGGCGTCCTGGTCGATGCGGTGGTGGGCGGCCAGCACGGCCACGACGGAGCAGGCCATCTCCGTGTCGTCGGTCCATTGCCAGGGAGCGTCGGGCAGCTCACGCCGCTTCAGCAGCGGATAGTTCGCCGGGACGAAGAACTGGGAGCCCAGGGCGTCCCCCACAGTAAGTCCGCGCAGGCAGGCCAGGGCGCGGTCCAGGCGCGCGAGGGGAGAGGAGTCAGCGGTCATCGCCCTGCCACTCTATCCGGTGACCCAGTGCGGCACCGGATCCCGCCAGCGCTCGAAGGGCCGGTCCAGTCGGTACTTGCCGTTCTCCCCCAGAACGAGCATGCGCATCTCCGCGTTCCCGGGGTTCGACAAGGACTCGAATTCGGCCACCGTCCAGTGGAACCAGCGCATGCAGAAGAGCCGCATGGCGAGTCCGTGCGTGACCAGGAGCACGTTCGGCGGATGGTCGGGCGCCTCGAAGCTGCGGTACAGGCTCTCCAGGAAGCCTCCGACGCGGTCGTAGACATCGGCTCCGGACTCCCCCTGCGGGAAGCGGAAGAAGAAGTGGCCGTAGGCGTCCCGGTAGGCCTTCTGCAGGCGGACGTCGTCACGGTCCTGCCAGTTGCCCCAGTCCTGCTCGCGCAGCCTGGGTTCCTCGCGCACCCGTATCAGGCCGGGGTCGAGGTGGAAGGCGCACAGCGTCTCGTGCGTCCGGCGGTACGGGGACACGTACACGCTGACGCGTTCCTGCCCGAAGGTGTCACGGAGCCGCTTGCCGGTCTCCTCGGCCTGCCGCCGGCCGCGCTCGGTCAGGGCCAGGGCGTGGTCCGGCTCCCGCTCGTACACGGAGTCGTCGACGTTGCCCATGGACTCGCCGTGCCGGACAAGGACGATGCGCCGTGGTCGTGCCATGCCAAAACTCTAGATCGAGAGGCGGGCTGCCGAGCACTTCTCCGGTCCCTGTACGGCGTAGGTCACACGAATCCCTGCCTCGGGCCGCCGGCGAGTACTCGCTCCGCGCGTTTGTTCCTCACATGCTCCCAGTGTGTTTCACACCGTCCAGGATGGCTCCAGTTCCACGATGTCACCCGACAGGGCCGCGATGTCCGTCTCGGTCTGGGCACGCAGGGCCAGGCGCTCCACCCGTTCGGTGCGGTACTTCCCGTGCTCGGCCGCCGCCCGCCACATGGAGAGGATCATGAACTCCTGTTCGGGCGCCTCCGCGAACATGCCACGGATCATGCCGGGTGAGCCGGCCATCGCCGGGTTCCAGACCTTCTCCTGCATGAGGGTGAAGTGTTCGACCCGGTCCTCGCGGATCTGGCAGAGGGCGACGCGGATCAGGTCCGAGTCGGTGAACCGGGGTTCGAAGCCGGTCTTCACGTCGAAGCGGTACTCGAACAGTTTGACCTGGGGATCTTTGAACGTGCCCGCCTGGGCGGCGGCCAGGCGGTCGTGGGAACGAGCCATGAAGGAGTCGTAGAAGGCACGGCTCTCCCAGAAGGCGAAGATGTGCGCCACTCCGGCCCGCTGCCGGCTCCAGCCTCCGCCCTGTCCCCGAAACCCCGGCTCCCCCAGAAGCCCCGCCCATTTCCGCTGCCCCCGCTCGAAGCCGCGGCGGTCCACCACGGTGCAGCGAATCCACTTGACCAGCACCGCGCCATCGTACGGCCACAGGACGTGGCGTCGGTCACGCTCCGGCGGAGATCGCCCGCGCACGCTCCCCCGCGCGCGTGGCACGATGGGCAAGGAGCCCCTGCTCCCGGGGAGTTGGGCGAGTGGATCTTCAAGGGGGGAAGGGGGCCTGATGAACGGCTTCGGCAAGGGAATCCGCAAGGTGGAGGTCGCGCTCAAGTGGGACCCGAGTCCGGCCAGTCTGCCACCCACCGATCTGGACATCGTGGCCGCCGCGTTCGTCTCGGGGGACGCGTACGGAACTCCGGCCTATCTGGTGCATTTCGACAGCCGCTCCCCCGACGGCACGATCTTCCTCAACCGCGACAGCACGGACGGCAGGGGCTTCGGCTGGGACGAGGTGATGTCGCTGGAACTCGACCGTCTCGACGCACGGTACGCGCGCGTGGTGGTCGGTGTCGTCATCCAGCAGCATCCGGCGCCGCGGACTTTCGCCGACGTGCTCAACCCCGCCCTGCGCGTGCGCGAGGGCTACACGGTGCTCGCCGAGGACGACTTCGGATCCGTCCTCGGGGCTACGGCCGCCACGGTCGCCGAGTTCGTGCGCGACGAGGCCGGTGACTGGGTCTTCCGTCCCGGTGTCCGCGGCTTCGACGAGGACCCGGCGGCTTTCTCCAGGGTCATGGGCCGGGCGCATCCGGCCTGAAGGGGCAGAAGCGGACGACGCGCAACCCGGCCGACGCCGAGGACCTGGTGCAGGAGACCTACGCCAAGGCGTACGCGTCCTTCCACCAGTTCCGCGAGGGC
>NZ_JBEYVS010000016.1:0-161928 GCF_040644095.1 Streptomyces sp. NPDC047028
CCGCGCCCGTCGACGGAACGTTCCGTCGACGGGCGCCGGAGGGTCGTAAACCGGTCAGTCCGGTGAAACCACGGGTTCACACGGGTGACAGCGGATGCCTCCCGCCGATGCCTCCCGGACGGCTCAGTGGATGATCCCGGTCCGCAGGGCCACCGCCACCATGCCGGCGCGGTCGCCCGTGCCCAGCTTGCGGGCGATGCGGGCGAGGTGGCTCTTGACGGTCAGGGCGGACAGGCCCATCGAGACGCCGATCGCCTTGTTCGACTGGCCCTCCGCGACCAGTCGCAGCACCTCGACCTCGCGTCCGGACAGCTCGCGGTAGCCACCCGGGTGGCTCGGGGCACCCGGGGGACGGCGGTGCATGCGGGCGGCGGCGGAACCGATGGGGGCCGCACCGGGTCGGGTGGGGAGCCCGATGTTGGTGCGGGTGCCGGTGACGACGTAGCCCTTGACGCCCCCGGCCAGGGCGTTGCGGACGGCGCCGATGTCGTCGGCGGCGGACAGCGCCAGGCCGTTGGGCCAGCCGGCGGCGCGGGTCTCGGACAGGAGGGTCAGGCCGGAGCCGTCGGGCAGGTGGACGTCGGCGACGCAGATGTCGCGGGGGTTGCCGATGCGGGGACGAGCCTCCGCGACGGACGAGGCCTCGATGACGTCGCGCACACCGAGCGCCCACAGGTGTCGGGTGACGGTGGAACGCACGCGCGGGTCGGCCACGACCACCATGGCGGTCGGCTTGTTCGGGCGGTAGGCGACCAGGCTTGCGGGTTGCTCGAGGAGAACGGACACCAGGCCTCCTGGGTGGGGGACGGGGCCGGCTTGTGGGGATGAAGCCGGGACGAACCGTGCTTTCAAGGTCACAGTCGTCTTCGGCAGCAAACTCGTCCGCCTTTAGAGAATGATCACGATCTAGTGAGTAACAATCTGTGCAATTCGGACACGCGATCGATCATCCGAAGATCGAGTCGGTTCGCGCCGAGTCGATTCGAGGGCGGAAAGTGGCCGTATCGACAAAGAGATGGTCAACAAGGCGGTCGCCGGGCATGACAACGGCCCGACGTTGACCGCCGGGCCGGAAGTGAGTCAGCAGAAAGGTGTCAGCAAGGGTGTCAGCGGGCCTGCGGATCCCTGCGCTGCGGCAGGGTCACCACCGAGGCGTCACCCGGATTGGCCGGCGGCAGCCCGGCGACCTGCGCCAGCAGATCGCACCACGAGGCCAGGTGCGCGGCGGTGTCCGGGACCCCGCCCATGCCCTCCCGCGGCGTCCAGGACGCCCGGATCTCGATCTGCGAGGCCGCCGGACGCTCCGCCAGCCCCCCGAAGTAGTGCGAGCTCGCGCGCGTGACCGTGCCGCTCGGCTCCCCGTACGTCAGCCCGCGCAGCTGCAGCGCGCCGGTCAGCCACGACCAGCACACCTCCGGCAGCAGCGGATCGGCCGCCATCTCCGGCTCCAGCTCCGCCCGCACCAGCGTCACCAGCCGGAACGTGCCCCGCCAGGCGTCGTGCCCGGCCGGGTCGTGCAGCAGCACCAGCCGTCCGTCGGCCAGCTCCTGCTCGCCGTCCACCACGACGGCCTCCAGCGCGTGCGCGAACGGGGCCAGCCGCCGCGGGGCGGGCGTCGGCTCCACCTCGACCTGTGGCCGCAGCCGCGCCGACCGCAGCGCCTCCACGGCGGCACGGAACGCCGGCGGCGCCGCCGAGCCCGCGTGCCGATCCGCCTCCGCGGTGTCCTTCGCGCCGTCCATACCGTCAGCGCCGTCCGAGAGTCGTCCCTGAGCCGCAGCCATGCGGGGAAGAGTAAAGGGAACAGGGCCCCGGCGCAGGTAGGACACCCTTGAGGGCGGCCGCACTTCTCCCGGTGGCGCCGTGCGAGACTTTCCGGCGTGAGTGGATACGCAAGCCCCGCGGGCCAGCAGCCGACCCAGACGTACGACAGCGCCTTCCTCAAGGCGTGCAGGCGGGAACCCGTGCCGCACACCCCCGTGTGGTTCATGCGCCAGGCCGGCCGCTCCCTGCCCGAGTACCGCAAGGTGCGCGAGGGCGTTCCGATGCTGGAGTCCTGCACGCGGCCCGAACTGGTCACCGAGATCACGCTGCAGCCGGTGCGCCGGCACCACGTGGACGCGGCGATCTACTACAGCGACATCGTCGTCCCGCTCAAGGCCATCGGCCTCGACCTCGACATCAAGCCCGGCGTCGGCCCGGTCGTCGCCGAGCCGATCCGCACCCGCGCCGACCTGGCCCGGCTGCGCGACCTCACCCCCGACGACGTGTCCTACGTCACCGAGGCGATCGGCCTGCTGACGAGCGAACTGGGCGCCACCCCGCTGATCGGGTTCGCCGGCGCGCCGTTCACCCTCGCGAGCTACCTCGTCGAGGGCGGCCCGTCCCGCACTTACGAGAACGCCAAGGCGATGATGTACGGCGACCCCGAACTCTGGGCCGACCTGCTGGACCGCCTCGCCGACATCACCGCCGCCTTCCTCAAGGTCCAGATCGAGGCCGGCGCCTCCGCCGTCCAGCTGTTCGACTCCTGGGTCGGCGCGCTGGCCCCCGCCGACTACCGGCGCTCGGTCATGCCCGCCTCGGCGAAGGTCTTCGACGCCGTCGCGGGCTACGGCGTCCCCCGCATCCACTTCGGCGTCGGCACCGGCGAACTGCTGAACCTCATGGGCGAGGCCGGCGCGGACGTCGTCGGCGTCGACTGGCGCATCCCGCTGGACGAGGCCGTCCACCGCGTCGGCCCCGGCAAGGCCCTCCAGGGCAACCTCGACCCCACCGTCCTGTTCACGGACAAGGACATCGTCGAGGCCAAGGCCCAGGAGGTGCTCGACGCCGCCGCGGGCCTGGAGGGACACGTCTTCAACCTCGGCCACGGCGTCATGCCGCACACCGACCCCGACGCCCTCACCCGCCTCGTCGACTACGTCCACACGAGCACCGCCCGCTGACAGCACCCGCTCCCTCACCACCTGCCGGGGCTCACCACACCTGACGCGGCCGCGCCTGCCTGCCGAACAGCAGCCGGCGCGGCTCCGGCGGGGCCGGCGTACCCGGCTTCAGCGGCCAGGCCAGCAGCATGCCCACCACGAAGCCGGCCACGTGCGCCGCGTACGCCACCGTGCCCGCGCCGGTGACGGCCAGGCCGGAGGAGTACAGCGCCTGGAGCACGAACCAGAAGCCCAGCACGAGCCAGGCCGGCAGCCGCAGCGGCAGGAAGACCAGGAACGGCACCAGCACCCACACCCTGGCCCTCGGATACAGCACCAGATAGGCGCCCAGCACCCCCGCGATCGCCCCGGAGGCACCGATCAGCGGCTCGCCGGAGGAGTCGTTCAGCAGCGCGAAGCCGTAGCCGGCCGCGTAGCCGCAGACGACGTAGAACACGAAGTACCGGACGTGCCCCATCCGGTCCTCGACGTTGTTGCCGAAGATCAGCAGGAAGAGCATGTTGCCCAGCAGATGCAGCCAGCTGCCGTGCAGGAACATCGCGGTGAACACCGACAGCGCCGGCGACTTGTCGTAGGCGGGCGGCGCCACCACACAGCCGGGCCCGTGCGCGCCGACCCCCACCTGACCCGTCGGCACCACCCGGGGCAGCTGACCGTGGATCAGCTCCCGGGGGACCGCCGCCCAGTGGTCCGTGAACGCCCGCAGATGGCACAGCTGCGCCAGGTTCCCGCTGCCGGTCACGGAATCGCCCATGCCGGGCGTCGACAGGAACACCAGGACGTTCGCGACGATGAGGGCGTACGTCACCCAGGGGGTACGGCGTACCGGGTTCACGTCATGGACGGGGATGACCACATCTCAGTAATGCCCGCGAAACGGTGCGCGAAATCTGTGAACGCCGCCGGGCGGCCGTGCGTATCCCTCCTCAACCGACGTGAGGATCAGGCGATGAGTGCTCCGCAGGTTTCCCCGATGATGCAGGCACTGCCCGACGGCGAGGCCGAGTTGTCCTTGGTCGTACGGCTCCCCTGGGAGGACGTCGCCCGGCTCGGGCAGGAGGCGGGGCGGCTGGCCGCGCAGATGCAGCGGGCCGTGACGCTGGACGAGGCGGTGAGTTATCGGCTGCGGTCGAGTCGGCCGGCGGCGGCCACGCACGCGAAGCCTGTCGAGCAGCCGGCCGCGGCTGTGTCTTCCAGCGGGTCCGTGGCTTCTCTGCCGCGGATCAGTGGGACGGCTTAGGTTGCGTTGCGGGGTGCGGCGCCGTGGGGCTTGTCGCGCCCACGCGGCGGAGCGGCATATCGACACAGCCCCGCGCCCCTTGATAAGTCACCTTGAGCTGTGTTTGGAGGTGGCCCTTCTGGCTGCCACCAAAATCGGGTCCCAGACCGGGGAGAACGGTGGGGCGTAGCCCAGGTCCAGGGCTGTCATTTGTTCCGCTGTCATGCGGGCGGTGAGGGCGACGGCTGCGATGTCGACTCGTTTGGCGGCGCCCTCGCGGCCCACGATCTGGACGCCGAGCAGGCGGCCGGTGCGGTGTTCGGTGAGCATCTTGACGGTCATGGGGGTGGCGCCGGGGTAGTAGCCGGCGCGGCTGGTCGACTCGATGGTGACCGTCTCGAAGCGCAGGCCCGCGCGGAGGGCGTCCTTCTCGCGGAGGCCGGTGCGGGCGATCTCCAGGTCGCAGACCTTGCTGACCGCCGTGCCGACGACCCCCGGGAAGGTGGCGTAGCCGCCGCCCACGTTGGCGCCGATGACCTGGCCGTGCTTGTTGGCGTGGGTGCCGAGCGGGACGTACTGCCGCTGGCCGGAGACCAGGTTGAGCACCTCCACGCAGTCGCCGCCGGCCCAGATGTCCTCGTGGCCGGCGACCCGCATGGCCTCGTCGGTGACGAGGCCCCCGTGGCTGCCGAGGGGGAGGCCCGCGGCCTCGGCGAGCGAGGTCTCCGGGCGTACGCCGATGCCCAGGACGACCACGTCCGCCGGGTACTCCGCGTCGTCGGTGCCGACGGCTCGGACCCGGCCGTCCGGGCCGGTCGGCAGCTTGGTGACCTCGGTGCCGTTGACCATGGTGATGCCGAGGCCCTCCATGGCCCGGCGGACGAGGCGGCCCATGTCCGGGTCCAGGGTCGCCATCGGCTCCTCGCCGCGGTTGACCACCGTCACCTCGAAACCGCGGTGGATCAGGGCCTCCGCCATCTCGACGCCGATGTAACCGGCCCCCACGACCACGGCCCGGCGGCCACGCGCGTGTGCGAGCGAGTCCAGCAGGGCCTGCCCGTCGTCCAGGGTCTGCACGCCGTGCACGCCGGGCGCGTCCACGCCGGGCAGGTCGGGGCGGACCGGCCGGGCGCCGGTGGCGATGACGAGCCGGTCGTACGACGTCCACGACTCGGCGCCCGAATCGACGTCACGCGCGCGTACCCGCTGTCCGGCCACGTCGATCTCCGTGACCTCGGTGCGCAGGCGTACATCGATCCCGCGCGCGCGGTGCTCCTCGGGCGTGCGGGCGATCAGCCGGCCGCGTTCGGAGACGTCGCCGCCCACCCAGTACGGGATGCCGCACGCCGAGTAGGAGGTGAAGTGGCCGCGTTCGAAGGCCACGATCTCCAGCTCGTCCGTGCCCCGCAGCCGGCGTGCCTGCGACGCCGCGGACATCCCCGCGGCGTCGCCGCCGATCACGACCAGCCGCCGCTTCCCGCCCCGCCCACCACTCATGCTCATGTGAACACGCTACGGGGCGACGGCCTTTCGGGCTGCCGGACCCGGCTGTGCGAACCGGGCTATACGCCGTCGCCGCCGGCCTTCGGGGAGGTGTCCGGGGCCGGGCGGGCCGGCAGCAGCCGGCGTACGATCCGCCGCCACACCACGTAGAGCAGGGCGGCGAGCGCGGCGAACGGCAGGACGGCGCCGACGGCGAGCGCGATCCACACCAGCAGCGTGACGAACACGTGCCAGCCGCCCGCCAGCGCGTCCGCGAAGCCGGGACCGTCGTCGTGCGCGGCGGCCTTCTTCGCCGGGGTCTCGGACAGCGACAGGGTGATGGTGGCCATCGTCGTACGGTCCTTCAGGGACGCCTGCCGGGCGAGCAGAGACTCCAGGTCCGCCTCGCGGCTGCTCAACTCCCCCTCCAGGCTGACCACGTCGCTCAGCCGGGTCGCCCGGTCCATCAGGGCGCGGATCCGGGCCACGCTGGCCCGCTGGGACTTGACCCGGCTGTCGATGTCCACGACCTGGTCGGTGACATCCTCGGCCTTCGAGACGCGGTGGACGAGCTTGCCGGTGCCCTGCAGCGCGGTGAGGACCTCGTCGTAGTGGTCGCCCGGCACGCGCAGGACGAGCCGGGTCTGTTCGTGGCCGTCGGAGTCCAGGCTGGTGCTCTCGTCACCGACGTAGCCGCCGGCGTCCTCGGCGGTGTGCCGTGCCGTGCCGAGGGCCTCGGGAACGTCCTTCACCCGCACGGTCAGGGAGGCGGTGCGGACGAGGGCCTCGGGCCGGAGCCGGGGTGTCTTCGGGACCTTGGGGGTGGATCCGGCGTCGGCGGCCGGGCCGCCGCCGGCCCCGTCCTGGGCCTGGCCGCGGGCCGCGGACTTCGCGGAGCCGCCGTTCGAGGAGGAGTCGCCGGCGCTGCAGCCGGCGAGCGCCAGGGACGCGGCGAGCAGGAGCCCCGCCAGGATCCGGACCGGTGACGCGGAACGTGGTACGCACATGGGCGAAACCCCTCGAGGGTCGGCACGACGACTGACATGACCAGCGGCATGACGAGCGGCATGTCGCAGGACATTCCTTCGACGCCCGGGTGCGCCGGAACGTTGGGCCCCGGCGGTCCCGATGCGGTCACGGTCGGGACTCGGGGCGGACACCCGAGCGGCATCAGGGCCCTCACCCGGGCCCGGCCGGGGAGTGTCAGTGGGGTCTGAGAGAGTGGGTTCATGAGCGCAACGGGTAGGGGCACGCGGCATGTCGTCGTCATCGGAGCCGGGATCGCCGGACTCGCCGCCGCCCACCGGCTGCTGGCGCGCGGGCAGCGCGTGACCGTCGTCGAGGCGTCAGGCCGGGTCGGCGGCAAGCTGCTGCCCGGCGAGATCGCCGGCGTCCGGGTCGACCTGGGCGCCGAGTCGATGCTGGCCCGCCGCCCCGAGGCCGTGACCCTCGCCCGGGAGTCCGGCCTCGCCGACCGGCTCCAGCCGCCGGCCACCGCGGGCGCCTCGATCTGGACCCGGGGCACCCTGCGGCCCATGCCCAAGGGGCACGTCATGGGCGTGCCCGGCGCCGCCTCCGCCCTCGCCGGGGTGCTGTCCGACGAGGGCCTGGCCCGCATCGAACGCGACGCCGACCTGCCCCGCACAGAGGTCGGGGACGACGTGGCGGTGGGGGAGTACGTGGCGGCGCGGCTCGGCCGCGAGGTCGTCGACCGCCTCGTCGAACCCCTGCTCGGCGGGGTGTACGCGGGCGACGCCTACCGCATCTCGATGCGCTCGGCGGTGCCCCAGCTGTTCCAGGCCGCCCGCACCCACGACTCCCTCACCGAGGCCGTCCGCGAGATCCAGGCGAAGGCCGCCGCGGCTCAGCAGACCGGCCCGGTGTTCATGGGCATCGAGGGCGGCGTCGGCACCCTGCCGCTCGCCGTCGCCCGGTCGGTGCTGGACCGCGGCGGCGAGATCCTCACCGGCATCCCCGTCCGGGAACTGCGCCGCGTGGGGACGGTGACCGCCGCATCCGGCACGGCACCGGGCGCGTCCGGCCCGGCCTGGCGGGTCGTAGCCGGAGACCGCGTGCTGGACGCCGACGCCGTGGTCGTCGCCGTCCCCGCGCGCGCCGCCGCCGACCTGCTGCGCGCCGAGGCCCCGGCCGCCGCGGCCGAACTCGCCGCCGTCGAGTACGCATCCATGGCCCTGATCACCCTCGCCTACCGGCGCGCCGACCTCACCCTCCCCGAGGGCAGCGGCTTCCTGGTGCCGCCCGTCGACGGCCGCACCATCAAGGCGTCCACGTTCGCCTCCCAGAAGTGGGGCTGGATCGCCGCCGACGACCCCGGGGTGGTCGTGCTGCGCACCTCGGTCGGCCGGCACGGCGAGACAAAGGTGCTCCAGCGGGACGACGCCGACCTCGTCGAGGTCTCCCGGCACGACCTGCGGGAGGCCACCGGACTGACCGCCGTACCGCTGCGGAGCCGCGTCACCCGCTGGACCGACGGACTCCCGCAGTACCCGGTCGGCCACCACGCGCGCGTGGCCCGCGTCCGCGAGCACGTCGCCAAGCTGCCCGGCCTCGCCGTGTGCGGCGCGCAGTACGACGGCGTCGGCATCCCCGCCTGCATCGCGAGCGGCTACGCCGCGGTGGACCAGCTCGGGGGCGACCTCGGCGGGGTCGCGGAGCTGACGGCCAACCCGGTGCAGAGCCTGCACGGCGGAGCGGGAGAATAGGGACCATGAGTGACGATGCCCCCACCACCGAGACCGGCAGGATCCCGAACAAGGGCAAGCTGGCCAAGGACCTCAACGAGGTCATCCGCTACACCCTGTGGTCCGTCTTCAAGCTGAAGGACGTGCTCCCCGAGGACCGCGCCGGCTACGCCGACGAGGTCCAGGAGCTGTTCGACCAGCTCACCGCCAAGGACGTGACGATCCGCGGGACCTACGACCTGTCCGGCCTGCGTGCCGGCGCCGACCTCATGATCTGGTGGCACGCCGAGTCCAGCGACCAGCTGCAGGAGGCGTACAACCTGTTCCGCCGCACGAGGCTCGGCCGCGCCCTGGAGCCGGTCTGGTCGAACATGGCGCTGCACCGCCCCGCCGAGTTCAACCGCTCGCACATCCCGGCGTTCCTCGCCGACGAGACGCCCCGCAACTACGTGAGCGTCTACCCCTTCGTGCGCTCCTACGACTGGTACCTGCTGCCCGACGAGGACCGCCGCCGCATGCTCGCCGACCACGGCAAGCTGGCCCGCGGCTACCCGGACGTGCGCGCCAACACGGTCGCCTCGTTCTCCCTCGGCGACTACGAGTGGATCCTCGCCTTCGAGGCCGACGAACTGCACCGCATCGTCGACCTCATGCGCCACCTGCGTGCCTCCGAGGCCCGTATGCACGTCCGTGAGGAGATCCCCTTCTACACGGGCCGCCGCAAGGACATCGCCGACCTGGTGGCCGGCCTGGCCTGACCGGGGTCAGGGGCGCGCGCGGAGGTCCGGGCCGGTCTTCGCCCCGGTGGGGCGGTGCCGGACACGGGCGGCGGCCGGGAGTTTAGGGGCCGGCTGCGGGTGCGGGGCGCAGGACGCGTTCCGTGCCGGAAGGCGGCCCTGGAGCAGATAGGCGTCCAGATGGGCGTCGACGCACCGGTTCGGGCCGCCGCCGATCCCGTGCGTGCCGGCGTCCCGCTCGGTCACCAGCACCGAGCCGGACAGCCGCCGGTTCATCTCCAGCGCGCCCGCGTACGGTGCCGCCGCGTCCCGCTCGGCCGCCAGGACCAGCACCGGCGGCAGCTCACCGGGCGCCGTCCGCACATCGAGCGGCCGCTGCCGGGGCGCCTGCCAGTACGCGCACGGCAGGTTCATCCACGCGTTGTCCCACGTCTCGAAGGGCGCCGTGCGCGCGAGCCGCGTGTTGTCCCGGTCCCACACCGCCCAGTCCGTCGGCCACGGGGCGTCGTTGCACTCCACGGCCGTGTAGACCGCGTTTCCGTTCTCCGCCTCGGCGGCCGCGCCCGGGGCCGGCGCGGCCAGCCGCACCAGCGGCTCCGGGTCACCCTTCAGGTACGCCGACAGCGCGGCGGCCCGGCTCGGCCAGGCGTCGTCGTAGTACCCGGCGGTCAGGAACGTGTCCTGGAGCTGTCCCGGTCCGACCTTCCCGCCCGCGGGCCTCTCCGCCAGCCGTCGGCGCGCGGTGTCGTATCCGCGCAGCACCTTCGCCGCCGTCCTCCCGAGCCCGTACACGTCGTCGTGCCGGGCGACCCACGCGCGGAAGTCCGCCCAGCGGCGCTCGAACGCGGCCGACTGGTCGAGGTTGTCCCGGTACCAGATGCGCGCCGGGTCCGGGTCCACCGGCGCGTCCAGCACCATCCGCCGTACGTGCGACGGGAACAGCGTCGCGTACAGCGCGCCGAAGTAGGTGCCGTACGACGCCCCCATGAACGTCAGCCGGTCGTCGCCCAGCGCGGCCCGCAGCACGTCCAGGTCGCGGGCGTTGTTCAGCGAGGTGAAGTACCGCAGCCGGCTCCCGGACCGCTGGGCGCAGCCGCGCGCGTACGCCTTCGCCCGGGTGACGCGCTCCCGCTTGTACGCCGCCGAGGGGTGCGCCGGCGCCTGGCTCGGCGCGTGGAAGAAGTGCTTGGGGTCCGTGCAGGACAGCGGGGCGGAACCGCCCACCCCGCGCGGGGCGTAGCCGACGAGGTCGTAGGCGGCGGCGATCCGCTTCCAGGCGGGCATCGCACCGACCAGCGGGAAGAACACGCCGGAGGCGCCGGGACCGCCCGGGTCGTAGACGAGGGCGCCCTGCCGGGCCACCCGGCGCTCGCCGTGGTGCGGGTCCTTCCCCGTGGCCCTGATCCGGCTGACGGTCAGTTTGATCTGCGTGCCGTCCGGGTGCGCGTAGTCCAGGGGGACGGTCACCGTGCCGCAGCGCAGGCTGTCCGGCGCGTCCGGTGCGTCCGGCTCGGCGGAACACGGGCCGAAGCCGATGCCCGCCGCCCGCGCCCGCGCGGCGGCGATCAGCGTGCCGCGTGCCTCGGCGGACACACCGGAGACGACGGGTGCGCGGGAGGGCACGGGTGGGGCGCCCGACAGCGTGGTCAGCAGCAAGGATCCGGCGGCCGAGCACAGGGCGAGGGCCCTCATCTCACATCCCTCCGGCGCGCGGCTGCGATGGCACGGCTGCCACGGCCCGGCGACACCACAAGGGATGTTTCGGACGGCCGTGGGTGAAGGCAAGCGCCATTGGACGGTGTCGCGTGCCAGTGCGCCTGTACGCCCCCTGCAGGCGCCCCTACCAGGGCTATGCGGCCTGCGTCACCGCGGGGGCCAGGGCTGGTCGCGGTGGGCGAAGGCCGCGCGCAGGTTCGGCTCGCCGATCGCCCGGACCCCGCGCACGGCGACGGAGGTGAGGAACGACCGTTCGTCGCCCTCCCCGGTCGGCCGCCGGGCCAGGGCGCCCAGCAGCCGCTGTCCGGCCGGCGAGGCCCAGCGGGAGTACGGCCGCGCCTCGAACCGGGCGATGGCCAGACAGCTCAGGCACAGCGTCAGCGGCAGCGCGAACCACAGGGCGACCAGGCCGGCCGGCATCCCCGTGCGGGCGGGCAGCAGCAGTGCGGCCACGCCCAGCGCGAGCACGGCCACGGCGGCGGCCCGCACCTGACGCATGCCCGCCGACACCGTCGTACCGGCGCCGCCGTCCGGTACGGCCAGACCCGCCCGCACCAGACCGTCCGCGAGCCGGCGCACCGCGTCGGCACCGGCGGCGGCCGCGCGCACCGGCGCGATCCGGGACTGCCCCTCGGGGCCGATGGCTCCTATGACGGACCGTTCCATCTCGTCGCGCCCCCGCGGGTCCACCACCGTGGCCCAGCCGGTGTGCGCGAGCAGCAGACGGCGCTGCCGGGCCATCGAGATCATCGTCACGTCGGCGACGCGCGCGGGGCCGCCCGACAGGAAGGCCGCCTCGTACAGCGTCAGATCGGGCCCCGGTCCCGTGTCCACGTCGGCGCACCCGTCGCGCGGTTCGGCGGCCGCCGCCGCTACGGCGGCCAGGCACAGCCGGGTGCAGGCGATGCCGGCGACGGCCCAGGCCAAGAGCAGGAGAAGGACCCAGAACATGACGTTTTTCTATGTCAGGGGCCCGGGAAACGCCATGCCCTTTTCACCATCCGGACCGAGTGTTGCCGGTGCGTGACATTCCGTTTGCCGTGCAGGTCAGCACTGGTCAGGGGCTGTCGGCCGACGGGGGCGGACTGGCGGTCGCGGGCGGCAGGGAGTACGACGCGGAGGGCGAGGGAGCGACCGGGACCGCGGCACCGGGATCGACCACCGGAGGGGAGGCGACGGGGGTGGGGGAGGCCGCCAGGTCCCGGGCCAGCGCGCCGAAGTCGACGTAGCCCGTCGCCTCCAGGGCCTTGATGTGGTCCAGCACGGTGCTGTTGGCGTCGTCGGCGAGGTCCCGGACCAGTGAGTTCTGGGTGCTGGCCCGGACCTCGGCGACCAGGGAGAAGACCCGGCCGTGGGCGAGCCGGAGCAGGCCGGCGAACTGCCGGTCGAATTCCTGGCCCCGGGCCGAGCGCAGGGTGGCGAGCCACTCCTCCTGCTGGGCATTCGGCTCGTTCGGCAGGGGCACGCCGAGGCGGGAGGCGACGATGCGGTCGTGGGTGTCGAGCGCGGTGTGGCCGTCGACCAGGTGCTGACCGGCCTGCCGTACCGCGTCGGTGGTGCCCTTCTGCTCCGCGAGCTCACCGGCGGGCAGTTCCCAGAGGCCGGCGAGGCGGACCTTGGTGATGAAGTCGCGGTCCTGCGCCGAGAGCGGGCCGTACGGCGTCGTCACCGTCCGCGCGCTCAGCACGGTGGCTCCCGCCGGGTCGGGGCGGTCGGCGTACGACCAGAGCGGCACGACCAGCGCCACGAACGTCGCCGCGAGCCCGGTGATGATGAGTCCGGTGCCGCTGAATATGCCTCGTCCCTTGGCCGGGGGTCGGGGTCGCATGGTGCCTCCTGTACGGCACCGCACACGACGGTACGAGTGTGCGGCCCCGGCATATTACTGCGACGTCGCCTGCGGCTGGCTCGACCGTCTTGACCTGCGGGTGCGTGGTGGCTGGTCGCGCAGTTCCCCGCGCCCCTGACGGGGCACGTACGTAGCTGCGGGCATGCGTGCCTCCCCCAGTGCCCCAAGGGCCTGCAGGGACCCCCAGGGCGGCACGGGTGGGCGCAGCGGCACCACGCTGGCGCGGGCAAGTGAAACCCGTCCCGGCCGGCCCCGGCGCCGGGCGCCTACTCGGGGCGCGCCCGTAGCAGCGCCCGTTGCGCCGCGCGGGCGACCCGCACCGCCGGACGGGCGGACCGCGGCGCCCGCCCCGCCCGCTCCTGCCACCACAACCGCAGCGCACGCCGCACCCCCGCGTCCGCCGGCCGCCCCGCCATCAGCAGCCACCCCGCGAAGTCCAGCGCGTCCCGCCGGTACCCCCCGGACATCGGCCGCTCCCGCGCGTACTCCAGGAACGCCTCCCGGTACCCCTCCCCGAGGATCACCGGCAGCTCGGGCCCCGCCTTCGCCACCACGTCCGCCCGCTTCGCCGCCAGCGCCCGCGCCTGCACCCCCATCCGTACCCGGTCGAAACCCTCCGGGACCGGCGTCCCCGCCACCAGCGAGGACAGCACCGCGGCCTGCGCGACCCCGAGCCGCTGCCGCCCACCGCCCGCGCCGGAACCTCCGCCCGCCTGCGCCCTCGACCGGGCCCCGGCCTTCTCCCGGGCCGCCCGCCCGGCCCTCACCGCATCCCGGATCGCCCCCAGCTCCCCCTCCAGCTCCTTTGCCTCCGGAAAGTTCTCGTCGCGTTCCAGCAGCACCCCCGGCGGCGCCACCCGGGAGGCAAGGTCGGTCAGGATGTCGAGGACGGGTCGCGGCACGGGGTGCGCATGGCTGTCGTGCCAGACACCGTCCCGTTCGAACCCGCCGGCGACATGGACGTACGCGATGGCCTCCAGCGGCAGCGCGGCCAGCGCCGCCGCCGGGTCCTCGCCCCGGTTGACGTGGTTGGTGTGCAGGTTGGCGACGTCGATGAGCAGCCGCACCCCGGTCCGTTCGGCCAGCTCGTACAGGAACTGCCCCTCGGTCAGCTCCTCGCCCGGCCAGGAGAACAGGGCGGCGATGTTCTCCAGGGCCAGCGGCACGGGTAGCGCGTCCTGCGCGATGCGCACGTTCTCGCACAGCACGTCCAGCGCGTCCCGCGTGCGTGGCACCGGCAGCAGGTGACCCGCCTCCAGCCGGGGCGAGGCGGTCAGCGGACCGCCCGCCCGGACGAACGCGATGTGCTCGGTGACCAGCGGCGATCCGAGCGCGACCGCCAGCTCGGCGAGCGCGCCGAGCCGCTCCTCGTCCGGCCGGTCCGCACCGCCGAGGCCCAGGGAGACGCCGTGCGGGACCACGGTCACCCCGCGCTCGCGCAGCCGCAGCAGCGACTCGGGAAGATGGCCGGGGCAGACGTTCTCCGCCACGGCCTCCACCCAGTCGATGCCCGGCATCCGCTCCACGACGTCCGCGATCTCCGGCCGCCAGCCGATCCCCGTGCCCAGTCGCAGCATGACCCGCCCCCTCGTCGAATGAGGGGGGTATGGCCCGCGACGCCGCTCCCGAACCGCGCGGCCGCCGCGTTCAGAGCAACATTTGAGGTTCCCGGCCGCCCCTCGGAACCCCGCGAACCCCTACCGCAGCGCCGGGTGGTCCGCGACGACCGTGCAGGAGCCCGGGGCGATCTCCGTGAACCCGGCGTCCCGGACCACGGGCAGGCCGCTGCCGGTCAGCCGGTCCCAGTCGGCCGGGGCGGCCGTGCGCACGGCCAGCGGGTGGCCCGCCGCCCGCCACGCGGCGCGGGCCGCGGCCGGCAGCGCCCACCAGGCCAGTTGGGCGCCGTGCCCGGCCTGCGCCATCGCCTTCCCGGCGGACATCGTCAGGTCCGGGTTCAGCCACAGCACGGGCTGACCGGCGCCCGGCGCGGCCGGCGGCTCGGGGTCGTCCAGCTCCGTCCCGGACACCTGGAGCTTGGCCAGCTCCTTGGGCCAGCCGTCCAGCGGGACCGGCGGGAAGACCCGTACCTCGGCGGACGCGCCGCTCACCGTGATCCTGGGCAGCGCCTCGGCCCGCCGCCACTCGGCGCCCCGGGCCCGCCGTACGACCTTGCGGATCCGCGCGTCCTGCCAGTTCCGGACGGCCTCGGCCCACTCGCCGTCCCCGTCCGCCCGCTCGTCCCCGAGCAGCACCAGCACGGCCCGCGCGGCGGTCTCCAGCGCGTCCGTGCGGGCGGGCGGAGCGCCCCGCTCGATCCGTACGACGAGCGGCAGCACGAACTGGGGTGCCTCGTCACGGGAGTTGTGCGTGGACTGGAACGGGCTGGTGCCGGGGGATGCGGGAACGTGACTCACAGGGGTCAACCTTAAGGGGGGCGCCCGGCACGCGAGGAAGCCGACCGCAGAGCGGTCAGCCGGTGCTCGACTCGCTCGGAGACACCGCCGCCGCCCTGCTGCCGGTGGCCGCCTGGCTGGTGCGGATCCGTGTCACGGGCGAGCCGGACGCGGCCCGGGCCTGTGTCGCGGCGGTCCGCGGGCCGGCCCGGGCCTACACGGCCTGTCTGCTGACCGCGCTGCTCGCGGCCGTGGCGCTCGGCGTGGTCGCGACCCTGCTGGTGACGCTGGTCTGCGACCCGGCGAGCAACGGCCACCGCGTGCATGTCGCACCGCTGCGGGCCGGTGCGGCGGGACTGCCGGCGGCCCTCGCCTGCGCCCTGCTCGGCACGGCCGTCGGCGCGCTCGCCAACCGGCCGCTGCCGCGGTCCACCGGGCGCGCGGTGCCGTCGATGCTGCTGGCCGCGCTGCTGTCGCCGGTGGTCGCGGGCTCCCCGGCGCAGGCGGCGGTCAGCGGCCTGGTCACCGGTTCGGAGTCGGGCAGGGTCCCGCTGTCGTGGTGGCCCCTCGTGGTGGCGGCCCTGGCCGCCGCCCCGGCGTTCGCCGCAGCCTGCGCGCTCACCTCCCGCCGGTCACCGTGAGGCCGGCGGGACGGGTCAGCCCGAGCAGGCGGTGCGCTGGGCCTCTTGCCACTCGCACGGCGGGCACAGCGTGACGCCCTTGTACGACTCCGGGTACTCCGTGGGCTCCCGGCACAGCACGCACTCGGCGTACGGCGGGCCGTCCGCCTTCGGGGGCCTCGGGGTGTCGACGATCATGCAGTACGTCTCGTCGTCCTTCTCGGTCATGCGTCCAGAGTAGGCGGCTCAGTGGCGGGAGTTCGTCTCGCGGATCAGCTCGGAGACCTTCACGAACCGGTAGCCCTCCTTGCGGAGCTTCGGCACGACCGTGCGGACGACCTGCTCGGTGGTCGGGGCGGCGCTGCGCGTGCAGTGCATGATGACGAGCGAACCCGGCTTCACCCCGTCCATCACCTGCTGGGCGACCGCGTCGGCGTTCGTCGCGAAGGCGTCGCCGCTCACCACGTCCCACTGGATCGCGGTGACCCCGAGCCCGCTGAGCGCGCGCAGCGCCTTCTGGTCGTAACAGCCGCCGGGGAAGCGGAAGTACGGCATCGGGTTCGGCACCCCCGCCTTGCGCAGCGAGGTGTACGCGCGCTCGACGTCCGCCTTCATCCCGTCCCCGGAGACCGTGGGCAGGCCGTAGCAGTCGGCGGTGAACGCGTAGTGGCTGTAGGAGTGGTTGGCGACCTCGAACCGCGGGTCGTGGCCCAGGGAGCGGGCCTCGGCCGGGTACTCGTCGGCCCAGCGGCCGGTCATGAAGATCGTCGCCGGGACCTTCAGCGTGCGCAGGGTGCTGATCAGCTTCGGGTTGTCGAAGTGCTCACCGGCGGCGGCGCGGGGACCCTCGTCGGCGGTCATGTCGGCGTCGAACGTGAACGCCACGACCTTGCCCAGGTCGCGCGGGCCGTGTTCGAAGACGGGTGTCAGCCCGCCCGGACCCGGGGCCAGCACGGGCGGCCGGGTGGGGGACGGGGAGGCGGAGGCCGTCCTGCCGGGGGCCGGGCGCACGGTGTGTGCGGGACCGTTGGTTCCGCAGGCGGAGAGGGCCGCGCCGAGGGCGCAGAGGGCGGTGATACGGCGTACGAGTGGGATCACCGTACGAAAGTAGGACTGGATGTCTGGTTATGGAGTGATATGAACTACGGCGCGGCGTCGCGCTCACCCGCGCGGCGGGGTGGGAGGAGCCTGCGGGATCAGTCCTCCGCCAGCAGCCGCTCGCGGCACGCGGCCACGTCGAAGTCCGCCTTCGGATAGCGTGGGTCGAGGTCCTCCAGGTGTTCCAGCAGCAGGCGGCCGACCGCCCAGTTGCGGTACCACTTGCGGTCGGCCGGCACCAGGTACCAGGGCGCGTGCGGGGCCGCGCAGCGCTCCAGGGCGGTCTCGTAGGCCTGCTGGTAGGCGGGCCACAGGGCCCGGTCGTCGATGTCGCCGGCCGTGAACTTCCAGTGCTTGTCGGGACGGTCCAGCCGGCGCAGCAGGCGTCGCCGCTGCTCCTCGTACGACAGGTGCAGGAAGCACTTGACCAGGGTCACGCCGTTCTCGGCGAGGGAGCGCTCGAAGTCGTCGATACGGCCGTAGCGGCTCTCGATCTCGGCGGGCGGGGCGAGGGCGCGGACGCGGGCGATGAGGACGTCCTCGTAGTGCGAGCGGTCGAAGATGCCGATCTCACCGGCCTTGGGGAGCGCGCGGCGCACCCGCCGCAGGAAGTCGTGCCGCCGCTCCTCCTCGGTGGGTGCCGTGAAGGCCTTGATGCGGCAGCCGGAGGGGTTGAGCCGGCCGATGACGTGCTTGACCGTGCCGCCCTTGCCGCTGGTGTCCATGCCCTGCAGTACCAGCAGCACCCGGCGCCGGTCGCCCGCGGTGCCCGCCGCCCACAGCCGCTCCTGCAGTTCGGCGAGGCGCTCGCCCGTGTGCGCGGCGGCGGCCCGCGCGGCCCTCTTGCCGCCGGGCGGGGCACCGGGAGTGGCCCGGGCGTCGTACGCGGCCAGGTCGACCGGCTCGCCGGCCGGGAGGCGCAGCGCGCTCCGCACGTCCAGGTCCGTGGCGCCCTTCTTCGCGCCTTTCCCCGTCACGGGCGCCCCGGTTCGCCGTTCGGTGCGGGCTGCGGCCCGTGCCCGTTCGGAGCGGCGGGCCCGTTCGCCGAGGTGGGCCCGTTCGGCGCGGCCGGCAGGTCGTCAGCGGCCTGGACGGAGTGCCGCACGTCCCCGCCCGTCGTGGGCACGTTCGGCGCCGGCTGCGAACCGCGCTCCAGGAAGCGCAGCAGTTCCACCGGAATGGGCAGGACCAGGGTGGAGTTCCGCTCGGCGGACACGGCCATCACGGTCTGCAGCAGGCGGAGCTGGAGCGCGGCCGGTGTGTCGGACATCTGCTGGGCGGCCTCGGCGAGCTTCTTGGAGGCCTGAAGTTCGGCGTCGGCGTTGATGATCCGGGCCCGGCGCTCCCGGTCGGCCTCCGCCTGGCGGGCCATGGACCGTTTCATGGTGTCGGGCAGGGACACGTCCTTGATCTCGACCCGGTCGACCTGGACGCCCCAGCCGACGGCCGGGCTGTCGATCATCAGCTCCAGCCCCTGGTTGAGCTGCTCCCGGTTGGACAGCAGGTCGTCCAGGTCGCTCTTGCCGATGATGGAGCGCAGCGAGGTCTGTGCCATCTGCGAGACCGCGAACTTGTAGTCCTCGACCTTGAGCAGCGCGTTCGTCGCATCGATCACCCGGAAGTAGACGACCGCGTCCACCCGCACGGTCACGTTGTCGCGGGTGATGCCCTCCTGGGCGGGGATCGGCATCGTCACGATCTGCATGTTCACCTTGTGCAGCCGGTCGACGAACGGGACCACCAGCGTGAGGCCCGGCGACCGTACACCGCCCGTGACGCGGCCCAGCCGGAACAGCACGCCCTGTTCGTACTGCTTGACCACCCGTGCGGCCATCGCCAGGTAGACCACGCCGATCGAACCGGCCGCCGCGATGGCTCCCACCAGCTCCTGGACCATGACGACCTCCTCGAAGAGGCCCGCTTTGTCTGTTGCTGCAACGATATGCCCGGCCTGCGGCAGAAGCCACGGACCGGGTGACGGGGGCGTGCGGCGTAAGGCAGCGGTAAGGCGGCGGAGAGCGGTGTGCGGAGAGGGGCGTGCGGTGGGCTACGCGGCGACGAGCGGCTTGGCGTCGCGGGCGAGGGCGGTGAGGCGGGATATCGCCCGGTAGTACTTCTTGCGGTAGCCGCCGTTCAGCATCTCCTCGCTGAACAGCCGGTCGAACGGCAGTCCCGAGGCCAGCACCGGGACCTCGCGGTCGTAGAGCCGGTCCGCGAGGACCACGAGCCGCAGTGCCGTCGACTGGTCCGGCACCGGCCGCACATCGGTGAGGCAGACCGCCGTGAGTCCGTCGGTGAGGGCGCCGTACCGGCTCGGGTGCACCTTGGCCAGGTGGTCCAGCAGGTGCGGGAAGTCGTCCAGGCTGGAGCCGTCGGTCGCGTACGCCGCCTTGGTCACCTCCTCGTCGCCGAACGGCGCCGGCGCCTCGGGCAGCCCGCGGTGGCGGTAGTCCTCGCCGTCGATGCGCAGCGGGCGGAAGTGCGCGGACAGGCCCTGTATCTCGCGCAGGAAGTCGGCGGCGGCGAAGCGGCCCTCGCCCAGCTTGCCCGGGAGCGTGTTGGAGGTGGCGGCCAGTGCGACACCCGCGTCGACCAGCTTGCCGAGCAGGGTGGAGACGAGCACGGTGTCGCCGGGGTCGTCCAGCTCGAACTCGTCGATGCACAGCAGGCTGTGACCGGACAGCGTCTGCACGGTCTTCTGGAAGCCGAGGGCGCCGACCAGGTTGGTCAGCTCCACGAACGTGCCGAACGCCTTGCGGGCGGGTTCGGCGGGGGTGGCGTGCCAGAGGGAGGCGAGGAGGTGGGTCTTGCCGACGCCGTAGCCGCCGTCCAGGTACACGCCGCGCGGTCCGGCCGGGGTCTTCGGAGCCCTGGACCGGCCGAACCCGAGGAACCCGCGCCTGCCGGCGCCGGACGCGTGCGCCCCGCCGAGCCCGGCCGCGAAGCCCTCCAGCACCCGGACGGCCTCCGTCTGGCTCGGCTGGTCCGGGTCCGGGATGTACGTGGCGAACCGGACCGAGTCGAAACGCGGTGGCGGCACCATCTCGGCGACCAGCCGGTCGGCGGGCACGTGCGGCTCACGGGCGCACAGGGAGAGCGGGCCCGCTTCGGTCAGCGGGCCGGCTCCGGGAGCGGCGGGGGAGGAAGACACGGTTATCCATGGTAAGCGCCGTGTCAGACTGCACGACATGCGACGCCTGTTCCCTGTGACCGACCAGACACCGACCGAGACCCCCGAGGAGGGCGCGGGACCCGGGGCCGGCGGGCCCGCGGGGAGCGGCGCGCCGAGTGTCGGCGGCCCCGTCGGAAGCGACGCGCTCGTGCCGCGGGAGTGGACGCTCGCCGAGCTGGCCGCCGCCTACGCCTACCCCGAGACCGCGCCGGGGGAGCCGCGGGCCTGGCTGCGGGCCAACATGGTGTCGACGCTCGACGGCGCCGCCCAGCACGAGGGCCGCTCGCACCCCATCTCCAGCGCGGCCGACATGCGGGTCTTCGGCACGCTGCGGGCGCTCGCGGACGTCGTCGTCGTGGGCGCGGAAACGGTACGGCAGGAGGGCTACCGCCCGGCCCGCGATCGCGCCGAGTTCGCCGCCGCCCGCAAGGCCGCCGGCCAGGGACCGGCCCCGGCCGTCGCCGTCGTCACGGCGAGCCTGGAGCTGGACTTCTCGCTGCCCCTGTTCACCTCGCCGCTCGTGCCCACCCTGATCCTGACCGGCGCCGCCGCGGCCCCGGACCGCGTGGCCGCCGCCGAGCGGGCCGGTGCCGTGGTCCTCGTCGCCGGTGAGGGCATGGGCGTCGAACCCGCCCGCGCCGTGCGGGCCCTCGCCGAACGGGGCCACACCAGGCTGCTCACCGAGGGCGGCCCCCGCCTGCTCGGCCAGCTGGTCGCCGCCGAGGTGCTCGACGAGCTGTGCCTGACCACGGCGCCGATGCTCACCGCCGGGGACGCGCAGCGCATCGCCGGCGGGCCGTCCGTCACCGTCCCCCGCCGCTTCGAACTGCTGTCCCTGCTGGAGGAGGACGGATTTCTGTTCGGTCGGTACCGTCGGCCCTGAAATAAGCGGAATAGATCGTTCCGTTCGGTTCGCTGGGCAAAATGAGACCGGCACTACCCGTGCGATCACGGGGAAGGATGGTTTCCCCAGGGCCTGCCCGGCCCCCGGAGGTACAGAGGGCCCGACCGGTCCTCGCAGGAGAAGAGGCGGCTGGTGTTCACAAGCGTTCTGATGATCGAGAAGGCCCTGACGTCCGCCGACGTGGAGTTCGTCAGCACCTTGCACGGCGAGGAGCCGGTCTCCTTCCATGTGCTCCTCCAGCCGCGCGGCGACCAGGCGGACCGCCTGCTGCGCGCCATCGACGACATCGCGCTCGGCGAACTCGACGACGCCGTCCGCGAGGGCGACACCCCCGAGGGCGAGGAGGCCAAGGGCGTCGGGCAACGGGCCCTGGAGGTGTCCGTCCAGGCCCTGCGGAGCGCCGGCGGCCGCGCCGACGGACGGCTCGTGGAGGACCACCCGCTGGACGCGCTGAAGGCGCTGGTCGCGGAGGTCGGCGCGGACGAGGTGATCGTTCTGACCGACCCGCACTATGTGGAGGAGTTCTTCCATCGCGACTGGGCGTCCCGGGCGCGGCACAGAGTCGGGGTGCCGGTGCTGAAGCTTTTCTCGCACAGCAAGGTGTAGCGCTGCGCTGGCTGGGCCGGGGGCGCCGTTTGGGTGCGGTGCGTGGTTGTGCGCGGGTGCGTTGTGGCTTGTCGCGCAGTTCCCCGCGCCCCTAGGTGGGTCTCCGCGTCGTTGATGCCTGGTGGGCGGGGATTCCCTTGCCACGCGGCCTGTGGGTGAGCGCATAGGCTAGGACCCGCTTCAGCTCGTTGTCGTGATTCTGGGAGAGACGTATGGTATCCGGCCTTCCTGCCGCCATGGACCGACCGCACTTCATCGGCATCGGCGGCGCCGGGATGTCGGGCATCGCCAAGATCCTCGCGCAGCGCGGGGCCAAGGTCGCGGGCAGTGACGCCAAGGACTCCGCGACCGCCGAGGCCCTGCGCACCCTCGGCGTGACCGTCCACATCGGTCACGCCGCCGGGCACCTCGCCGACGACGCGAGCTGTGTCGTCGTGTCGTCGGCGATCCGCGCGGACAACCCCGAACTGGTCCGCGCCGCCGAGCTGGGCATCCCCGTGGTGCACCGCGCGGACGCGCTGGCCGCCCTGATGACCGGCCTGCGCCCGATCGCCGTGGCCGGCACCCACGGCAAGACCACCACCACCTCCATGCTGGCGGTCTCCCTCACCGAACTGGGCCGTGAGCCGTCGTACGCCATCGGCGGCGACCTGGACGCCCCCGGCTCCAACGCGCTGCACGGCGCGGGCGACATCTTCGTCGCCGAGGCCGACGAATCGGACCGCAGCTTCCACACGTACGACCCCGAGGTCGCCATCGTCCTCAACGTCGAGCTGGACCACCACGCCAACTACGCCTCGATGGACGAGATCTACGAGTCCTTCGAGACTTTCGCCCAGAAGATCGTGCCCGGCGGCACCCTGGTGATCTCCGCCGACCACGAGGGCGCCCGCGAGCTGACCCGGCGCCTGTCCGGCACGGTGCGGACGGTGACGTACGGCGAGGCCGAGGACGCCGACGTACGGGTCCTGGCGATCGTCCCGGAGGGGCTGCGGAGCCGGGTGACCGCGGTCCTCGACGGGCAGGAGCTGACCTTCGGCGTCTCCGTCCCCGGCCGGCACTACGCCCTCAACGCCGTCGCCGCGCTCGCCGCCGGTGCGGCCCTCGGCATCCCGGCCGCCGAGCTGGCGCCCGCCCTCGCCGCCTACACCGGCGTCAAGCGGCGCCTCCAGCTCAAGGGCGAGGCGGCCGGCGTCCAGGTCGTCGACTCCTACGCCCACCACCCCACGGAGATGACCGCCGACCTGGAGGCCATGCGGGCCGCCGCCGGCGACGCCCGCATCCTGGTCGTCTTCCAGCCCCACCTGTTCTCCCGCACCCAGGAGCTGGGCACCGAGATGGGGCAGTCCCTGGCACTCGCCGACGCCTCCGCCGTCCTCGACATCTACCCGGCCCGCGAGGACCCGATCCCGGGCGTCACCAGCGAGCTGATCGTCGACGCCGCGCGCACCGCCGGCGCCGACGTCACCCCCGTCCACGACAAGGCGGCCGTCCCCGGCCTGATCGCGGGAATGGCGAAGGCCGGTGATCTCGTTCTCACCATGGGTGCGGGCGACGTGACCGACCTCGGTCCGAAGATCCTGGACCGCCTGACGCAGAGCTGAGGGGCTGAGACACATGGCGTACGACGTCGAGAAGCCGGACGGGCAGTGGCGCGCGGAGCTGACCCCGGCCGAGTACGCCGTCCTGCGCGAGGCCGGAACCGAGCCGGCCTTCGTCGGGGAGTACACGGACACCAAGACCAAGGGCGTCTACTCGTGCCGCGCCTGCGGTGCCGAACTGTTCACCTCGGACACCAAGTTCGCATCGCACTGCGGCTGGCCGTCGTTCTACGACCCGAAGGACACCGACGCGGTCGAGCTGATCGAGGACCGGTCGCACGGGATGGTGCGGACCGAGGTGCGGTGTGCGCGATGCGGGTCGCATCTCGGTCATGTGTTCGATGGTGAGGGGTATCCGACGCCGACGGATCAGCGGTACTGCATCAACAGCATCTCGCTGCGGCTGGCGGCGGACGAGGGCTGAGCGTCCCTGGGGCTTCTCGCCGGGCTTTTTTCGCCCCCGCCGCCCCTTCCCTGCCCGTTCCTGGGGGTCTGCGCCCCCTTGCCCCCCTTCACGCAGTTCCCCGCGCCCCTTGAAGGGCGCTTCATGCGCCTGCGTGGACCAGGGCCGACCAGGTCCACGGGCGGTCCGGGTCCGCGGCGCGCAGGGAGCGGACCGTTTCGTGGAGGGCCAGGGCCGCGGGGAGAGGGGCCGGGTCCGGGAGGGACGGGGCCAGGGTGTGGTGGAAGGCGGCGGCCGCGTCCGCGGCGAACGCGTCGCCGACCTCCCACAGGGTGGCCACCGACTGGGTGTAGCCGGCCAGCTGGAACGCGGAGGCGAGGTGGATGACCTCGTCGGCCAGGGCCGGGGCCGCACTGCCCCGGGCTGTGCCGCAGGCCGACAGGTAGGCCAGCTCGGCCGCCTCCAGGCGCAGGTCGGCGATGTCGGCGATCCGCAGGTCCCCGTCGGCGAGCAGCAGCCGGCCGGCCGCCGCGTCCTCCGGGTCACCGCCGGCATGGCAGGCGAAGTGCACGACCGCCGCGTCCAGCACCGCCGTACGCACCGCCTCGCGCGTGGCCGCCGCGCCGATCAGCGGCACACCGCCGCCCGCCGTGGCCGCCCCGGTGGCCTCCGCGACGGTCCGGGCCAGCGGAGCCTGCCCCGGCGTCTCCGGCATGGCCACCGCCAGCACCCCGCGCCGGCCGGGCTCCGCGCGCCGCCGCGCCCGGCTGAACAGCAGGGCACGCAGCGTCGGCGTGTAGGACGACGCCACCCGGTCCAGTACGGCCATGCCCGTGCCGGCGCCGTGATGACCGGCCGCGTGCAGCGGGAAGGCGTTGAGCACCCCGGACGGCGACCACCACAGCCGCGGCCAGGGCGCCCCCGGCTCCGGCGGGCCGGTCAACTCCAGGGCGTCCAGGACCGGTTCGGCCAGCACGTCCCACAGCCAGCCCAGGGTGCCCGTGAAGATCTCCCGCGCCTCCTCGAACAGCGGGTCGTACGGCCCCGCCGTCAGCACCTGCACCGCCAGCCGGAACGACTCGGCCTGCGCCACCAGGTCCGAGGCGTACAGCCGGGGCAGCCGTACCGTCCGCAGCAGCCCGCTCCCGTCCAGGACCAGCGCGTCGCAGCGGCGGGGGTGCACGTTGACGCTGACCACCGGCCCCTCCGCGGCGGCCGGCCGCAGGTCGTCCAGGCCGAGCGGCAGCGGGGTCAGGAACCGCTGGAACCCCGGCCGCCGCTGGAGCTCGGTGATCAAGCGGGCCGCCTCCTCGGTGACCGCGCGCTGCTCCGCCATCTCCTCCGGGGTGGGCCAGCGGCCCGGCTCCGCACCCCGGCGCAGCTCCCGGATCCGGTCCAGCGCCGAGCGCAGCCGGGCGTGCAGAGCGGCGTCGGCGCCGTGCAGTTCGCCCAGCTCGCGGCGGGCGTTCAGCGCGGCGGACAGCAGGTGCGCCCGGCCGTCCTCCAGGGTTTCCAGGGCCTCCACCGGATCGTCCTCGTCGAGCGCCTTCGCGGCACCCTCGGAGGCCAGCCGGGTGACCAGGCTGGGGGACCGGCCGGCGCCGGCCGGCCCACCGCCGAGCAGCCGGCCGCGCTGGACCCGGTGCTGCACGGCCGACGTCCAGCGCGCCAGCAGCATGACCGTGCGCAGGTCGGGCTCCCCGGCCGCGGTCAGCTCGCGGGCGATGGCCTCGGCCTCGGTGAAGTCCGCTTCCTCGGACCACAGTTGGTGCCGGGTGAACAGGGAGATGGCCAGGGCCGTGCGGGAACCGCCGTACTCCGGTGAACCCTGCGGGAGCCGGTCCAGCGTGCGCCGGGCCGCGCGGACGCCCTCCTCCAGCGCCTGCAACTGGTCGAACGGCGACTCCTGGGCGAAGATCAGCGCGGTGTGCCCGGCGAACAGTTCCGGGCTGATGCCCAACTCCTCCATGCTCTTCGGGAGTTCCTCGAACATCTCCCGCAGCAGCGGCAGCGACGCGCGCATCCTGCCGAGACGGACCCGCTGGTCCTCCGTCTCGTCCATCGACTCGTGCATGACCTTCAGCACGGTCAGCATGGACCGGCCGCTCTTGAGAAGCCGGTACTCACGCGTGTCCGGTGCGAGGCCGGCCATCAACCGCTCGTGCACGCCGATGAGTTCCTCGACGCCGGTGAGGTCGGCGGGCCCCTGAGGCACCGGGTCGGCCGGCTCGTCGCCGCCGTGCAGGAGCCTGGCGAGAGCGTTCCCGCGTTTCTCCTCGGGCAGCCGGCCGATGCGCCGTGCCAGCATCTCGAGGCCCTTGCCGTACACCTCCTCCAGGGAGATCTGTTCGGGATAGCCGAGGACGAGGCTGCCGAACTCCATCAGCTCGTGACTGCGGCTGCCGCCCTCCTGCGGGCCCATGCCGAGCAGGGCCATCACCGCCGCGATGGGGTGGTCGCCGCCCCCCTCACCGGTGAGCACGGGCCGCAGGAACGCGTCGATCGCCTCCCAGTCCTCCCGCTGCCCGGGTGTGAGGTCCGAACGGGACGCCAGCTCCCCCTTCAGGACGGCCGCGCGCCTCAGCAGCGTCTCCGCGCGCGCGGTCCGCTCGGCGTCCCCGGCGAACACCGGGCCGGCGTCCGCCAGCAGGTCGATGGCCTCCTGCGGCTCCTGGGCGGTGATCAGACTCGCCGCCAGCCGCAGCAGGACGTCGGCTCGCGCCGGATCACCCTCCGGGGTGAGGCCGAGCAGCCGCCGTAACGTCGCGACGGCCTCCCGGGCCCGCTCGGCGGCCGGGGTCCGGTCGACGTCGTGCACGCCGATCAGCGCGGCGCCGGCGAGCCGGTCCAGGCGCTCGCGCTGGGCCTCGGTGTCCCCGTCCCCGGTGAGGTCCAGGGAGCGGCGCAGCGCCGTGACCGCCTCCTCGCGCACCTCGGGGCCGACCTCCTCGGCGTCGTCGGCGGTGACGGCGTACGCGGTGAGCGCGTGCCCGAGGTCGGAGTACATCTGGGCCACGTTGTCGTCGGCCGGATTCCCGTCCCGGGCCGCCGCGCGCAGGAGGTCGATCGCCTCGGGCAGCGGCGCACGGTCCTCACGCTCGACGGCCCACGCGAGCAGCGCCAGACCGAGCCCGTGGGTGCAGCGCGCGCGGTTGGGGTGGTCCGGGGGAGTGCCGTCGAGGGCGGTGCGCAGCACGTCGACGGCCTCGGAGAGCCGCGGCTCCCCGTCCGGCACGTGCACGCTGCCCAGGAGCAGCGCGTACCCGAGGTTGCACAGGGCCAGCGCGCGATCGTGCCCCTCGGGCGACAGATACGGCAACGCCTGCCGGGTCAGCGTGGCCGCCGCCTCCAGCGGCTCGGGGCGGCCCCGCCCGGCGCCCAGCTCCAGCAGGAGCAGCGCCATGTTGACCAGGGACGCCGCGTGCTCCTGGACGATCGCCGCCGGGTCGTCGGGCCGCCGGCCGCCGGGGCCCAGCCACCCGTCGAGCGCGGCCCGCAGCGGCGGCGGCAGCACGTCCGGCGTACCGGGCAGGTGGCAGTGGAAGGGCGCGAGCAGCAACAGCCCCTGCCGGGCCTCCTGTTCGGCCGTCGGCGCCTCACGCCGGTCGTCGGCCCGCAGCAGCCACGCCACGCCGAGCGTGTACGCCACCTCCTGATCGACACCGTAGGACCCGTCCGGCGCCCGCCCCACCAGGTAACCCACCAGAGCCTCGATCTCACCCCGAGCCTCCTCACTGTGCAACGCCGCGGCCCCCTCCACACCCCCCACCCCGTCCACCAGCCCCCGCACAACCCCCAACAACCGCTCCCGCTCACCCATCCACCCCACCCGCCTTCACCGACCCCGCCCGCCAACTCACAGCACAGCAACTCCCCAAGGGACGCGGGGAACTGCGCGATCAGCCCCGACGCACCCGCACCCGCCCACGGCCAACCTCGACCCGCTCAGCCCGAAATCCCGCCGCACAGCAACTCCCCAAGGGGCGCGGGGAACTGCGCGCCAAGCCACCACGCACCCGCACCTACAACACGGCGGCCCGGACTCCCCTCATCCGCGCCGCGCCCCCGCCCCCTTCCGGAAGCGTTCGGTGACGGCGGGTCCGAGCCCGGCCCGCACCGGCCGGCTCTCCTCGTCGAAGCGCTCGTACAGCTCCGGCAGGTGGACGTCCACCGCAGACTCCACCAACTCCGCGTACTCCTCCGCCCGTTCCCGCCCCCGCCGCCAGGCGACCAGCGCCGCGCCCGCCCCGGCGGCCGCGCCCGGCCACCACACCGCGCCCAGCAGCAGATACAGCACCGCCCACCCACCCAGCCGCATCGCCTCGTCCAGCCGCCGCCGTGACTCGGTGAGCGGCTGCCGCGTGGAGTCGGGCAGCAGTAGCCACAACCGGGGCCATGCTTCGGCCAGTTCCAGCCGGTACTCCAGCCGGATCCGCGCGGCCGGGGCGCGCAGCCGGTCCCCGGCCCAGGTCGGGCACTGTGGACGGACCAGCGCGACGTCGTTGCGCGCGGCCTCCAACGGGCCCAGCTCACCGGCCTCCCGCGCCTCGCGGCAGGCGCGATCACGGGCGTCCCACAGCCGGCGCCGCCGCTCGGTGAGCGCGCCCGCCACGCGGCCCAGCGGTCCGGGCCAACTCCCCATCAGAGCACCCTCGTACGGCTCCTTCAGCGCCTCGGCCAGCAGCCCGGACGCGAAGGACGCGGCCAGTACCCCGAGCAGAAGCACCGCCGTACGCGTGGACCCGGAACCGTCGGCGGTCAGCGCCCGCAGCCGGTGCCGCAGCAGGTCCAGGTCCGACCAGTGCCGCTGGCCAAGCGTCGCCCCGGCCGCCGCCAGCGCGGTGAACACGAGGCCCGGCAGCACCACGGCCGCCGCCCAGCGCTCGGCCAGCCTCCGGCCGACGTCCGTGGCGAGCCCCGTCAGCATGCCGGCCCGCTCAGCTCTCGGCTTCGAAGCGCAGCGCCACGTCGAACACCTCGCACACCGGCAGTTGATCGCCCACCCGCCGCCGCTCCCGCCGGGAGCACGCCCCGCGCGGGCAGACGTGCTCACCGGACAGCGCGTGCGGACCGTCGTCCGCGACGGCCGTCGGCAGGGTCGTCCGGGGCAGTCCGCCGGCCGGGATCCACCTCCCGGCCTGGTCCGGCTCCGGAACCGGAGGCCGGTTCAGCAGGCCCAGCTCGGTCAGATACTCCTCGACCGGCTCACCGGCTCTCGCGGCCCGCAGCGCACGGTCGATCAACGGGCGTCTCGCCGCCCCCACCGGCCCCCGGCTGATCTGCCGCAGTCGGGGCAACTGGGCGCAGAGCAAGGCAAGTTGTATATCTCGGGCCTCAGATGACGACACATCACCCATGGTAGTCGGATCCTCTACGCTTGATCCCAGGAACAGCGGACGGGGGTACGCGTGGACGTCCGGCTCGGCACCGGGGACCCGGCGGACGCCGCAGAGACGGCGGACACCGCAGGAACGACAGACGCCGTACGTACGGCGGACGCGCCTCAACGCCTGCGCGCGCCCCGCGCCACCCGCGCGTCCTTCCGCCGCGATCTGCACACCGTGCGGAACCGGCTGTGGGCCGCGTCCGGTTCCGGCGTCGCCGCCCTGGTCTGCTGTCTGTCCGCCGACGGCGCCCGCGCGGCGCGCTCGCCGTGGCCCGTGCTCGCCGTGAGCGCCGCCGGCGCCGCCGTCCTGACGCTGGCCGGCGTGCGGCTCCTGCTGACCTCCCTGCTGCCGTTCGCGCTCGTCGTCGACGCGTCCGGCCTCCAGTGGCGCGGCCCGCTGCGCCGGACCACGCTGCACTGGGCGGAGATCGACGTGATCTGCGTGGTACCGGCGGCCGGCCGGCGCCTGTCGCGCACGGACCACCGGTTCCCGGATCAATTGCTCATCCGCACCGCGACCCAGGACGGCCGGCGCCGGCCCCGGCGCGCCCCGCTCTCTGCCGCCCTGTCCCCGTTCCGGCTGACGCCCCGTTGGGACCCGCACTGGCGGGGCCTCACCATCGACCTGCGCGTGCTGGACGCCGACCCGGCCGCCCTGGACACCGCGCTCGACACCCACGCCGGTCCCCGGTGGCGCCGTACCGGACTGCCCCCGGACGGGGAGTCCGGCCACCGGGTCCCGGGCCGGCTGCGGTCCCCGTTCGCGGCACGGGCCGCCCGCCGCGCCCGGGGGCTGTCCGTCGCCGTCTGGCTGCTGTGCTGCTGGGGCTACCTGTGGCACAGCGGCGTCCGGCCGGGCGCCGGCCTGCACTGGGTGTACGTCGGCAGCGCGCTCGCCGCCCCGGCCGTCGTCCTGCCGGCGCTCACCGCACTCGACCGGCTGCTCGGCCGCCGCTGCGCGCTGTACCTGGACACCGAGGGCCTGCGGCTGCGCGTCGGCGCCGACGAACGCGCGCTGACCTGGGCCGAGGCGGCCTCCCTGGAGATCGGGTCGCCGCCCGGCCCCGCGGGGGAGCTGAGGCCCCGTTGGACCCTGCTCGTCCACCGGCTCGACGCCGCGCCCGCCTCCGGCTTCCAGGCGGCGGCCGACGGCACCGTCCAGCGCGTGCCGCCGGCGCCGCCGTACCCGCCGCCCGTCGTGGAACCGCTGCGGGGCTGCTTCCGGGCGGTCCCCGGGGGCCCCCTGGAGGTCGTGCCCGTGCTGGCGGGCCCCCTCGGCGAACCGCACGGCCTGTCGGTGCATCCCGAGCAACTCGCCTACACCCTCGCCGCGTACGGCGCCCGCGTCACCGGCCCGGCCGGCGGTAGCGAGGGCGTGCGCCACTGGGCCGCCCCCGCCCTCGGCGCCGTACCACCGCCCCCGGACCCGTCGGCCCCGCCACCCGCGTCCCGTACGGCCGCCGTCGGGGAGGTGCGGGTGCTGCGGGTCGGCCGCTCCGGGACCCGGGGGCACCGCACGATCGCGGCGGCGCTGCGCGCGCACGGCGGCGAGGGACCCGTGTGCGTGCTGGTCGAGCCCGGCCGGTACCGCGACCCCCTCGTCCTCAAGGGCGATGTGGAGATCCGCGCGGTCCACGGCCCGGGCACGGTGGTGGTCGAGAGGTCCGGGGAGACCACGGTCACCGCCACCGGCAGCGCCGTGCTGACCGGCCTGACCGTCGTCGCGGGCGGCAAGGCGGCCGTCGGCGCCGGTGCCGGTCGGTTCGTCCTGCGCGACTGCCGGCTCGAAGGACGGCCCGGCGCGGCCGTGCTGACCGCCGGGAAGGACGCCGAGGTCACCGTGACCGGCGGCGAACTCGCCGTGGGAGCGGTCACGTTGAGCGGTGGCCGGGCGGCCTTCGTCGGCACCCGGTTCGCGGAGGCCGCCGAGGACGCCCTCCGCGTGACCGAAGGCGGCCGCGCCGAGGCGATCGGATGCTCCTTCGCCGGCGCCCGGGCCGCCGCCGTCCACGTCACCGGCGCCGGCAGCCACGCCGGGGTCACCGACTGCGTGTTCACCGGCACCGGCGGCCAGGGCGTCCTCGTCACGGCGCACGCGTCCGCCGAGGTGCGCGACTGCCGGTTCCAGGACCTCCCCGGCACCGCCCTCGTCTTCCGCGAGCAGGGCCACGGAACCGTCACCCGCGCCCGCGTGACCGGCGCGAACGCGGGCGCGCTCATCTCCGGCGGCGCCGACCCGGCCCTCACGGACTGCGTCTTCGACAGCTGCCGCAACACCGCCGTCCATGTCACCGAGGACGCCGTCGGCCGGGTGACGGACTGCTCCTTCACCCACCTGTCCAACACAGCCCTCCACGTCGACCAGCGGGGCAGCCTGCGCGCCGACGGCTGCCGGGTCGACGGGGCCCGCACCGGAGTGCTCGTGGAGAACGGGCATGCCGTCGTCACCGGTCTGGACGCCCGGGCCCTGACCGAGTCGGCGGTCCGGCTGTGCAAGAACGGCACCGTCGAGGTCACCGAACTGCGCGCCGAGCGGTGCAAGTACGGGGTGTACGGCTCCGACAGCGGCTCGGCCGGCGACCTCACCGGCGCGCGGCTGCGGGACCTGGGCGACTACGGACTCGTACTGACCGGGTCCGCGCGGCTCACCGCCCGGGACGTCCAGGTCGCCGATGCCGTCGCCGACGGCCTCTTCGTCCGCGACACGGCCTCCCTCACCGCCCGCCGGTGCACCGTGGAACGGGCTGGACGGCACGGCGTCCACCTCCTGGACAGCGCCTCACTCACCGCCGAGGAGCTGACCGTGACCGGGTCCGGCGGGCACGGCCTCCTCGCCGAGAACAACAGCCAGTTCGACGTCCGCGACAGCGCCCTCACCGACAGCGAACGCGACGGACTGCACACCGACGCCACCACCCGGGGCCGTATCACCGACAGCCGGATCACCGGCAGCCACGGCGCGGCGGTCACCGGCGAGGGCACCCTGCGCCGTGCCGCCGTCACCACCGACCAGTCGCCGCCCCCGGAGGACGACGGCCCCGCGGACCCGCGGGCCGAACTCGACGCGCTGATCGGACTGGAGGAGGCGAAGCACCAGGTCCGCACCCAGGTGGACCTGCTCCGGCTGACCGGCCTGCGCCGCGACGCCGGGCTGCCCGCGCCGCCCGGCAGCCGCCACCTGGTGTTCTCCGGACCGCCCGGCACCGGCAAGACCACCGTGGGCCGCCTCTACGGCCGCATCCTCGCCGATCTGGGCCTCCTGGCGGACGGCAGGCTCGTCGAGGCGCACCGCAGCGACCTGGTCGGCCAGTACCTGGGCGCGACCGCGCTGAAGACCCGAGCCGTCTTCGACAGCGCCCGCGGCGGGGTCCTCTTCATCGACGAGGCCTACAGCCTCGCCCGGCGCTTCGGCGTGAACCACGACCTCGGGCAGGAGGCCATCGACGAGCTGACCAAGCTGATGGAGGACCACCGGGACGACGTCGTGGTGATCGCGGCCGGCTATCCGGCGGAGATGGACGAGTTCCTCGCCGCCAACCCGGGGCTGGCGTCCCGGTTCTCCCGGACCGTGTCCTTCCGGCCGTACACCCCGGACGAACTGGTGCGGATCGTACGGCACCTGGTGCGCCGGCACGGATTCGAGCTGGACGCCGGTGTCGACGAACTGCTCCTGGCCCGGTTCCGGGCGCGGGCCCACGCCTCGGAACCCGCCAACGGGCGGGACGCGCGCACCCTGTTCGAGGGGATGGTGGAGCGGATGGCGGTACGGCTCGCGGACGTGGAACGGCCCGGCCACCAGGAGCTGCTGGTGCTGCGGACGGACGACCTGCCTTAGCAGTCGGCAAGCGCGCGGAGCTGCTGAAACACACGCCGTCTAGACTCTTCCCGCAACGGCCGGGCCACCGCACACCGTGGCCGAAGCGGGCAGAAACCTGCCAAACCGAAGGGCATTCGGCGTTTTGATACGGATAGAGTCAGTCACGAAGCGGTACCCGGACGGCACGGTGGCGGTCGACCGGCTCTCGCTGGACATCCCGGACCGCTCGATCACCGTGCTCGTCGGTCCCTCCGGCTGCGGCAAGACGACGACGCTGCGCATGATCAACCGCATGGTGGAGCCCACCGAGGGCAGCATCCTCCTCGACGGCGCCGACATCCGGCAGCAGCCGGTCAACACCCTGCGCCGGTCCATGGGTTACGTCATCCAGAACGCCGGCCTCTTCCAGCACCGCACCATCGTCGACAACATCGCCACCGTGCCCCGCCTGCTCGGCTGGAGCCGGCAGAAGGCGCGGGCGCGGGCCGCCGAACTGATGGAACGGGTCGGACTCGACACCGCGCTCGCCAAGCGCTACCCCTACCAGCTCTCGGGCGGCCAGCAGCAGCGCGTCGGCGTGGCGCGGGCGCTCGCCGCCGACCCGCCTGTGCTGCTGATGGACGAGCCGTTCTCGGCGGTCGACCCGGTGGTCCGCAAGGGCCTGCAGGACGAACTCCTGCGCCTCCAGGGCGAACTCGGCAAGACCATCGTCTTCGTCACCCACGACATCGACGAGGCCATCAAGCTCGGCACCATGGTCGCCGTGCTGCGCACCGGCGGCCGGCTCGCCCAGTTCGCACCGCCCGCCGAACTCCTCAGCGCGCCCGCCGACCCCTTCGTCGAGGACTTCCTCGGCGCGGACCGGGGCATCCGGCGGCTGTCGTTCTTCCCGTCCGACGGGTTGGAACTGCGGACCGAACCGCTGGCCGGCCCCGGGGCGGGCGGTGGCCGGAGCACGGCCGGGGACACCCCCTACCTCCTGGCGACCGACGCCGACGGCCGGCCGCTCGGCTGGGGCACACCGGACGACCTCACCGCGGACACCCCGGACCCCGGCCGGCTCCTGCCGTACGGCCGCCCCTTCGTGCCCGGCACCGACTCGCTGCGCACCGCGCTCGACGGGGCCGTGCTCTCCCCGACCGGCTGGGCCGTCGCAGTGGACGCCGAGGGACGGGCCCTCGGGGTCGTGTCGCAGCAGACGATCGGCGAGGCGATCCGGGCCGCGCACACCGCCGAAGCGGGGCCTGCGGCTGCCGAGCCGGAAACCGATACGGCCGAGGCGGACACCGATACGGCCGAGGCGGCACGGTGATGAACGGCTTCTTCGACATCCCGAGCGACCTCCAGCACGGCTACCCCGGCCTCATCGGTCTGCATCTGCGCGAGGCCCTGCTGCCCGTGCTGGCCGGACTGCTGGTGGCCCTGCCCGTGGGCCAGCTGTGCGTGCGGTTCCGCTGGCTGTACGCGCCCGTGTTCGGCGTGACCACCGTGCTCTACGCCATCCCGTCCCTGGCCTTCTTCGTCGTCCTCATCGACTACACCGGCCTGACCGAGACGACCGTGATGATCCCGCTGGCGGTGTACAGCCTGGTGGTGCTGGTCCCCGCGATCGTGGACGGCGTCCGCTCGGTCCCGCAGGAGACCCTCGCCGCCGCCACCGCCATGGGCCTCGGACCCGTGCGCCGCTATCTCCAGGTGCAGTTGCCCATCGCCGTTCCCGCGATCGTCGCGGGCCTCAGGGTGGCGGCCGTCTCCAGCATCTCGCTCGTCAGCGTCGGCATGCTGATCGGCAACCAGGGCGCGCTCGGCAACCTGCTCGACGACGCGCAGAAGTACCACCGGCCCGAACTCGCCGTGAACTCCGTGCTGACCACGGCGGTCCTGGCGATCGCCGTCGACGCCCTGCTCGTGCTGGTACGGCTGCTGCTGACCCCCTGGATGCCGCGGAAGGGGGCGACCCGGTGAACGTACTCCACTTCGTCCAGGCGTTCTTCAGCGACGGCGCGCACTGGCACGGCGAGGACGGCATCCCCGCCCGCGTCACCGAACACATCCTGTACTCCCTGGAGGCCCTCGCGATCGCGGCCGGCATCGGGCTGCCCGTCGGACTCGTCACCGGACACTACGGCCGTGGCGGCAACGCCCTCGCCCTCATCGCCACCGCCGCCCGCGCCCTGCCCACCTTCGGCCTGCTGCTGCTGATGGTCACCTGGTTCGGGTTCGGGCTGACGCCGGTGATGGTCCCCCTGGTCGCGCTCGCCGTGCCGCCGATCCTGGTGCCCACCTACGAGGCCGTCCGCTCCGTCGACCCCTCCCCGGTGGACGCCGCCCGCGGCATGGGCATGTCCGAGCCCCGGGTGCTTCTCCAGGTCGAACTCCCGGTCGCGCTGCCCCTGGTGCTGAGCGGCCTGCGCACGGCGGCGATCCAGATCGTCTCCACGGCCACCATCGCCGCGTACGTCAGTTTCGGCGGGCTCGGCCGGTACATCATCGACGGCCTCTACCAGAAGGACTACGAGAAGGTCGTCGGCGGCGCCACGCTGGTCGCCGCGCTCGCCCTGGCCACGCTCGCGGTGTTCTGGGCGGTGGCCCGCGCCGCGGTCTCGCCCGGTGTGCGGCGCGGCAGTTGACCGTCGTATCAAGAATCCATTGCGAAGGGGGTCCTCCCTTGACTGATGGAGAACCGGCTGGATTGGATCAACACGTGACTTCAAACAAGCGCACCAGCAGGACCATCCGGAGGAACCGAGGCGCGGCGGTGGTCGCCCTCGCGGCGGCCACGGCCCTGCTGGCGGGCTGCGGTTCCTCCGACGACAAGGCAGACAACCCCCTGACGGGCGGCAAGGCGAGCGGCGACAGCGTCGTCGTCGGTTCCAACAACTTCGCCGAGAGCATCCTGCTCGCCGACATCTACGGCGAGGCCCTGAAGGCCAAGGGCATCAAGGTCACGTACAAGCCGAACATCGGCAGCCGCGAGACCACCTACGGCCTCCTCCAGAACGGCGCGGTCTCCGTCCTCCCCGAGTACAACGGGGCCCTGCTGGCCTACCTCGACCCCAAGGCGGCCCCGAAGACGGTCGAGGCGACCACGACGGCCATCGAGGCCAAGCTGGACGCCAAGCTGGGCCTGCTGAAGCCCTCCTCCGCCGAGAACAAGGACTCGGTCACGGTGAACGCGGCCACCGCGAAGAAGTACCACCTCACCGCCAAGTCCTCCATCGCGGACCTGAAGGGCGTCGCCGGGGACCTGGTGCTCGGCGGCTCTCCCGAGTTCCAGACCCGGCACCAGGGGCTCGTCGGCCTCAAGTCCGTGTACGGCCTGGACTTCAAGTCCTTCAAGGCGCTGGACGCGGGCGGCAAGCTCACCCAGGAGGCGCTGAAGCAAGACGCCGTCCAGGTGGCGGACCTCTTCACCACGGACCCCACCATCGCCAAGGAGAACTTCGTCGTCCTGCGGGACCCGAAGAACCTCTTCGGCTTCGAGAACGTCCAGCCCCTCGTCAACAAGAAGGCGCTGCCCCAGAAGGGCGCCGCCGCCCTCGACGCGGTCTCGGCCAAGCTCGACACCGCCACCCTGCTCGACCTCGACACCCAGGTCCAGACCCAGAAGAAGGACCCCCTGGACGTCGCCAAGGCTTGGCTGAAGTCCGCGGGCCTGGACTGACCCCGGTGTGAGTTTTCCGCACGGACGCCGGCTGCGGCGGAACAATCCCGCAGCCGGCCCCGCGCGGCTGGAGCCCCCGGCACCCCCCACCGACGCTGGCTCCCATGACCACCACACCCCCGCGCACCCGCACCCCGTACCCCTGGCGCTGGCCCGCCCTGACCGCGCTGCTGCTGGGCGAGGCAACTCCGGTCCGAGAGGCCGTAGCCCCTCGCTCACTCAGGACGTCACCTCAGAGGTCGAACTCGTGGGGTGGGAGGTCGAGGGTGTAGCAGGCCTCGCGGACGACGGCCTGTTCGGTCTTGTCGAAGTCGCCGTCCGCGCCGCCGATGACGATGCCGATCTGGACGACGGCGCGTGCCTCGGCGGGCTTCTTCTTCGCCTTGGCGACCTCCTGAAGGACGCTGACCTTGCCGAAGGCGAAGTCGGTGGTCAGCTTGTTCAGGTTGTCCTCGAAGCGGCGCCTGAGGTCGTCCGCGGGGAAGTTCTGCAGCACCTCGTTCGTGCCGATGAGCTGGGCCACCCGCTGGCGCTCCGCCGGGTCGATCGTGCCGTCGGCGGCGGCCACCAGGGCGCACATCGCCATGCTGGCGTCGCGGAAGGCACCGCTCTTCAGGTCGTTCTTCTTCGCGACCAACTGGGTCTGCATCTGCGATGCCGACTCCTTGACGCGGTCCCACAGGGCCATGCGAACTCCTCGTCTCCACAAACGACTGCTGACGGCATCAGGGGAACTACCGGCCCCGCGTACAAGTTCCCGTGACGCGGAGCCCGTTGTCCGGCCCGTACGGCTGTACCGGCCGGGCCGGGCGTCACATGCCCAGGGAGATCGCCAGCCGGGTCAGCTCGGCCGTGGTGTTGATGTCGAGCTTGGCGCGGATGCGGCGCAGGTAGGCGTCGACCGTGTGCCGGGACAGTCCCATGTTCCGGGCCGCCTGGAGGTAGGTGCAGCCGGCCGCGATGTGCTTCAGGGTCTCGCGCTCGCGCGGGGCCAGCTCGGGGGCGGCGGCTTCGCTGTGCGGCGTGGTGACGGTGAGGCTCATGGGGGTTCCTCTGGCAGATCGGCTGGGTCGGCTTCGTCGGCTTCGGTGTTCGACGACGGGGTCGGCTCGGTCGGTCGGCTTCGCTCGGGTCGCCGGGGGAGGCGTGTCCGAAAGCTGAAGTTTGTCCGCTTTCAATACCGTGACCGCCCGACGTCATCGCCACGTCCGCCGAACGTCACAGGCGCGTCACAGGCCCCCCACCTGGTAGCCCGGGGCGACCGCTCGGCGGATTGGTGCTCCGTGGGCCCCAGGATCATGCTGGGGGGAGGACCGGCCCGTGCAGGTTCGTCGGAGGGCGGGTTCGTCGGAGGTTGAGCGGCGATGGAGCGACTCCCCACCCCTCCCAGCGGTCGGGCGCAGACCCACGCCGTGCCCCCGGGCGCCTTCACCGCCACGGCCACCGTCGACGAACGGGGCGTCGTCACGGGCTGGAGCGACGGGGCCCGGCTGCTGCTGGGGTATCCGCCGGCGGAGATCATCGGCCGGCCGGCCGCCCAGCTCCTCGCCGACCCCGGCACCCCTGCGCCGACGTGGCCGGAGGCCGCCGCGCGGGAGCGCTGGGGAGGCACCCTGGCGCTCCGCCACCGGGCCGGTCACCGGCTCGTCGAGCGCCACGTCCTGGCGCACCGCCGCCCCGCCCGTGACGGCACCGGCGGCGAGTGGCTGATCGTGTCCGCCGTGACGGGCCCGCGCCGCGTCGACGGCGGCCGGGAGCTGGGGGAGCGGGCCTTCGACCGCGCCCCGTGCGCACTGGCCGTCTTCGACCGGGACCTGCGGCTGGTGCGGGCCAGCGCCGGCCTGGAGCGGGCCCTCTCCGTCACCCGCGAGGCGATGTACGGCCTGCGCCTGCCGGACCTCGTGCCCCACCCGGCCAGCGACGACGCGGAGACACGGATGCGGCGCGTGCTCCAGGACGGCGCGCGCGCCGACGTACCCCTGTGTCTGGACACCGGCGACGCGCGGCGCCTGCCGGCCGAACTGATCCCGCTGGAGGACGCCGACGGCCGTGTCCTCGCGGTATGCGTGCTCGCCCACCCGGCGGCCCCCCAGAGCCAGGAGCCCGCGAGTCCCGGCGCCACGGCCCCGGGGCCCCGGGCGGCCGGGTCCCCGCCCACCGACACGTCGGCTCCGGGAGTCCCGGATCCCGCAGCCCTGGCCACCGATTCCCCAGCCGCCGAGGTCCCGGCGCCCGCTGCACAGGCCGGCGGGGCCTCCCAGGCCGGTCGGCCCTCGGCTCCGGACTTCCCAGCTGCCCCTTCCACGGGCACTGGCTCCCCGCCCACCGCGGCCCAGGCGCCCGCCTCGCAGGCCGGCGGGCCCTCGCCGGTCGCCGGGCCCCCGGCCGACGTCCCCCCGGCCACCGCGTTCCCGGCTCCCGGAAGCCCTGCCCCCGGCGGCCCGCCCCCCGATGCCCTCCTCCCCGCCTCCCTCGTACGGCGGCGGATGCGGGTGTTGAGCCGCGCAGGGACCGGGATCGGTACGACCTCCGACGTTCGACGGACCGCGCAGGAGCTGGCCGAGGTCGCCGTGCCCGAGTTCGCGGACACGTGTGTGGTGGATCTGCTGGACACCCCCCGGCACGGCGAGCCCCCGGGTGCCTGGTCGACCGCCGGTGTCACGCTCAGGCGGGCCGCCGCGGGGACGGGGCCCGACGCCTCCCACCCGCCGCGCCCGGCCGGCGAGACCCTGCACTGTGCCGCCTGGTCACCGCCCGCCCGGTGCCTGGCGACGGGGCAGGGCGCGCTGTACGGGGGCGGCGAGGAGGCCCTCGCCCGGTGGGCCCGGGAGGACCCGCAGGCCGCCTGGATCCGGGACGGCGGCACCCACTCCCTGCTGGTCGTGCCGGTCCGGGCGGCCGGCACCACGCTGGGCACCGCCGTCTTCGCCCGGCACGAACGCCAGGAACCCTTCGACGCGGACGATCTGTGGCTGGCCGGCGAACTCGCGGCCAAGGCGGCGACGAGCGTCCGCGAGACCGACCGCGCCCCGCGCTCGCACACCACCACGATGACCCTCCAGCGCAGTCTGCTGCCGCAGACGCTGCCCGAACAGGGAGCGGTGGACCTCGCCACCCGCTACCTCCCCGCCGTCGGCCAGGCCGGCGTCGGCGGGGACTGGTTCGACGTCATCCCGCTGTCCGGCACCCGCGTCGCACTCGTCGTCGGCGACGTCGTCGGCCACGGCATCCGCGCCTCCGCCACCATGGGCCGGGTACGCACGGCGGTCCGCACCCTCGCCGACGTCGACCTGCCGCCCGACGAACTCCTCAGCCACCTCGACGACCTCGTCATCCACCTGTCCGCCGTGGAGGCCGACGCCGACGCCGAGGCCGCCGGCGGGGTCGGCACGACCTGCCTGTACGCCGTCTACGACCCCGTCTCCCGCCAGTGCGCCCTCGCCCGGGCCGGCCACCCCCCGCCCGCCGTCGTCACCCCCGACGGCGACGTCCGCCTCCTCGACGTCCCGGCCGGGCCCCCGCTGGGCCTGGGCGGACTGCCCTTCGAGGCCTTCGAGACGGAACTGCCCGAGGGCAGCCTCCTCGCCCTCTACACGGACGGCCTGCTCGAAGGCCGCGACCACGACATCGACGAGGCCCTGGACCGGATGTTCGCCGCGCTGGGCCGCCCCGCCCAGAGCCTGGACACCGTCTGCGACCGCGTCCTGACCTCCATGCTGAGCCGGCGTCCCGAGGACGACATCGCCCTCCTCGTCGCCCGCACCCACGCCCTGCACGCCGACCGCGTCGCCAGCTGGGAGCTGCCCTTCGACACGGCGGTCGTCTCCGAGGCCCGGCAGCGGGCCACCGACCAGCTCGCCGCGTGGCAGCTGGACGAGGCGGCCTTCGTCACGGAACTCGTCGTCAGCGAACTCGTCACCAACGCCATCCGCTACGGCCGCCCGCCCGCCCGGCTCCGCCTCATCCACGACGACCGCACCCTGACCTGCGAGGTCTTCGACTCCAGCAACACCGCGCCGCACATGCGCCGCGCGCGGACGTTCGACGAGGGCGGCCGCGGACTCCTCCTGGTCGGCCAGCTCGCCCAGCGCTGGGGGACCCGGCACACCACCAGGGGTAAGACCGTCTGGGCGGAACAGTTCCTCACCGCGAAGGGCTAGGCGGCGGGCACGCCGAAGCCCGGACCGAAGACCGGATGGGCCCAGGCGGGCGGCATCGGCACCGGCTCGGACGGCGGGTCCGGCGCGTCGGACGGCGTGTCCGGAGCCGGCGGCGATACGGCCGTCCCCGCGCCCGCCCGGCCGCCCACGTCGCCACCCGCCGCACCGCCCGCCACGGCGGACCGCAGCGCCCCCACGAACTCCAGGCACGAGTCGAACCGGTCCTCGGGCACCTTGGCCAGCGCCCTCGCGAGTACGTCGTCCAGCGCCGGCGGCAGCCCCGGCCGTACCTCGCTCACCGCGGGCGGACTGTCGTACTGGTGCGCCCACAGCAGCGCGATGTCCTCGTCGCGGACGAACGGTGGCCCGCCGGTGAGGACCTCGAAGACCACGCAGGCCAGGCTGTACAGATCGCATCGGCCGTCGACGGGGCGGCCGGAGATCTGTTCCGGAGCCACGTAGTCCAGCGTGCCGACGAACTCGCCGACGGTCGTGAACCCCGTCAGCGACAGGGATTTCTTCGTCAGCCCGAAATCCGTCAGGTAGATGTGCTCGGGGTGGGCGCTGTCGGTGCCCTCCGCGACCAGGATGTTGCCCGGTTTGACGTCCCGGTGCACCAGATCGTGCTGGTGCGCCGCGTCGAGCGCCGAGGCGACCTGGCCGGCGATCCGGAGCGCGGTGTCCACCGGCAGCGCGCCTTCCCGGTCGAGCAGGGCGCGCAGGTCGAGGCCCGACACATAACGCATCGCGATGTACAGCACACCGTCCGTCTCCCCGGCCTCGAAGATCGGCACGATGTGCGGGTGGTCGATCGCGGCGGCGACCCGGGACTCGTGGGTGAAGCGCCGGCGGAAGGTGTCGTTGCGGGCCATCTCCGGGGCCAGCAGCTTCAGCGCCACGGTCCGTTCCAGTCGCAGGTCACGGGCGCAGTAGACGACAGCCATGCCGCCCCGGCCCAGCTCGCGCTGCACCTCGTAGCCGGCGATCCGCGTTCCGACCAGATCGAACGACCCGCTCTCCCGCATGGGGAGATTCTATCCAGCGGTGGGCGAGATGTCCCGGTCTGCGGGGAGGTGGGGGGACGCGTGGAGAGGCGGGGTGAAGGCCGTTGAGCCTTCACCCCGCCTCGCGGTGTGTGCGGTGGTGCTACAGGTCACCCGCCGTCCGTGGTGGTGGTGTCCGGGTTGGTGTTGGTGGCCGTGTCCGGGTTCGTGTTGGTGTCCGGGTTGGGGTTCGGGTTCGGGTTGGGGTTCGGCTTGGTGTCCGGGTTCGTGTCCTGGCCCGTGCCCTGGTCGGTCTTCGGGGCGTCCTGCGTGGTGCCCGTGTCGGTCCCCTTGTCCTGGGTGCCGGTGTCCGAGCCGCTGTCGGTGCCCTTGTCCTCGGAGCCGCCCTTGTCCGTGCCCTTGTCCTGGGTGCCGGTGTCGGTGCCCTTGTCCTTGGACCCGCTGTCGTCGGTGCCCTTGTCCTCGGTGCCCTTGTCCTTCGACCCGCTGTCCTTGGAGCCGCTGTCGTCGGTCCCCTTGTCCTTCGAGTCGCTGTCCTTGGAGTCCTTGGAGTCCTTCGAGCCCTTGTCCTTGGAGGTGCTGTCGTCCGAACCCTTGTCCTGGGAGCCCTTGTCCTTGGAGCCGTCGTCGGGACCCTTGTTCGAGGCGCCCGGGTCGTCGGAGTCCTTCTTGTCGGACTTGTCGGAGTCCGAGTGGTCGGAGTCCTTCTTGGCCTGGTCCTCGTCCTTCCAGTGGTCCTTGTCCTTGGGGTTCCAGTGGTGGTCGTTCTTGTGGTGCTCCCAGTAGTGGTAGCTGTCCTTGCTGTCCCAGTAGTAGTACTTGTCGTGCTTGACGACCACGTAGTAGCAGTCGTAGTGGTCGTCCCAGTAGTACTTGTGGTGGTTCGTGACCACGAAGTAGCAGTCGCGGTAGTTGTCCCAGTAGTACTTGTGGTGGTCCACGACGTAGTAGTAGCAGTCGTAGTGCTCGTCCCAGTAGTACTTGTGGCCGTTGGACCAGCAGACGTACTTGTGGCCCTCCTTGCCCTTGCCGGGCTTCTTCTCGCAGTGCTTCTTGTGATGGTCGTCCTTGTGGTGGTGGCCCTGGGCCAGGCTGGGCGGCGGGGCCTGGGGCATCGGGGCGGCGGTGGCCGAGACGGCCGGCAGGAGTACGCCTCCGGTGACGGCGACGGCCGACGCCACGGCCGCTCCGATGCCCAGCCGGCGCTTGGAAACGGTGCCCTCGGTGCTGCGGGTCTGCTTGATCATGATGTGCTCCTCCTGAAGTGTGCGGCACTGTTCTGTGCCGTCCGGGCTTCGTTCGTTCCGGTGTCTCCGGTGAAGCCCGCACTTCAAGTAGGCCCGCGGCCCGCGACAGGGTCACGTTCCGACAGCTCGGGACTTGACGCCCCCGCCGGGGTGGGTTACAAGCTCCGGCGGCGTGGGTCAGGCGCCCGCCGCCCGTGCCTCCCTACGGCGCCTGCGGCGGCTCACCCGGGGCTCCTGGTCCGGTAGCCACCCGAAGGCGAGGCAGCTGCCGGTGACGCCCAGAAGCAGGCCGATGAGGAAGCCGCCCAGGTTGGAGGTGAGCCAGGTACCCAGGGAGAGCAGGACGCCGGTGATGGAGTAGAAGAGCCGCTGGGCCGGGTTGAACAGGATCAGCAGCCCCAGCAGCAGCATCAGCCCCGGCAGCAGATAGCCGGCCAGGCCCTGCATGCCTATGTGCAGGACGACCTTCAGCGACGCCTTCTCGGTCAGCAGGATCTCGCCCCCGCCCAGAGCGAGCAGCAGCCCGCCCCAGAACGGCCGGCGGGCCCGCCATCCGCGGAAGGCGGGCCTAAGCCCCTGTCGTGGACGGTCCGGCATCGGTTCAGCAGCCCGAGCCGCTGAACCGGAGCTTGAGCCCGGGCAGCTTGAACACACCGGCGGTCGTCGCGTAGTTGGTCTGCCGCAGGTGGGCGATGTGCACGGTGTCGGCCTGCTGGCTGAAGACGCCGATCGGGCCCTTGGCGTTCGCCTTGTCGAGCGTGCTGGCGTCGTTGCCGATCTCGATGTTGTCGAAGGACGCGTCGCCCGACAGCACGGTGGAGTCGGTGGTGAGATCGCTCGCCGTCACCTTGTTCGCGCCGCTGCCGGCAGTGATCAGCAGATTGGTGCCGCCGAGGTCGACGCTCTGGCACAGCTTGGTGAGGGTGGCGTTCTTGATGGCGGAGGTGACGATCAGCACCTGCCCGCCGGTGTCTCCGGCGTTCGGGCTGCCGTCCGCCATGTTGTCGAGGCCGCCGAACTGCTCGAAACCGGTGCCGTCGAGCTGGGTCGCGGTGACCGTGAACGGCATGCCGGAGATCGCGAACTGCACGCCCAGCGCGCCCTGCGCGGTGAGGACCGCGAGACCCGCGGCGATCACGGTGGCGGGGACCGCCATCACCGCCGCCCGGCGCAGCCGGACCCGGCCGCGTCTCGCGACACCGGTCGTGGACCCGGCGGCGGCCGAGGTGTCGGACGGTGAACCGCTTCCCGGGTTCTCGGGGTTGGTGCCGGCGGACGAGACGTCCGGGGACGAGGCCATGTCTGCTCCCATGGGCATAGGTCAATGCGGGTTGGGCTCCAGTGGCGCGTTGTCCTGGCGCGGACAGCGGATGCCGCGCACGACTCCTCACAACTCCCGGCGAGTGCAAGGGCTTTCTCGTTACGCGGCAGTAGCCTCCGAGGAAGTTACCGCCGGTTACATTCGAGGGTCAAGGGAGATGTGAAAAATCCGTGTCGACACTGCGTAGGCGGCCTGACAGGGGGCGCGCGTGACCATCAAGTCCCTTGCATCGTATTGACGTTGATGCTTCATCAGGTCTAAAACTCTCCCCAGTTTCCCCATGGATCCGTGGCGCCGGATCCGCCGCCGCGGCATCGGCCGCCTCCCGGCCCTTCCAGCAAACGCTTCGCATCGGTCCCGCCCCTGCACGGCCGCATCCCTCCGGTCCGTGTCCGCCGGCCGCTGCCCCGCACGGCCCGGCCGGAGCCCTTTCCCCCGGGGACTCCGGCCGGGTCCGGTCGGCCGCCGCTACCTGCCGGCCGGTCGCCGCCACCTGTCCGGCCGGGCGCCGTCACAGGACCGGCGGACCGTCACCGGTCCGTCATGCACGGAGAAGGCGTCCCGGACCGGTGACAGCGGCGGCCCCCCCATGAGCCCACCCCCCACACCCCACATCACCTCACCCCCACCGGAAGAGAGGCACACCCCCATGCGCAAGCGCACCCTCCTGGCCCTCGCGGGCACCGTCGCCGCACTCGGCCTCACGGCGGCCGGCCCCGCCTCCGCGGCCGGCGCCGTCCTCACCATCGGCGGCACCGGCGGTACCGCCGTCGCCGTCGGCGACACCCTCACCGCGCCGCTGGCCAGTGGCACCTCCGCCACGCTCTACTCCAGCGCGACCGGCACCAGCGGCGTGACCTGCACGTCGTCCCAGTTCACCGCCACCGTCACCGGCAACCCGGACGCGCCGGGCACGGCCACCGAATCGGTCACCGGGCACACCTTCGACAGCAGCAGCTGCACCAGCAACGTCATGGGGGTGCTCGGCGTCAGCGGCATCACGGTCGACCACCTGCCGTACACGGCGACGGTCGGCTCCGACGGCACCCTCACCGTCCTGCCCGCGGCCGGCTCGACCATCCAGACCACGGTCAAGCTGCGCACCCTGCTCGGCAGCATCACCTGCGTCTACCAGGCGCCCAGCCTGACCGGGAAGGCCGACAACGCCGACAGCAGCATCTCCTTCACCAACCAGCGGTTCAGCAAGGTCTCCGGTTCAGGACTGTGCTTCGCCAGCGGCTACTTCACCGCCAAGTACGCCCCGGTGACGGACGGGGGCGCCCCGGTCTCGGTCAACTGACGTACACGACGACAACGTTCAGCGTCGACGCAGACGCAGAGCGAGGGCGGCGCCCCCGGTGAGCAGCAGCACCGCGGCGGCGCCGCCCGCGATCGCCGGCGCCGAGGGTCCCGATCCGGAGCGGGTGGCCGCGGCGACCGGCGTGCTGCCGGCGGGGGAGTGCGCGGCCCCCTTCGCGGGAGGCGGGGCCGCGGTGCCCGACACGGGCTTCCCGGCCGCCGCCGCAGCCCCCTCGCCCGCCTCGCGCGCCTTGGGGAACACCACGTCGGAACACGAGTAGTAGGTGTCCGGCGTACTGCTGTTCTGCCATACCGTGTACAGCATCTGACGCCCCGTCCGGTCTTTCGGCAGGGTGGCGGCGATGTGGTACGCCCCGTTCGTCAGCGGAGGGTCCGTGACCGTGGCGAACGGCCGCGCGGGCAGGTCGGACCACCTCAGCGGCTTCGCCGGGTCGTAGCCCGGCCGGGTGAGGTAGAGGCGGAACGTACCGGAGTGGGCGATCGTCGAGGCGTACGTCATCGTCAGCCGGGCGCCCGGGGTCAGCCGGGTCGCCGGCCAGTCCGTCCGGGCCAGATCGAGCCCCCGGTAGGCCGGCAGGTTCCCGCTGCACAGCCTGCCGTCCGGGAGCACCTGCCGGTCGCGGCCGTCCACGCCCGCCACGCGCAGGTTGTCCCAGGCGGTGAACGGAGCCCCGTTCGCCGCGACCGCCGCGCGGCAGGCCGCCGACCGGCGAGCGGCGGCGTCGCCCTCGGGGGAGCAGGCGTACACCCGGCTCACCGGGTCCGTGGGGGCGCCGTGGGCCTGGGCAGACCCCGCCGCCCACGGCAGGAGCAGGAGCGGAGCCGCGGCTGCGGCCACCGTGACGCTCAGGCGGGCGGTCGTCCGAGTCATCCGGGACATCTCCTCGGCGGGCACGGGAACGGGGTCTGCCGCTTCCAGTACGGCGCCCACGCCGTCCGCGTTCACCAGGAGCGGGTTCCGGCCGGACCGGGCGCGGTTCCGGCCCGGTTGGCAGGGTCGGCACCCTCCCGTGCAAGGCCGGCGGAGGCGCCGTTGAGGACGGTCCACGAGGCTCGTAGGGTGGTGATCACCGGCACGGCGCACTCCGTGCCCCGGTGCGGTCGGTGGCCGCCGCGGGCCGGACCGGCCGGCGTGGTCCGAGCGGAGGGTCGTACTCCCGACTCCCGTGATCCACACGTGAGTTATCGTTGTGCGGGGCGAGTGAAACGCACCTGATGTCCCGTATGTTCATGTCGTGAGAAGGGGTCTTTTCGATGGCGAGGCAGTTACGTGCCGAGCAGACCCGCGCAACGATCATCAGGGCCGCCGCCGACCTGTTCGACCGGCGCGGCTACGAGTCCACCAGTCTGAGCGACATCGTCGAACACGCGAAGGTCACCAAGGGCGCACTGTACTTCCACTTCGCCGCCAAGGAGGACCTGGCCCACGCCATCCTGGAACTCCAGGCCGAGGCCGCCCGCAAGATGGTCACCGACGTCGAGAGCCGCGGCTGCTCCGCGCTGGAGGCGCTGATCCGGACCACGTTCGGGATCGTCCGGCTCGCCGTCGCGGACCCCGTCCCGCGCGCCGGACTCCGGCTCGCCACCGCGGACATCGCGATGCGGCCCCCGCTGCGCCACCCCTTCACCGAGTGGCTGGAGTTCGCCACCCGCAAGTTCACCGCCGCCGTCCGCGAGTCCGACGTGCACAGCGACCTCGACGTCGGCGTCGTCGCCCACTCCCTGGTGTGCTTCTTCATCGGCACGCGGGTCGCCGGCCGCTCCCTCGAACCCGTCGGGCGGCTGCCGCGCAGGGTGGCCGAGATGTGGCACCTGATGATCCGCGGCCTGGTCCCGGTGCACCGCCGCCCCCGCTATCTCACCCTCGCCTCGCAGCTGGAACGGGAGATCAGAACTGTCTGACCCGCGCGACGGCACCGACACGCACGCCCGGCGCGGGCGACGGTCCGCGGGCCGACCTCAGAGGACCTGCATCGGCAGCGACTTGATGCCGTTGATGAAGTTCGACACGAGCCGCCCGAGAGGCCCGGCCGGCCGCAGCTCCGGCACCGCCGTGAGCGTCTCCTCGTAGAGCAGGCGTAGTTGGAGCCGGGCGAAGTGCGCGCCCAGGCACACGTGCGGTCCGTCACCGAAGGACACGTGCGGATTGGGGGAGCGGTCCAGGTCGAGCCGGCCGGGCTCCGCGAAGGCGCGCTCGTCCCGGTTGGCCGAGGCGTGGAAGACGACGACCTTGTCCCCCGCCCGGATCCGCCGCCCCGCCAGCTCGGTGTCCCGTGCGGCGGTCCGGCGGAACGTCAGTACGGGCGGGTGCCAGCGCAGCAGCTCGTCGACCGCCGACGGCAGGCCCGTCTTCCCGGCGCGGAGCGACGCGTAGGCCTCCGGATGCCCGGCGAGGGCCAGCAGTCCGCCGGGGGCCGCGCTGCGCACGGTGTCGTTGCCGGCGACGGTGAGCAGGAAGAAGAACATCTCCAGCTCGGCCTCGGCGAGTTCCGGGTCGTGGGCGAGTGTCGTCATGATGTCGTCGGCGGGATTCCGTCGTTTGTATACGGCCAGCTGCCGGACGTAGTCGAACATGTCCCGCAGCATCGCGGGCGAGCGCGGGTTGACCGGCTTGCCCGTGCCGTCCAGCACCGGGGTGCCCGCCTCGTCCGGGTCCTGGTAGCCGATGACCCGCTGCGTCCAGTGAAGCAGCAGCCGCCGGTCGCTCGCCGGAACGCCCAGCAGATCGGCCAGGTTGAGCAGCGCGTACTCGTCGGTGACCGCAGCCACCAGGTCGACCGTGCCGTCCGCCGCGCCCGCGCGGGCGACCGCGTCCGCGAGCAGCGAGCGGGCCCGTTCCCGGGCGACGGACGCGAACCGGTCGACCCGGGCCGGGGTGAACGCGCGGCTCACGAGCCGCCGCAGCCTGCCGTGCCGCGGCGGGTCCTGGTTGAGCATCATGCGGCGGATGAACGGCAGGTCCTCCGGGTCCGGGTCTCGGATCTGGGTCGCGCCGAGGCACGAGGAGTACGTCGCCGCGTCCTTGAGCACCCGCACCACGTCCGCGTGCCGGGTCACCGCCCAGAACCCGGGCCCGGCCGGCCAGCCCAGCACCTCCCGCTCGTCCTGCCAGGCCACGGGATGGTGGTCGCGCAGCACCCGGTAGTCGGCGTAGGGCACCCCGGCCGCGTACCGGCGCGGATCGAACACGTCGGGCACGGTCGGAGCGGCCTCGCGCACGCTCACGCCGACTCGCCCACGCCGTCGCCGACGACCCGCACGGCGCCCGCTCCGGTGTCGCGGTCACCGGTGTTGCCGTCATGGGTGTCGCCGTCGCCGCTGTCGTCCGCCCGCAGGAAGTCCTCCACCACCCGGATCAGCTCCAGCGGTGTCTCGTCCATCGCGTAGTGCCCGGCCGACGGCAGCGCGGTGAGGCCGGCCCGCGGGTACCAGGCCAGCCACGTCTGCCGCAGCACCGCCGGGGACAGGGCGGGGTCGAGTTCGCCGGCCACGGCCAGCGCGGGCACCTCGCAGCCCTCCACGTCGGCACGGAAGTCCTCGCCCGCCCACGAGTCGAGCCAGGTCCGGAACGCCTTCGCGTCGCTGCGCGCCAGCGAGCGGGCGACCATCCGGTCCAGCCAGGCGGCGGGACGGCGGCCCCCGGTGGTGAAGTCGATGATCGCGCGCCGGTTCTCCGCCTTGTGCGCCGCGTCCGTGAACAGCGCGCCCTGCTCACCGGAGAGCGGCAGCCCCGACGCGGGCACGGGGGACACGCCGACGATACGGCGCAGCCGGTGCGGGGCGACCGACAGCAGTCGCTGCGCCACGGAGCCGCCCATGGAGTGCCCGAGCACCGAGAACTGCTCCCAGCCCAGCCGGTCGGCGAGTTCCACCAGATCCCGCGCGGCCTCGGTCGTCGTGAACGAACCAGCGGCGTCTCGGGCCTCGCCGTAGCCGCGCAGATCGACCAGGGCGTAGGTGAAGGCGGTGCGGTCCAGGTCGGGCAGGACGGCCGCGTACGCGGAGCGGTCGGCGAACCAGCCGTGCACGGCGAACACCTTGTGGGCGCCGTCGCCGTGCACCTCGTGGGGCAGTACGAAGGAGGTCATGCGCCTACCGTGGCCCGCGCGCGGGGGCTCGGCAAGGGGGCGGAGCGCGTGCGTGGGGCGCGGGCGCGGGCGACCCCACGGGCGCCAAGTCCATGTTTGGCGCCGGGAGTTCCCGTTTCGGCGACGGTTCACGCGATGGTGTGATCATGTCCGGCGGTCCGGATGGCGCCGTTGAGCCGCGGGTAGTCCCCGGCCATGACACAGCCGTTCGTACTCCCGCCCTTCTACATGCCGTATCCCGCGCGGCTCAATCCGCACGTCGACCAGGCGCGTGCCCACTCGACCGCGTGGGCACGCGAGATGGGCATGCTGGAGGGCTCCGGGATCTGGGAGCAGGCGGACCTGGAGGCGCACGACTACGGACTCCTGTGCGCCTACACGCACCCCGACTGCGACGGGCCCGCGCTCTCGCTGATCACCGACTGGTACGTGTGGGTGTTCTTCTTCGACGACCACTTCCTGGACATGTTCAAGCGCACCCAGGACCGCGCCGCCGGGAAGGCGCACCTCGACCGGCTGCCGCTGTTCATGCCGCTCGACCTCGCCACACCCGTGCCGGAACCCGAGAACCCCGTGGAGGCCGGGCTCGCCGACCTGTGGGCGCGCACGGTGCCCGCGATGTCCGTCGACTGGCGCCGCCGGTTCTCCGTCGCCACCGAGCATCTGCTCAACGAGTCCCTGTGGGAACTGGCCAACATCAACGAGGGGCGGATCGCCAACCCCGTCGAGTACATCGAGATGCGCCGCAAGGTGGGCGGCGCCCCCTGGTCGGCGGGTCTCGTGGAGTACGCGACGGCCGAGGTGCCCGCCTCCGTCGCCGCCACCCGGCCCCTGAGGGTCCTCATGGAGACCTTCTCCGACGCCGTCCACCTGCGCAACGACCTGTTCTCCTACCAGCGTGAGGTCGAGGACGAGGGCGAGAACAGCAACGGCGTGCTCGTCCTGGAGACCTTCTTCGGCTGCACCACCCAGGAGGCCGCCGACACCGTCAACGACGTCCTCACCTCCCGGCTGCACCAGTTCGAGCACACCGCGCTCACCGAAGTACCCGCCGTCGCCCTGGAACAGGGCCTCGCGCCGCACGAGGCGGCCGCCGTCGCCGCCTACACCAAGGGCCTCCAGGACTGGCAGTCGGGCGGCCACGAATGGCACCTGCGCTCCAGCCGCTACATGAACGAGGGCGCCGTCTCCGCCTCCCCCTGGCAGCCGCCGAGCGGCCCCGGAAACGCCGCCGACATCGGTGCCCTGCTCGCCGCGGCCGCCCAGGAACGCCTGCGCGCCCACTCCCACGTGCCCTACCAGAAGGTGGGCCCCTCCCTGCTCCCCGAGTTCCAGATGCCCTACGAACTCCGGCTGAGCCCGCACCTGGACGCCGCCCGCCGCAACCTCCTCGCCTGGACCCACCGCACGGGCATCCTCCACGAGGGCATCTGGGACGAGGACAAACTCGCCGCGTACGACCTCGCCCTCTGCTCCGCCGGACTGGACCCGGACGGCACCCCCGAGGCCCTCGACCTCAGCGCCAGGTGGCTCGCCTGGGGCACCTACGGCGACGACTACTACCCCCTGGTCTACGGCCACCGCCGCGACCTGGCCGCCGCCCGCCTGACCACGGCCCGGCTGTCGCGGTGCATGCCGGTCGACGGCGAGCCCGCCCTCGTCCCCCGCGACGCCATGGAACGCGGACTGCTCGAACTGTGGGCCGAGACGACGGCGGAGATGACTCCCGGCCAGCGGCGCACCCTCAAGGCGTCCGTGGACAGCATGACCGAGAGCTGGGTGTGGGAACTGTCCAACCAGCTCTACAACCGCGTCCCCGACCCGGTCGACTACCTGGAGATGCGCCGCTCGACCTTCGGTTCCGACCTCACCCTCAGCCTGTGCCGCATGGGCCACGGACCGGCGATCCCACCGGAGGTGTACCGCAGCGGGCCGGTCCGCTCCCTGGAGAACGCGGCCATCGACTACGCCTGCCTCCTCAACGACGTCTTCTCGTACCAGAAGGAGATCGAGTACGAGGGGGAGATCCACAACGCGATCCTCGTCGTGCAGAACTTCTTCGGCGTGGACTATCCCCGCGCCCTCGAGGTGGTGGCCGACCTCCTGAACCAGCGCATGCAACAGTTCGAGCACGTCCTCGCCAACGAACTGCCGGTCCTCTACGACGACTTCGAGCTGGGCGAGGAGGCCCGCGCGGCGATGGACGCCTATGTCCTCGACCTGCAGAACTGGATGGCCGGCATCCTGAACTGGCATCGCGAGGTCGACCGCTACAAGGCCGGGTGGCTGGGCCGCCGGGCGCACACCTTCGTGCCGGACCGGCCCCCCGTACCGGTCCGGCTCGCCGGCTGAGGCGCGCCGCGCGCGCCCGGTCTCAGGACGGCTGCCGCACTCGGGCCGCGTGGTCGGCGGCCGCCCCGGCCAGCGCGCGCACCACCGGGTGCGGCCGCGTTCCGTCGCCGTACAGCTCCGGCTGGAAGAGGGTGGCCAGGAAGAAGGGGTGCCCGGGGAGTTCGGCGACGCGGGGCCCGCCGTCCTCGTCGTGCCCCGAGAAGCGCAGGCCGTGCGCGCGGAGGGTGTCGAGGTGGCGGGAGGGGCCGTAGGCGCAGAAGTAGCGCTCGACCGTGCGGGCCGAGCCGATCACGGATCCGGCGAGCGAGTCCGGCTCCACCGTCACCACGGCCTCGTGGCCCACCAGCGAGCAGGCCAGCGGCTCGATGAGGAAGTCCTCGGCGTCCGGGTCGTTCTCGGCGTGCGCGACCCGGGTCAGCCCGCACACGTTCCGGGCGTACTCCAGCAGCGTGTGCTGGAAGCCGCCGCACGTGCCCAGGAACGGGATGCCGTCCTCGCGGGCGGTGCGGATCGCCGCGAGGACGCCCCCCTCGCTGCGGTAGGGGCTGCCCGGCAGCACCCACACGGCGTCGAAGCCGCGCACCGCGCCCTCGGCCTCGGCGTCCTTGGTGGGAATCCAGTAGGCGTCCAGCAGCAGCCGGTCGCGGGCGGCGAGTGCGTCCAGCAGGAGCGGGATCCGGGTGTGCGAGACGACGTTGGGGGAGCGGTCGCCGACCAGGGCGAGTGTGGCGGTCTTCGTCATGGACCTCATCCTCGGTCCGGCCACTCGTTCACGTCCAACGATGATTCCTGCACAGTCGATAAGCATTCCTGATGCCGGATGGGATGCTGTGCGGCATGGACCCGCACCTGCTGCGCACCTACGTCACCGTGGCCCGGCTCGCCTCCTTCTCCGAGGCCGCGCGCGAGCTGGGCTACACCCAGTCCGCCGTGTCCCAGCACATCGCCGCCCTCGAACAGGACCTCGGCGCCGCCCTCCTCACCCGCCGGCCGGTCGCGCCCACCACGGCGGGGGAACGGCTGCTGGAACACGCGGGTCCGCTTCTGCTGCGGCTGGACGCGGCCCGCGCCGACGTGCTCCGCATGGCCGCCGCACCCGCCCACGGACTCACCCTCGCCACCACACCGACCGCCCTCGGGGCCGGCCCCCTCGACGCGCTCCCCGCCGCCGGGCTGACCCTGCGGATCCTCGCCCGCGCCGACATCCCGGCCGCCGTCGCCACCGGAACCGCCGACCTCGGCCTCCTCGACGGACTCGCCGCCCCCAGCGACCCCCTCCGGCTGCCGGACGTGGCACCGCTGACCACGCACGGCGTCGCCGAGGAACCCGTGGCCGTCCTGCTCCCCGCCACCCACCCGCTGGCCCGCCGCACCGGCCTGCGCCTCGCCGACCTCGCCGACGCCCGGTGGATCGACGCGCCCGACACCGCACTCCCGCTCGCCCAGCTGCGCACCGCCAACGGCGGTGGCGCCTTCCGCCCCGCCCTGCGCTACGAGGGGACCGATCTGCGCACCCTCACGGCGCTCACCGCCGCCGGCCACGGCCTCGCCCTGCTGCCCCGCCGCGCCTGCGCCGGCGTACCCGGCACGGCCGCGATCGCGCTGACGCACCCGCGCGTCGTCCACCGCACCGAACTCGTGCACGCGGGGACACCGGCGGGAGCGGCGGCGGAACTCATCCGGACACTGACCGTCGGGGCCTGAGGACGGGACGCCGCGGGGCGCGGCACCGGCGGCGTGGCCCAGGGGCCGGCCGGGCGCCGGCCGGTCGGGCGGGAGTGCGCGCCTGGTCGGTGCGGGCGTGCCGCCACGATCCGGGGGCCGCCGGCGCCGACAGGCGGGCCGAGGACCGCCGCCGGTCGGCCATGACTACCCTCCGCCACCCTTCGGCCAGTCTCACTCGTTCGTGGCTCGTCGGTGCCGGGCGCCCCGGGTAGAGCATCTGCCGGAGGCGAGCGAACCATGGAACAGACTGCGTTGCGTCCCAAGCCCATGCCCGGCCAGGAGCGCCCGGACGGCGACCCGTCCCGGACCACCCGGAGCCCGCACGGCGCGCGCCGCCGCGGACGGCGGCTGCGGACCCTGCTGTCCGGCCTGCTCGTCGGCACCGTCCTCGTGCTGTGCGGGATCGGCCTCGGCACCGTCGGCGCCACCGTGATCGGCCTGGGCAAACTCGCCGACCCGCGCCGTCAGGCCACACCGCCCCCCACCGCCCACGCCACCCCCTCCGCCCAGGCCACCGCGCCCACCGGCCCGGGCGCCCCGGCCGCGACCGGCGCGACCCTCGGACTGGAAGCCGTGGACGCCGGCAAGGCCGGAGCGCTGGTGATCGGCGTCCACGTGCCCGGCCCCGGCTACACGGCGGGCCTGGTCCGCGGCGACGTCCTGCTGCAGTTCGGTACCACCCGCGTAGACAGCGCCGCCGACCTGGCCCACGCCGTCGCACGCGCCCACCCAGGCGCCCCGGTGACCCTCACCGTGCGTCACCACAGCGGGGCCTACCAGCAGTTGACGGCCACCCCGGGCGTGCTGACCTGACCAGGCCGCGGCGTGGTGACCCGGCCGGCCCGCAGCCCGGCACAGCGACCGCTCGAACCCGCTCGCGTCCCCCTCCCCGGCCGGGCAGGATGCTGCCCGGGACTCCTTCGCCCGTCCACCCACCCGCGCCCGGAGGTCCGGATGACCGGTAGTACGCCCGCGCCCTTCACCGTCGCCGACTACAGGGCCCGTATGGAGCGAGCCGCCCACGCCGCCGCGGAGGCCGGACTCGCCGGGCTCCTCGTGGCACCGGGCCCCGACCTGGTCTGGCTGACCGGGTACGCGCCCACCGCCGTCACCGAACGCCTCACCCTGCTGGTCCTCACACCCGGCCACGACCCAGTCCTCGTCGTGCCCACCCTCGAAGCCCCCGACGCCGCGCACGCGGCCGGCGCCCCCGCCCTCACCCTGCGGGACTGGACCGACGGCAAGGACCCCTACGCCGTCACCGCCGCCCTCCTCGACGGCCACGGCCGGTTCGGCATCAGCGACAACACCTGGGCGCTGCACCTCCTCGGCCTCCAGCGGACCATGCCCGGCACGACCTGGGCCGCCCTCACCGACGCCCTGCCCATGCTGCGCGCCGTCAAGGACGCCGCCGAACTGGAGCTCCTCGCGGCCGCCGGGGCCGCCGCCGACGCCGCGTTCGAGGAGATCAGGAACGTCCCGTTCGCCGGCCGCCGCGAATCCGACGTCGGCCGGGACCTCGCCGGTCTGCTGCGCCGCTTCGGCCACTCCCAGGTCGACTTCACCATCGTCGGCTCCGGACCGAACGGCGCCAACCCCCACCACGAGGTCGGCGACCGCGTCATCCAGGACGGCGACATGGTCGTCCTCGACTTCGGCGGTCTCAAGGACGGCTACGGCTCCGACACCACCCGCACCGTCCACGTCGGCGAGCCCACCGACGAGGAGCGCCGGGTGCACGACACCGTCCGCGCCGCCCAGGAAGCCGGCTTCCGGGCCGTACGGCCCGGCGTGGCCTGCCAGGACGTCGACCGGGCGGCCCGCGCGGTCATCGCCGACGCCGGATACGGCGAGTACTTCATCCACCGCACCGGGCACGGCATCGGCGTCACCACGCACGAGCCGCCGTACATGATCGAAGGGGAGGAGCAGCCCCTCGTACCCGGCATGTGCTTCTCCGTGGAGCCCGGCATCTACCTCCCCGGCCGGTTCGGGGTGCGCATCGAGGACATCGTCACGGTGACCGGGGACGGCGGACGGCGCCTGAACAACACCACCCGTGAGATGGTCATAGTGGGCTGAACGGCCCAGGAGAGACATCCCCGACGACCTCGACGACATCCCGGAACGGCGACGCGCGACCCATGACCCAGCCACCGACACCCACCGCGGACAGCGTCCGCAGACTGGTCCGTTCCCTGCTCCCGGAGAGCGCGGACGACGCGCAGGGACCCGACGTCCGGCCCGTCACCCAGGGCCGTACGCACACCTGGTGGGTCGGCACCCGCCACGTCCTGCGTCTCGCCCCCGACCGCGAGGCCACCCTGCGCCGGCGTCGCGAACTGCGACTGCGCGACCTGGTGCGCCCGCACCTGCCGGTCGCCGTCCCGGCCAGCGTGGCGCACGGCGACTGGGCACCCGGCCTCGCCTACACGCTCGACGCCAAGCTGCCCGGCGGCACCGCCGACGACCACGACGTCTCCGCCGTCGGCGAGGCCGACCTCGCGGGCCTGCTCACCGGGGTCCGCGCCGTGCCCGTACGGCAGGCCGAGACGCTCGGCGTGCCGCGCTCCGCGCCCCGGTCCCTGGAGGCGCTGCGCCGCATGGCGGTGCAGGCGGCACAGCGGCTCGCGGCGGCCGACGAGTTCGACGCCGCCCGGCTGCTCCAGCTCACCCCGCCCGGCGCCGCCCAGCTCGCGGCACAGCCCGCCGCCGCGGTGCTGACCCACCACGGGCTCACCGGCGACCACGTCATCGTCAGCCCCGACGGACGGGTGCGGGGCATCCTGGACTGGACCGAGGCCGCCCTCGGCGACCCCGCCGAGGACATCGCCGGCCTCGCCGTCGCCGTCGGCTCCCCGGCGGCCGTCCGCGCCGCCACCCTCGCCGGCTACGGCGCCCGCCCCTGCCTGCGCGGCCTGTGGCTCGCCCGCTGCGACACCCTGACGCGCCTCGCCGACCACCTCGAAGGCCGGACCACCGGCTCCCTCACCCTGCTGCGCAGCCAACTGCGCCGCGTCTGGGAGCCGATCCTGCTGGAACGGGTGACCGAACTCAAGGAGGAGTAGCACGCGGGCCGGCTAGCCCCAGCGAGTCCCGCCAGGGCGTGCCGAAGCGGTCCCGCCGTCCCGACCCCGCTACGGCTGGGTCAGCACCACGCAGGACTCCCCGGGAAGGTGGAGCAGGCCGTCGGCGTCCGGGGCCGTCGCCGCCGGGTCCCAGGCGGCGAGGATCTCCGTGCGGCCCGTGCCCAGCGGGATCGCCGCCGGCTCCCCGGCCAGGTTCACCGCCACCCGGACGTCGCCGCGCCGGAAGGCCAGCCAGCGGGCCTCCTCGTCGTAGGCCACCTTGGTGTCGGCGAGGTCGGGATCGGTGAGGTCGGGCTGCTCGTGGCGCAGCGCGATCAGCCGCCGGTACCAGTCCAGCACGCGCGCGTGGGGCTCACGCTCCCGCTCCGCCCAGTCCAGGCAGGACCGCTCCCGCGTCTTCGGGTCCTGCGGATCCGGTACGTCCGCCTCGGCCCAGCCGTGGGCCGCGAACTCCCGGCGCCTGCCCCGCCGTACCGCCTCGGCCAGCTCGGGGTCCGGATGGTCGGTGAAGTACTGCCAGGGCGTGCCCGCAGCCCACTCCTCGCCCATGAACAGCATCGGCGTGAACGGCGAGGCCAGCACGAGCGTGGCCGCGCAGGCCAGCAGGCCGGGGGAGAGGAGCGCGGCGAGCCGGTCGCCCTGGGCGCGGTTGCCGACCTGGTCGTGGGTCTGGCTGTAGCCGAGCAGCCGGTGCCCGGCCACCCGCGCCCGGTCCAGCGGCCGGCCGTGGTGACGGCGCCGGAAACTGGAGTACGTGCCGTCGTGGAAGTACCCGCCGGTGAGCGTCTTGGCGAGCGCGGCCAGTGGGGCGTGCGCGAAATCGGCGTAGTAGCCCTGCGACTCGCCGGTCAGCGCGGTGTGCAGGGCGTGGTGGAAGTCGTCGTTCCACTGCGTGTGCAGTCCGAGGCCGTGCTCCGCGCGCGGGGTGATCAGACGCGGGTCGTTCAGGTCGGACTCGGGGATCAGGAACAGCGGCCGGCCCTGCTCCGCGGCGAGTGCGTCCACGGCCGCGGACAGCTCCTCCAGGAAGTGGCACGCGCGCGTGTCGTACAGCGCATGCACCGCGTCGAGGCGCAGCCCGTCCACCCGGTAGTCCCGCAGCCACGCCAGCGCGCTGCCCACCAGGAAGGCGCGCACCTCGTCCGAGCCGGCCCCGTCCAGGTTCACCGCCGAACCCCACGGCGTGTGGTACGCGTCCGTGAAGTACGGGCCGAACAACGGCAGGTAGTTGCCCGACGGGCCCAAGTGGTTGTGCACGACGTCCAGGACGACGGCCAGCCCCAGCTCGTGCGCCCGGTCGACGAACCGTTTCAGTGCCTCGGGTCCGCCGTACGGCTCGTGCACCGCCCACGGCGACACCCCGTCGTACCCCCAGCCGTGCCGCCCCGGGAACGGGCACAGCGGCATCAACTCGACGTGTGTGACGCCCAGTTCGACGAGATGCTCCAGCCGGGCGGCGGCTGCGTCCAGGGTGCCCTCCCGGGTGTACGTCCCCGCGTGCAGCTCGTACAGCACCGCGCCCGGCAGCCCGCGCCCCGCCCACGCGGCACGCCACGCGTACCGTCCGTGGTCCACGACCGCGCTCAGCCCGTCCGGGCCGTCCGGCTGCCGCCGCGAGCGCGGATCGGGCAGCACCGGGCCGTCGTCCAGCGCGAACCCGTACCGCGAGCCGTCCCCCGCCTCCGCCTCCCCGGTCCACCACCCCGCCCGTTCCGGATCGCGTTCCAGCGCGCGCGCCGCGCCGTCGCACTGGAGCGTCACTCGGTCTGCCTGCGGTGCCCACACCTCGAACTGCACGGACGGTTCCCCTTCGTCTGCTCACCGTGATGTCCCGCCCGCCCATCGTGCCCCGAACGAGATCGATCCGCCGTCGAAACAAGCCTTTCCCCGCAGGTGTCGGGTCCACCGCGCGCGTGGGCACCGCTTCCGCGTCGTCTGGACACCGGGGGCCACCGCGCCGGACAATCCTCAGCGTGACGTCGTCCTTCGAGTTCCCCACCTACCCCGCGCGGCTGTCCGACGCGGAACGGGACAAGGCGCTGCGGGCCCTGCGGGACGGCGTCGCCATGGGCCGCCTCTCCCACGACACCTTCCTGCACCGCATGGAACTCGCCCTCGCCGCCCGCCGCGCCGACGAACTCGCCGTCCTCACCGCCGACCTGCCCCGCGAGAACGGCTTCTCCCGCGCGGTCCTCGGCACCGTCGAGGCCGTCTCCGGCTTCACCGTACGGCTGCGCCGCGCCTGGCAGGCCGAGCGTCTGCCCAAGCTGCTGCTGCCGCACCCGGACAGCGGACACCCGCTGCGCATCGGACGGGATCCGGCCAGCGGGCTGCGGCTGAACCACGAGACCGTCTCCCGCGTCCACGCCGAACTGCGCCGCCAGAGCGGCCTGTGGATCCTGCGGGACCTCGGCTCCACCAACGGCACCACCGTCAACGGACGCCGGGTCACCGGCGCCGTCGTCGTCCGCGAGGGCGACCAGGTGGCCTTCGGCCGGGTGGCGTTCCGGCTCGCCGCGAGCTGACGTACCGTCCGGCCGGCGTGGCCGAAAACCTCTTGTCCGCCACGGTGTTGACGTACCCCCCAAGTCGTGACTGACTGTGCGTACACCATGCGCAACCGGTGAACCGACGGCACCACTGTGTGGAGGTGTGTCCTGCCGCCACTCCCGCGCTACCCGTCCGTCGGCGAACTCGCCGCCCGCGCCTCCGTCCTCGCCGCCCGCCACCCCCGCGACGCCCGGCTGCGCCGCGTCGGCACCTCCCGCGCCGGCACACCGATGTGGCTGCTTTCCATCGGTCACGGCGACCGCCACACCCTGGTCGTCGCCGGCCCGCACGCCAACGAACCCGTCGGCGGCGCCACGCTCCTCACCCTCGCCGCCCGCGTCCTCGCCGACCCCGCGCTCACCGACGACACCGACACCACCTGGAACCTGTTGCTGTGCCTCGACCCCGACGGGGCGCGCCGCAACGAGGGCTGGCTGGCCGGGCCGTACACCCTCGGGCACTACTTCCGGAACTTCTTCCGGCCCGGCTTCCTCGAACAGCCCGAATGGCTGCCCGACGGTCCGGACGCCGCCGCCCTGCCCGAGACCCGCGCCCTGCTCGCACTCCAGGACGAACTCCGCCCGGTCCTGCAGTGCTCGCTGCACGGCGTCGACGTCGGCGGCGGCTTCGTCGAGCTGACCCGCGACCTGCCCGGCCTCGGCCGGCGCCTCGCCCGCACCGCGGCCGAACTGGGCGTGCCCCGTGAACTCGGCGCCTACGACACCCTGTACTGGCCCACCCTGGCGCCCGCCGTCTACCGCATCCCGCCGCCCCGCCGCGGCGGCCTGGCCGCAGCCATCACCGAGGCCGCCGTCGAGTCGACGTGGTACCACCCGCACCGGCACGGCACCGTCACCGCCGTCGTCGAGGCACCCATGTGGGGTGCGGCCGGCGTCGAGGACGGCGCACCGCCCGCCGACCGGGACGCGGAGCTACGGGCCGTCAGCCGGTCGCTGCGCCGTGACATCCGGCTCCTCGGCGGCATCCTCGCCCGCATCCGGCCGCATCTCGGCGCCACGCCCGACGCCGCCCGGATGCTCGCGCCGGTCGACGACTACCTGCTGGTCTGCCCCGGCCTCGCGGACGACTGGGACCCCGACACCGACACCGGCACGGGCCACCCGCTGCCGCCGCTCAGCCGCGCCCACCTGGCCGCCCTGCGCATCGCCGGGCGGCGCCTCGCCCTGCGCACCGCCGGACTGCTGCACCGGCTCGTGCGCGGCACCGGCCAGGACCCGGCCGGCGTGCTGCCCGACCTGGACCGCCTCATCGACCTGTGGTGCGCGGAGTTCCGCGACGACTGCGGGGCACGCTGGATCCCGGTCGCCCGCCAGGCCGAGTACCAGGCACGCGTGGTGCTGCACGCGTTCGAACTGGCACACGGCCGCGCGCCCGTGGGCTCTCGTTCGGGTGAGCCGGGCTGGGGAACGCGGGCCGCCGTGCCGATGCACGGGGAATGACGCATCTCATCCGAGCGACAGTCACGGCCGGCGCCCTGCTGGCAGCGGCCACCGGCCTCCTCACCGCGGGCCCCGCCGACGCCGCCCCCCGGGACGCCGGCCCCGGCAACTGGCTCTACCTCACCGTCACCCACGGCGCCGCCCCCACCGCCGGAACGCCCGGCACCCTGCTGCTGTGCGACCCGCCCCAGGGCCACGCCCAGGCCGACGCCTGCGCCGAACTCGCCGCCGCCGGCGGGGACATCCGCAGCATCCCGGTCCGGCACGGCATCTGCCCCATGATCTACGCCCCGGTCACCGCCCAGGCCCGCGGCCGCTGGAACGGGCGCCCGATCACCTACCAGCAGACCTTCGCAAACCCCTGCGTCCTGAGCGCCCGAACAGGCCCGGTCTTCACCCCGGCCGACTAAATCCCGCCCCTGCTGCCCCCTGACCCCGGTTCTCCTGGCGGCCGCGCCGCAGGGCGTTCGTTCACCTCTCGACCCACCGAGTCGGGTGGTGGGTGGGCGAAGGCCGGGGGTCCAGGGGGGCGGAGCCCCCTGGATGACGGCGCCGCACGTCGGCGCGCTCACGCCGCGTGGTCGCGGGCCGCCTGGGCCGCCACCAGCACCGTGCGCGACTGGTGCTCCACCTGATGCGCCAACGGCACCCACCGCGCCCGGAACCGCTCCGCGTACGCCTCGCACCAGGTGGCCACGAGCCGCTCAAGACGCGGCGCCGCCCGGTCGTCCACCTCCCGCAGCACCCGCAGCAGCATCGCCGCCGCCCGCAACGGCAGCCGCCGCCCGAACGCGTCGACGCTGCCGACGTACGCCATCGTCGTCCCGGCCGGCGGCCGCCCGCTCCAGTCCTCCGCGAGCCCCGGTATCAGCTCCAGCGCCCACCGCGAGGCCCGCAGCAGCGGACCGTCAGCGCCGTCCAGCCGGGGCAGCGCCTCGGCGAGCACCGCCTCCACCTCCAGCGAGTCCCGCAGCAGCCGCCGCGCCAGCCGCCGCATCGCCGCCTCGGGCGCCGGATGCGGAGCCGGGTCGTCCACCAGGTCGCTGGCCCACATCGGCACCTCCACCACCGCGGTCAGACCGCCGTACCGGTGGGCGTGGTACCAGGTGCTGTGCCGCGCGTCGTCCGGCATGCTCGGGTACGGCACGCCGGTCTCCGGCCCCGGCATCACATGCACCCCGGGCCCACTGGCGGGCCACCCGGCGGCGTCCGAGGCACCCGTCTCCACCGGGATGTGCAACTGCGCCGCGGACTTGGCGAACGGCTCCGCCAGCCCCGGCACGTCCCTCGTCAGCTGCACCCAGCTGCCGCCCAGGTCGGTGCCGTGCAGCGTCACCTGGAGGTAGGGGCGCAACTCGTCGATCACCCCGGTCAGGGCCCGCGTCTCCGGCGGCAGCCGGTCCGGCGGCAGCACCGACGGCGACCACTCGGGTTGCTCCGAACCGGTCGGCCGGTAGAAACCGAGGTGGTAGTCGAGCAGGCTGCGCGGCGCCGGGGTCACGTGCAGGCTCGCCCCGTCCGGATCCGCGCACAGCAGGAAGTGCCACGACGTGTCCGCCCGCAACTCCCGCTCGGCGAGCACGCGTTCGGCCAGCACCCGTAGCGTGCAGCCGCCGGTCGGCTCGTTCGCGTGGGCGCCGGCGACCACCAGCACGGCGCGGCGCGCGTGTCCGACGGACAGCAGGTGCAGGGGGCGGCCGGCCCGCGAGGAACCCACCGGTCGCAGGGCGCACAGCCCGGGCTCCTGGGCGGTCAGCGCGCGGGCGGAGTCGACCAGTTCGGGAACGGTGGGGTAGCGCAGTCGCGGCAGGAGACTCACCCCCGTTTGGTCTGCCCTGCTTCGCCCTCCCAGTCCCGCACGGCCCGCCTGAACTGTCAAGCATTCGGGAGGCGGCCTCCGGAAGCCCTCCGGGGGCGCCCGGGAGCGTCAGGCCCTGTCTGGAGTTGGCCGCCTGCCCCGCGACGCCCGGTGCGGCACCTCGCCGCACGGCCGAATCATCCAAGTACGTCCAGTACGAGGACGATCCGGCCGCGCACCGAGGCACCGCACCGGACGCCGCGGGGCCGCCCTCCGGGCGACGACGGCCAACTCCGGACAGGACCTGGCCCCGTGGCGTCAGTCCTCCGTCCGCTCCAGCAGCGCCACCGGCAGGTGCGCGAACAGGTCGGCCACGCGCGCGTGCCCCGTGAACCGCCGTTCCGGGGTGAGCAGGTCCGTCCACCGGCCGGGCGGCAGGGGCAGCAGCGTCTCGTCCCAGCCGCCCGCGTCCGCGAGCCGGAGCGACAGCCGGGTCACCGCCGTCACCACCTCGCCGGACCGGGCGAAGGCCAGGCAGTGCCCGGCAGCCCGGCCCTCCGCGGTCAGCGGGGCGTACGTCGCCGAGGCGCCGAAGGTGCCGGGCCGGCGGGAGCGCAGCCGCAGGGCCGCCGCCGTGAGCGCGTCCTTCTCCCCGGGCAGTGACGGCGGGAACTCCACCGGCCGCCGGTTGTCGGGGTCCACCAGCGCCCGGTACTCGCCCTCCGTGCCCTGGTACACGTCCGGCACACCCGGCATCGTCAGATGGACCAGCGCGGTGCCCAGGACGTTGGCCCGGACGTGCGGCTCCAGCGCCTTGCGGAGGGCGGCCACGCGCTCGCCCGGCGCCCCGCACGGTCCCGCCGCGACGAAGGCCTTGACCGCCTCCTCGTACGGCGGCTCCTGCTCCGTCCAGCTGGTGTAGAGGCCCGCCTCGCGCGCGTGCTTCAGCAGCGCCTCCTGGACCCGCTCCTCCTCCGCCTGCCCCAGTCCGAACACCGTCTGCCAGGCGGCCCACGCCAGCTGCCCGTCGGGCACGCCGTCCCCGGCCGCCGTCACCTCGGCGAGCACCTCGGCCCACCGGGCGGGGCACTCGGTGAGCACGGACAGGGCCGCGCGCACGTCGGCGCTGCGCTTGGTGTCATGCGTGGACACGACCGTCCCGGTGAGCGGCCGGTCGCGCTGCACGCGCGCGCAGTAGGCGTGGAAGTCGTCCGGGGACACGCCCGGGCTGCCCGGCGCCCCGCCCACCTCCGTCGCCGACAGCAGCGGCACGTAGCGGTAGAACGCCGTGTCCTCCACCGACTTGGCGCGCAGCGCCGACGCGGTCTGCGCGAACCGGGTCCGCAGCTCCACCCGGTCGGTGTGGTCCGGCGCCGAGGCGTCACCGGTCGGCTCGACGAGCAGCCGTCGTACGACGTCGACGGCCTCCGCCTCCTCGGGCACGACGAACGCCAGCCGGGCCTCCTCGGCCGCTTCCCCGGTGACGACGGCGGAGGCGTCCTGTGAGGTGTACGGCCGGTACACCCGCAGCCGTACCAGCAGCTCCTCCAGGGCGGTGCGCAGCGCCCAGGGTGCCCGGTCGCGCAGCGCGAGGTCGGGCGAGACGGCGCACAGGCGGGCCGCCACCCGGGTGAGCCGGTCGGTCTCGGTGGCCAGTTCGTGCGTGAGCACCTTGTAGGCGGCGCGCCGCACCGTGGCCTCCCAGTTGCCGCCCCGGTCCGTCTGCGGGGCGGCGAACCTGCGGTACTGGCCGAGGAGTTCGTACGCCCCGGTGGTGTCCGTGAACAGGCCGTCGACGTGTCGGAGGGCGTCGTAGCCGGTGGTGCCGGCGACGGGCCAGGAGGCGGGCAGGTGCTCGCCGTCGGCGAGGATCTTCTCCACGACCGTCCAGCGCCCGCCCGTGGCCTCGTGGAGCCGGGCGAGGTAGGCGTCGGGGTCGGCGAGCCCGTCCGGGTGGTCGATCCGCAGGCCGTCGGCCACGCCCTCGTCAAGCAGGCGCAGGACCGTGGCGTGCGTGGCGTCGAACACCTCGGGGTCCTCCACGCGCACCCCGATCAGCTCGGAGATGCTGAAGAAGCGCCGGTAGTTCAGCTCGGTGCGGGCCAGTCGCCACCACACGGGCCGGTACCACTGGGCGTCCAGCAGCCGGGGCAGCGGCAGGTCCTCGGTGCCTTCGCGGAGGGGGAAGGCGTGGTCGTGGTAGCGCAGCACCCCGCCGTCGACGGTCAGGTGCTCCAGCTGGGTGCCGACCGGACCGCCGAGCACCGGCAGCAGCATCCGGCCGTCCTGTGCGTCCCAGTCGATGTCGAACCAGCGCGCGTACGGCGAGGCGGGGCCCTCGCGCAGCACCTCCCACAGGGCGTGGTTGTGCCGGGGCGCCATGGCCATGTGGTTCGGCACGATGTCCAGCACCAGGCCAAGGCCGTGCTCCCGCGCCGTGCGGGACAGCGCGCGCAGTCCCTCCTCGCCGCCCAGTTCCGCCCGCACGCGCGCGGGGTCGACGACGTCGTAGCCGTGGGTGGAGCCCGGTACCGCCTCCAGGACGGGGGAGAGGTGCAGGTGGGAGACGCCGAGCGAGGCCAGGTACGGTACGGCGGCCGCGGCGGCGGCGAACGGGAAGGCGGGCTGGAGCTGCAGCCGGTAGGTGGCGGTCGGCACTCCCGGTCCGGGTCGCTCAGAGGTCATGGAACCCTACGTACCCCGCTCGCCGCCTTTCGTGTCATCCATTCCGGTGAAGCCGGGGGCCGGGACGACCCCCGGCCCCCGCCCCCTGGGCCGTCACGCCGGCCGTTGCAGCACCGTCAGGCTGCGGTCCACCAGCGTCAGCCGTTCACCGGCCGCGACCTTCGGGCCCGCGCCCGGCGGTACGCCCTCGGGCCGGGCGGTGTCGACGACCACCTGCCACTGCCGGCCGTGGTCGGCCGGCACCACGAAGTCCAGCTCCTGCGGGGAGGCGTTGAACATCAGCAGGAAGGAGTCGTCGGCGATCCGCTCCCCGCGCGAGCCGGGTTCGGAGATCGCGTTGCCGTTGAGGAACACCGCCAGCGCCGACGCGGGGGCCGACTCCCAGTCCCGCTGGGTCATCTCCTCGCCCTCGGGGGTGAACCAGGCGATGTCGGACAGGTCGTCGTGGGTGCCCTCCACCGGCCGGCCGTGGAAGAAGCGGCGCCGCCTGAGCACCGGGTGGTCCCGGCGCAGCCACACCATCGCCCGGACGAACTCCAGCAGCTCGGTGTCCTCCTCGGGCCACTGGAGCCAGGACAGCTCGTTGTCCTGGCAGTAGGCGTTGTTGTTGCCCCGCTGGCTGCGGCCGAACTCGTCGCCGTGGCTGATCATCGGCACGCCCTGGGACAGCATCAGGGTGGCGAGGAAGTTCCGCGTCTGCCGGGCGCGCAGCCGCAGCACGGCCGGGTCGTCGCTGTCGCCCTCCGCGCCGCAGTTCCAGGACCGGTTGTGGCCCTCGCCGTCCCGGTTGTCCTCGCCGTTGGCGCGGTTGTGCTTGTGGTTGTAGGACACCAGGTCGTGCAGGGTGAACCCGTCGTGGCAGGTCACGAAGTTGATGGAGGCCAGCGGGCGGCGCCCGTCGTCCTGGTACAGGTCCGAGGAGCCGGTCAGCCGGGAGGCGAACTCGGCGAGCGTGCGCGGCTCGCCCCGCCACAGGTCCCGCACAGTGTCGCGGTACATGCCGTTCCACTCGGTCCACAGCGGCGGGAAGTTCCCCACCTGGTAGCCGCCCTCGCCAACATCCCACGGCTCGGCGATCAGTTTCACCTGGGAGACCACCGGGTCCTGCTGCACCAGGTCGAAGAACGACGACAGCCGGTCCACCTCGTGGAACTGCCGGGCCAGCGTGGCCGCGAGGTCGAAGCGGAAGCCGTCGACGTGCATCTCGGTGACCCAGTACCGCAGCGAGTCCATGATCATCTGTAGGACGTGCGGGGACCGCATGAGCAGCGAGTTCCCGGTGCCCGTGGTGTCCATGTAGTAGCGCGGATCGTGGGTGAGGCGGTAGTACGACGGGTTGTCCAGGCCCTTGAAGGACAGCGTCGGGCCCAGGTGGTTGCCCTCGGCCGTGTGGTTGTAGACCACGTCGAGGATGACCTCGATCCCGGCCTCGTGCAGCGCCCGGACCGCCGACTTGAACTCCAGGACCTGCTGGCCGCGGTCGCCCCAGGAGGCGTACGCGTTGTGCGGGGCGAAGAAGCCGATGGTGTTGTAGCCCCAGTAGTTGTTCAGGCTCATGTCGACCAGCCGGTGGTCGTTCACGAACTGGTGTACGGGCATCAGCTCCAGCGCTGTCACGCCGAGCTTGGTCAGGTGTTCGATGATCACCGGATGGGCGAGGCCCGCGTAGGTGCCGCGCAACTCCTCCGGCAGCCCCGGGTGACGCATGGTCAGGCCCTTGACGTGGGCCTCGTAGATCACCGTGTGGTGGTACTCGGTGCGCGGCGGCCGGTCGTCGCCCCAGTCGAAGTACGGATTGATCACCACCGAGGCCATGGTGTGCGGCGCCGAGTCCAGGTCGTTGCGCTCCTCGGGGGCGCCGAAGTGGTAGCCGTACACCTCCTCGCCCCACCGCACGGACCCGCTGACCGCCTTGGCGTACGGGTCGAGCAGCAGCTTCGCCGAGTTGCAGCGCAGCCCGCGCGCGGGGTCGTACGGGCCGTGCGCCCGGAACCCGTACCGCTGCCCCGGCATCACGCCCGGCAGGTACGCGTGCCGCACGAACGCGTCGCTCTCGCGCAGTTCCACCGCCGTCTCCGAGCCGTCGTCGTGCAGCAGAGACAGCTCTACTCGGTGCGCGGCCTCCGTGAAGACCGCGAAGTTGGTCCCGGCGCCGTCATAGGTGGCGCCGAGCGGATACGCCTCTCCAGGCCAGACCTGCATGGACACGACTCTCCCAGGTGTGCCGCCCGCCGGGGCGGTGTTGGCCGCGAGTCTCCTTCGAAAGTGACGGAACCTGACGGAACCTCCCCCGACTTACTGCCCTCTTACCGGCCGACCAGCGCGCGCGGCGGGCGGGTACCCGCGGCGCGCCGAACCAGTGGGGCGAACACGGACTCCCGTGACACCGCGGGGGGCAGGGGGAAGAAGTGCGCGAGACAGTGCGCCGTCATCTGGGGAAGGTGATGGCCGCCGCGGCGCTGGCGGTGACCGGAACGGCGGTGATGGCGGCCGTCACCCTGCCCGGCACGGCGGGGGCGGACGACACGGCGGGCACCGCCGGCTCCGGGCCCGCCGCCCGGCAGACGGGACCGGGCGCGGACGGGGTACGGCCGGGCGTCGTGGAGCAGGCGCCGGCCGAGGGCGAGAAGGGCACCGGGCGCGACCCGCTGACCGAGGACGAGATCCGGCGCGTCGAGCGGATCGCGCTGAACGGGCGCACGCCGGCCGGCGGCGAGAACGTCGCCGGGGATCGCGGCCCGCAGCGGCTCACCGTCGACCTCGCCGACCCGGACGCCGGCGAGCTGGACGACCCGGACGCGCCGCGCCGGGCGGACGCGACCTTCTACGACTACAGGAGCGACGCCCTCGTCACCGAAACGATCGACCTGACGACCGGCAAGGTCGTCCGGACGGGCACCCAGCACGGCGTGCAGCCCCCGATGAGCCGCGCCGAGAACGCCGAGGCGGCCCGGCTGCTGATCGCCGACCCGCTGGGCGCGGGCCTGAAGGCCGACTACCGGGACGCCACCGGCCATGAACTCACCACCCCCGACCAGCTCCTGCTCAACGGCGCGGTCTACCGGGCGAGTCCCGGAGCCCAGCCCGCCGCGCTCGACAAGTGCGGCGAGCACCGCTGCGTACGGCTGTTCCCCAAGGTCGTCAACGGCCCGTGGATCGACGCCCGGTCGCTGATCGTCGACCTCAGCGCCCGCAAGGTCGTCGCACTCGGCCGGCACTGAGCCGCATCCCGCACCCGCACTTCGCACTCGTCCCGTTTTCCACCCCCCTTCGTGAGGGAGCGACTTCGTCATGCGTACAACCACCATGGGCCGGGCACGCACGCGTGCGGCCGTCGGCCTCGGCGTGGCCGCCCTGACCGCCGGTGCCACCGTCCAGGCGGGTCCCGCCGTGGCCCGGCCCCAGGCCGCCCCCGCGGCGGCGGCCGCCCCGTGCAGCACCGCCTACAAGATCGAGCAGAGACTGTCGAGCGGCACCACCTGGCGGATGTGCTGGCGCTACGACAGCAAGGCCGGGCTCGTCCTGGGCGACGTCTCCTACCAGCCCAAGGGCGAGAGCAAGCCGATCAAGGTGCTGAACAGCGCCCGGCTCGCCCAGATCGACGTCCCCTACGACGACGGCAGCGTCGAGTACGACGACCTCACCGGCTTCGGATTCGCCCAGGGCCTGGTCAACCTCGCGCCCGGCGAATGCCCCGGCGGAACGATCAGGACCATCAAGGTCCCCGACGCCTGGGACCCGCGCCACCCGAACGTCAAGGGCCTGTGCACCACCACCCGTTCACGCGGCCACGCCTACCGCATGCAGGGCGACAGCGCGAACAAGGTCTTCCAGGCGCAGGGCAAGGACCTCCTCGTCTACACCGTCAACCAGGTCGGCTGGTACGAGTACATGACCGAATGGCGCTTCCAGGACGACGGGACGATCAACATGAACGTCGGTGCCACCGGGAGTCTCTCCTACGGCGACTACGACGCCGGCGACGGCCGCGGCTGGCCCATCGGCAAGGGCGCCAAGGCCTACGCCACCAGCCACAGCCACAACGTGTTCTGGCGACTGGACTTCGGCCTCGACGGCTCCTCGAAGACGAGAATCGAGCAGTACGACTCGGCCGTCACCCCGCCCGCGCGCGGACAGGCGGCGCCCACCGCGAGGACCACCCGCACCAAGGTCACCAGGGAACTCGCCGGCGACTACAAGGCGTACCGCTGGTGGCGCGTCGTCAGCGCGACCGGCAAGAACAAGGACGGCCACGCGCGCTCGTACGAGATCGTCCCCGGACCCACCACCAAGTACCCGGGCCGCGGCTTCACCAGGCACGATGTCTACTTCACCGAGTACAACAAGTGCGAACAGTTCGCCAGCAACAATCCGGGCAACTGCCGCGCCGGTGCGGGCAAGTCCGTCGACACGTGGGTCAACGGGCAGACCCTGAGTCACCCGGTGGTCTGGATGAACGTCGGCTTCCACCACATCGCCCGGGACGAGGACCAGCAGCCCATGCCGATCCACTGGCAGGGCTTCGCCATCGCACCCCGCGACGTCACGGCTATGAATCCGCTCACTCCCGACCCCCTGGCGTGGCAGAACGGCCATTGGCAGCCGCGTAGTTGAGCGAAAGGGCCGGGAAACCGACCTGTCCATCCGGCTGCACCGCCGACCCCTCCCGGAGTACCCTTCCTTGATCGTTGAGACGGGGAAGGCCCGGGGGGCGGAAGGCGGTGCACGGGTGGGCTCGGGAGGGCTGGAGCTGCCCCCTGGTGACGAGGGTCACGAGGGGAACTCCACAGACGTCCCGCCCGGCGCGGTGTCCCTGGCCCGTCCGATGGACGCCGGGTCCATCGGGCCGGAACTGGACTGGGACGCCGACGCGTGGCTGGAGGTGCGCACCCGCGCGCAGCGGGCCGGCCGGGCCTACATCTGGCTGAACCTCGTCGAACAGCGGCTGCGCGCGGTTGTGGCCGCCGTGCTGCGCCCCGTCTACGAGCCCGTGCACGGCGCCGACTGGGTGGTCGCCGCGGCCGGCCCCGCCGGCCAGGAGTGGGTGCAGCGGGCGGTCGCCGTCCGGGAGGTCAGCCGCCGCAAGGGCTATCTGCTCGACCCCGCCGACGACAACGTGCTCAGCTTCCTGACGCTGCCGCAGCTGCGCGAGCTGATGGTGCAGCACTGGCCCTGCTTCGAGCCGTACTTCGACGACCGCCGGGACGTCGAACTCGCCCTGGACGAGCTGGAGGTGACCCGCAACGTCGTCTCCCGCAACCGGGCCCTGTCCGAGGCGGTGCTGCACCAGGCCGAGCGGGCCTCCGCCCGGCTGCTGGAGACCCTCGGCACGGCCGGCGACGTGCCCTCCGCGCGACGGCTCCCCGTCGACGCCGTCGAGGACCTGGTCGGCGAGCGGTACGCGGACGTGGTCGCCGTCCACCCCGACCGGGTGCGGCTGATGCGCCAGTTCCCGGCCGAGGACATCTTCGGCGGTGCCCGTCGGCTGGACGCCATCGGCATCGGCCTCAACCTGCTCGTGCAGAACTTCTCGGGCCGCCGGCTGGTCCGCCTCGCCGAGTCCGGCTGCCGGGTGCGGCTGCTCTTCCTCAACCCGGCCTCCAGCGCGGTCAAGCGCCGCGAGCGCGAACTCGGGATGAAGCGGGGCGAACTGAGCAGGTCGGTCGAGATGAACATCCTGCACATGCGCCGGGTCCGGTCCCGGCTGCGCGACCCGGGCGCCTTCGAGATCCAGGTCTACGACGAGACACCGCGCTTCAGCGCCTACCTGGTGGACGGCGACGGCGCGGACGGCATAGCGGTGGTCCAGTCCTACCTGCGCGGCGCGCGCGGCATGGAGTCGCCCGTGCTGGTGCTGCGCGGCGGCAGCCGGGTGGTCAAGTCGGACGACGTGGGCGAAGCCGGTCTCTTCCCCACATACCGCGAGGAATTCGAGCTGGCCTGGGCGGATTCGCGCCCGGTGTCCTGACCTGTCCCACCCGGTCGGCGGCACGCGGTCCTCGCGTTGTCAGTGCCTCGTGCGAAGGTGAGGAGCACTGGGGGAAGCACCACCAAGAAGGGGGGACAGCCATGGGCTGGCACCGGGAACTGCTGATCGGCTTCGACCTGGAGACGACGGGCACGGACCCGCACGAGTCCCGCATCGTCACCGGCGCCGTCATCGAGGTCAGGGCCGGGGAGCCGCTGGGCCGCCGCGAATGGCTGGCGGACCCGGGCGTCCCGATCCCGGCCGACGCGGTCGCGGTGCACGGCATCAGCAGCGAGCGGGCGGCAGCCGAGGGCAGACCGGCCGACCAGGTCGCGGACGCCATCGCCGAGGCGCTGACCGGCTACTGGAAGACGGGCGTCCCGGTCGTCGCCTACAACGCGGTATTCGACCTCACCCTGCTCTCGGCCGAGCTGCGCCGGCACGGCCTGCCGTCCCTCTCGGACCGGCTGGGCGGCGCCCTGCCCGCCCCCGTCATCGACCCCTACACCATCGACCGCTCGGTCGACCGCTACCGGCGCGGCAAGCGGAATCTGGAAGCGGTCTGCGGCGAGTACGGCGTGGTCCTCGACGCGGCCCACAACGCGGTGTCCGACGCCCTCGCCGCGGCCCGCCTAGCCTCGGCGATAGCCGTCCGCCACCCCAAGATCGCCGCGCTGGGGCCGGCGGAGCTGCACCGCCACCAGATCGAGTGGTACGCGGCGTGGGCGGCGGACTTCGAGGCGTTCCTGCGCCGCAAGGGCAACGCGGACGCGGTGGTCGAGGGGCTGTGGCCGCTGCGCGAGCCGGCTGAGGCGCGACCCGTGTAGCCGGGCGTCGCGCAGCGGGCGCGCCCTCAGAACGGATACCAGCGCACCGTCTCGTCCCCGGACCGCAGGGAGCCGACCCGGCGGCGGAACTCGGTGCGGGCGGCGGGGTTCGCCGGGGCGTGCTGGGCGACCCAGGCGCAGCTCGCCGTCTCGCGGGCACCCCGCAGGACGGCGCAGCCCTCCCAGGCGCGCACGTCCCAGCCGTAGGCCTCGGTGAAGGCGTCGTAGGCGTCGGCGGGCAGGCCGTAGCGGTCCCGGGAGAGGGCCATCACGACCAGGTCGTGTTCGCGCAGGTCCGCGGAGAAGGTCTCCAGGTCGACGAGGACGGGGCCGTCCGGGCCGACATGGACGTTGCGGGGCAGGGCGTCGCCGTGGATCGGGCCCGGCGTCAGACGGGGTGTCAGCGCCGAGGCCGCGGCCGCGAATCCGTCCCGGCGTGCGCGCAGGTACGCCGCGTCCTCGGCGTCGATGGCGTGGCCGGCCAGCCGCAGCCAGCGTTCCACGCCGCCCAGCAGGTCCCGGGGCGGCAGGGTGAAGGGGGGTGCGGGGAGTGCGTGGACCACGCGGAGCAGTTCGGCGAGGTCACGTGGCCCGGCGGGGCGTACGGGGTCGGGCAGCCGGTGCCACACCGTCACCGGGTGACCGGCCACCAGCAGCGGCTCCGGCCCGGCGGCCCGCACCGCCGGTACGCCGGCTCCGGCGAGCCAGCCGGCGATCTCCAGCTCGCGCCGGGCGCGGTCCAGCAGTTCGGCGTCGCGGCCCACCTTGACCACCAGGTCGCCGGCCGCGAACACCGCGTTCTCGCCCAGGGCGAGGAGGCGTGCGCCGTCGGCCCGTCCGGGCAGCACCTTCGCCGCGGCCAGTACGTCCCGCGCCCGTGCCTCGTCCATCCCGCGCCTCCGCCTCCCGTCCGGTCCATCACCTGTTCGGTCCGTTCCTGACCGTGACCGGTCCGTTCCTGTTCGGGCCGTTCCCTGGCCGGTCCGTGCGGTCAGTCTCCCATTCGCACAGGTGGGGCAGTGTGCGCGGTCCCTTGACGGGGTACGGCGCCTTCACGACCATGACCATGCCAATCAAGTCGGCAAAGGGGCTGATTCCATGACATCAGTGGCCGAGGCGAGACGGCCGGCCGGCCGCCCCGCCACCGACCGCGCCGCCTGGTTCCTGGTACTGCCCGCCCTGATCCCGATCCTCCTGCTCAGCGTCGGCCCCCTGCTGTACGGGCTGCTGCTGGCGTTCACCGACGCGCAGTCCGGCCGGACCGCCGCCACCCGCTGGATCGGCGGCCTCAACTTCCAGGACCTGCTGCACGACACGCTCTTCTGGGAGTCGTTCCGCATCGGCCTGGTGTGGGCGGTCGGCGTGACCCTGCCCCAGTTCCTGCTGGCCCTCGGCCTCGCCCTGCTGCTCGACCAGGACCTCCGGCTGCGCTGGGCCGCCCGCGCCCTCGCGATCGTGCCCTGGGCCATGCCGGAGGTCGTCGTCGGCATCATGTGGCGCGTCGTCTACAACCCCGACGCCGGCGTCCTCAACGAGACCCTGCGCCATCTGGCCCTCGGCGGCGGGCGGGACTGGCTGAGCGGCCTGGGCACCGCGCTGCCCGCCGTCATCGTCGTCGGCGTCTGGGCCGGCCTGCCGCAGACCACGGTCGCCCTCCTCGCCGGTTTGCAGAACACGCCGCGCGAACTGCACGAGGCCGCCGCGGTGGACGGCGCCGGCGCCTGGCGCCGCTTCCGCACGGTCACCTGGCCCGCGCTCAGACCCGTGGCCCTGGCCATCACCGCGCTCAACCTGATCTGGAACTTCAACTCCTTCGCCCTCGTGTACGTGCTCACGAACGGCGGACCCGGCGGAAAGACCCGGCTGCCCATGCTGTTCGCCTACGAAGAGGCCTTCCGCTACGGCCAGTTCGGCTACGCGGCGGCGATGGGGTGCGTGATGGTCGCGGTGATCGCGATCCTGCTCGCCGTCTTCCTGGCGGCCCGGCTGCGGGGAGGCGACGACACATGAGGAACCACCGCACGCCCAGGGCCGCCGCCCGGGCCGGGCAGTACGCGGCCCTGCTCGCCTACCTCGTCTTCCTGGCCTTCCCGTTCCTGTGGCTGCTGTCCACCGCGTTCAAGACGCCGCGCGAGCTGGGCAGTCTGCACCCGGCCTGGATCCCGCGCCATCCCACCCTCGGCAACTTCCGGCAGGCCTTCGACGAGCAGCCGCTGCTGCACGCCGCCCTCAACTCCCTGTTCGTCGCGTTCGGGGCCGCCGTCGTCGCCGTACTCCTCGCCACACCGATGGCGTACGTCATGGCACGCCACCGCGGCCCGCTCGCCCGCGCCGCCACCGGATGGGTGGTGGTCAGCCAGGCGTTCCCCTTCGTCCTGGTGATCATCCCGCTGTTCCTGGTGCTGAAGAACCTGCGGCTGATCGACTCCCTGGCCGGACTCGTGCTGGTCTACGTCGTGTGGTCGCTGCCCTTCGCCCTGTGGATGCTCGTCGGCTACGTCCGCGCGGTGCCCGTGGAGCTGGAGGAGGCGGCGGCCGTCGACGGCGCCGGACGGCTCAGAACGCTGGTGTCGGTGACGGCGCCCCTGCTCGCGCCGGGCCTCGCCGCGACCGCGCTGTTCGCGTTCGTCACCGCGTGGAACGAGTTCTTCTTCGCCCTCGTGCTGCTGAAGACACCGGAGCACCAGACGCTGCCGGTCGTCCTCACCCACTTCATCGGCGCGGAGGGCGTCGCCGACCTCGGCCCCCTCGCCGCGGCCGCGTCCCTCGCCACGCTGCCGTCCCTCCTCGTCTTCGCGCTCATCCAGCGGCAAATCACCAGCGGACTGCTCACCGGGGCGGTGAAGAGCTGATGCGGACGAGGATCACCACGGCCGTGGCCGTACTCCTGCTGCTGCTCGCGGGCTGCTCCCCGGGCGGCCGCGCGCACGGCGGGACCGTCACCCTGCGCTTGCTGTCCCTCGCCTGGCAGGAGGAGTCCGTCGCCGCCGACAAGCAGCTGGTGAAGGAGTGGAACGCGACCCACCCGGGCATCAGGGTCGAGTACGTGCAGGGAAGCTGGGACAGCGTCCACGACCAGCTCCTCACCTCCTTCGAGGGCGGCGAGGCCCCCGACATCATCCACGACGCCTCCGACGACCTGGCCGACTTCGCCTACGGCGGCTACCTCGCCGACCTCACCCACCTGCTGCCGGCCGGCCTCGAAGCGCGGATACCGGAGCGCAGTTGGGACACCGCCACCTTCGCGGGCCGGATCTACGGCGTGCCGTTCCTCCAGGAACCCCGGGTGCTGATCGCCAACGCGACCTGGCTCCGCGCCGCGCACGTCCGCATCCCCACCCCGCAACACCCCTGGAGCTGGCCGGAGTTCCGCAGAATCACCAAGAAGCTCAGCGGTCACGGCAGGTACGGCGTGGCCTGGCCGCTGAAGGAACCCGTCTCCGCCACCCTCAACCTCGCCCTCTCCACGGGTGGCCGCCTCTTCCACCGGGGCGCCGACGGCAAGGTCACCGTCCGCTTCACGGCCGCCGACGCGGTCGTCCCCCGCACCGTCCACGACCAGGTGGCCCTCGACCACAGCGCCCCCGCCGCCACCCTGGGCAGCGGCGGCTCGGACACCCTGCCCGGCTTCTTCGCCGGCAAGTACGCGATGGTCCCGCTCGGCTTCTCCTACCGCCAGCAGATCGTGCAGCAGGCCCCGAAGGGCTTCCGCTGGGAGGTGCTGCCCGCCCCCGCCGGCGCCGACGGCCTCACCCAGGGTGTCAGCCCGCAGACCCTGTCCATCGCCGCGGACTGTCCTCACAAGAAGGAGGCCGCCGCCTTCCTCGACTTCCTGCTCCGTCCGAAGAACATGGTCCGCCTCGCCCTCGGCGACTGGATGCTCCCCACCGGCACGGAGGCCCTGGCCGACCCCGCCCTGCACACCGGCGCGAACGGCTGGGCGACCGGGACCGCCCTGGCGGCGTCGCTGCGCCCGGCCCCCGCGCAGTCGGTGCGCGGCTACCCGGAATGGAAGGACAAGGTCGCCACCCCGGCCCTCCAGGAGTACTACAGCGGAGCGATCGGCCTCGCCGGACTCCGCGACCGCCTGCAGAAGGACGGGAACCTGGTCCTCGCGCGCTACCAGCGCTGAACGACCGGGGGCCTGTCGGTGTGCGGCACACCGACAGGCCCTCCGGGCGAGGTGGGGAGGCGTCAGACCGGGAGCCGCTCGCCCTTGTCGCGGACCGGGGCCGCCGGCGGCTCGGGGACCTCGTCGTGGGTGAGGTCCGGGAGGCGGTGCAGCCACTTCGGCAGGTACCAGTTGCGCTCGCCGAGCAGCGCCATCACCGCCGGGAGCAGCACGCCCCGGATCACGGTCGCGTCGATCAGGACGGCTGCCGCCAGTCCCACGCCCATCTGCTTCATGGACTGCATCGACAGCGTGCCGAAGATCGCGAACACGGCGACCATGATGACGGCGGCGCTGGTGACCACCCCGGCCGTGGTGACCACGCCGTGCTGGATGGCGTCCCGCGTCGAGCGGCCCCGGGCCCGTGCCTCACGGATCCGGGAAACCACGAACACGTGGTAGTCCATCGACAGGCCGAACAGGATCACGAAGAGGAACAGCGGCAGCCAGGTCACGATCGCGCCGACGCCCTCCGCGCCCACCAGCGAGGCGCCCCAGCCGTGCTGGAACACGGCGACGAGGATGCCGTAGGCCGCCGCCACCGACAGCAGGTTCAGCACGATCGAGGTGATCGCGACGGTCAGCGAGCGGAACGACACCAGCATCAGCAGGAAGGCGAAGACGATCACGAACACGAAGACCGGGACGACCGAGCCGAGCAGTTGGTCGTTGAAGTCGTGGTTGCCCGCGACCTGGCCGGTGATCGGAGCCTGGACGCCGTCGACCTTGCCGAGCGTGTCCGGCCGCACGTCGTCGCGCAGCGTGTCCAGGCTCTTCACCGCCCGGTCCATGTCGGACCCGCCGACCAGCGGCACCGACACGACGGCGACGTTCTGCGCGTCGTGCAGCTTGATGGTGACCGGGCCGCGCGAGGCACCGGAGGAGATCGCCTGCTTCTTGAAGTCGGCCAGCGCCTGCCGCACCTCCGGGGCGTTGACGTCCTTGGCCTTGACGACGACCTGCGCGGGTTCGGACCCGCCGGGGAAGGCCGCGTTGAGCCGGTCGTAGGTCTGCACGATCGGCAGCGAGTTCCCGAACTCCTGGTCCAGGGTCAGCTGCTGGGTCTTCATGCCCAGCGCGGGCGCGGCGACCGCGAGCAGCGCGCCGACCGCGACCAGCACGGACACCAGCGGTTTGGCCAGCACGCCGCGCAGCACGGCCGTCCAGAACCTGCTCTCCCCGCTCCCGCCGGAACGGCGGCGCCCACGGCCCAGGAAGGGCAGCCGGCCCTTCTCCACCCGCTCGCCCAGCAGCGACAGCAGCGCGGGCAGCACGGTGACCGAACCGACCATGGCGACCGCGACCACCATCAGGGAGGCCAGCCCCATCGCCTCGAACTCGGCGAGCCCGGTGAACAGCATGCCCGCCATCGCCACGCACACCGTGACACCGGAGACGATGACCGCTCGGCCACTGGTGGCGGCGGCGATGCGCAGCGCCGTGCCCGCGTCCCGTCCGGCGGCCCGCTCCTCACGCTCCCGGCGCAGGTAGAACAGGCAGTAGTCGACGCCGACGGCCATGCCGACCAGCAGCATCACGGAGTTGGCGGTGTCGCTCATCGGCTGTACATGGCTGACCAGACCCATCAGGCCCATCGTCGCCATGATCGCGGTGATCGCGAGGCCCACCGGGAGCAGCGCGGCCACCAGCGCGCCGAACGCGACCAGCAGGATGCCGAAGGCCACCGGCACCGCCGAGTACTCGGCCTGCTGGAAGTCGTTGCCGAAGGCGTCCTGGTACTGCTTGTTCATGCTGGCCCCGCCGATCTCCGCGATCCGCAGGCCGGCGTGGTCCTTCTGCACCCCGGCTACCGCGTCCAGCACCGGCTGGACCCGGTCGGCGGCCGTGTCGGCGTCGCCCCGCATGTCGAACTGGACCAGCGCGCTGCGCCCGTCACGGGAGATGGTGTGGGTGTCGTACGGCGAGGTCACGCCGGTGACCTTGCCGGTGCCCTCGACGGCCTTGACGACGTCGGCGACCGCGGCCCGGAAGCCGGCGTCGGTGGCCTTCCCCGCGCCGTCCGTGGACTCGATCAGCACGGTCTCCCCGGCCGGCTCCTTGATCCCGGCGTCGTCGATGATCTGGGCGGCGGTGTGCGTCTCGCCCTTCAGTTGGTTGTTCTCGTCCACGTCGACGCGGCCCGCGGCCGAGCCGAGCCCCATCGCCAGGACGACGAACAGCACCCATATGCCGACGGCCGCCCAGCGGTGCCGGGCGCTCCAGCCGCCGGCGCGGGCGGCCAGTCCCCGCACCCGCACGTCCTCGTTCCCCATGACGGGCCTGCCCCCTCGTGTGCGGTGACGGCCCCCTGCCGCCACGTCTTCGCTTGCTCCTCCACGACGCTACGGGCACGATCCGGACGTCTCGTCCTGCTGTTCGACGAAGTGGGGTGCCGCCACCTCACCGCAGAGGATGATGGGGGTCCCTTACATCTATCGCCGGTTCTCGGGGCCGCGTATAGGGGTGTCCGTTCCGCCGACAGAGATCCACTTTGTGATTACGAAACCTTGTTGAACAAGTCACAGCTGCGTGTAGGAGTTGATCCGCGCCCTCCGCATCCGTCAGAGTTTCGCGGAGTCCCGCACGCCGGGGACCCGGCCGTCGTGCCCACCCCCACGGGGCACGACGGCCGCTCTATGGTGAGCGGATGACGACCTATGCGGCGCTGCTGCGCGGAATCAACGTGGGCGGCAGCAGAAAACTCCCGATGGCCGACCTGCGCGAGCTGATGACCGGCCTCGGCCACACCGGCGTACGCACCCACCTGCAGAGCGGCCAGGCCGTCTTCACCCCGGGCCCGTCGGACCACGGCGACGAGGAGTCCCTGGCCGCCGGCCTGGCCACGGCGATCGAGGAACGGTTCGGTTTCACGGTCGACGTCATCGTGCGCGACCACGCCTATCTGCGGGCGGTGGCCGAGGACTGCCCCTTCCCGGCCGCCGACCTCCAGCCCAAGCAGCTGCACGTCACCTACTTCTCCGACCCGGTCGGCCCCGAGCGCTTCGCCGGGATCGACCAGGCCGCCCACCTCCCCGAGGAGTTCCGCCTCGGCGACCGCTGCCTCTACCTCTACGCCCCTGACGGTCTCGGCCGCTCCAAGCTCGCCGAACTCCTCTCCCGGCGGCCTCCCGCCAAGGGCGTCGTCGCCACCTCCCGCAACTGGAACACCGTCCTCAAACTGATCGAGCTGACCGCTCCGCCGGCGTGACGGCCCGCCGGCCGCCGCGACCGGCCCGTGCCGCGGAACTCCCTGCCGCCCGTGCGCGTTTCCTGGATCATGGGGGGCCGCGCATCCGCGCGCCGGGACACAGGGGAGTGACACACACGGTGGACGACATCACGGGGGACATGGCGCGGCTGGCGGAGCGGTTCGAGGCGGACCGGGCACACCTCGCGGCCGTGGCGTACCGGCTGCTCGGCTCGGCGGCCGAGGCCGACGACGCGCTGCAGGACGCCTGGCTGCGCGCCCAGCAGGCTCGGACCGAGGGCATCGGGAACCTCACCGGCTGGCTGACCACCATCGTCACCCGCGTCTGCCTCAACCACCTGCGCGCCCGCCGCAGCCGGCGCGAGGAGTTCGTCGACGCCTACGAGCCCCAGGCCGCGGCGGCGACCGCGCCCGCCCCGGCCGCCGGGGCGGGCGACCCGGCCCGGGAGGCACTGCTGGCCGACGAGGTCGGCGTCGCCCTGCTGGTCGTCCTCGACACCCTCGGACCGGCCGAGCGGGTCGCCTTCGTGCTGCACGACATGTTCGCCGTGCCCTTCGACGAGATCGCGTCCGTGATCGAGAGGACCCCGGACGCCACCCGGCAACTGGCCAGCCGCGCCCGCCGCCGCGTCCGGGGCCGCACCCCCGCGCCCGGAGCGGACACGAGGCGCCGCCGGGCGGCCGTCGAGGCCTACCTGGCCGCCGCCCGCGGCGGTGACTTCGCCGCCCTGGTCGCCCTGCTCGACCCGGACGTGGTGCTGCGCGCCGACGCGTTTGCCGCCCCCGCGGGCGAACCGGTCACGGTCCGGGGCGCCGAGTCGGTCGCCCGTGGCGCCTCGCGCGCCGCGATCCGCGCCGGACACACCGGACTCGCCCTGCTGGACGGCGACTTCGGTCTGGTCATGGCCCCGCACGGCAGGGTGCGCCTGGCCCTGGCCTTCACCTTCTCCGCGGACGGCACGCGGATCACCGGCATCGACATCGTCGCGGAGCCGGAGCGGCTGCGGAAGATGGGGATCGAGGTCGCCGACGCCGGAGACTGACAGAATTGGCCCAGTCGTAAGGGAGAGAATTGGGCCGGGACTCCGGTCCACCGGTCGACTAACGTCGGTGCCATGACGCACGCGAACACCACCAGCGGCAACGACACCACCGCAGAGCCGACCCGGGTGGACTTCTACTTCGACCCCGCCTGTCCCTTCGCCTGGATCACCTCCCGCTGGATGCTGGAGGTCGAACGGCAGCGCCCGCTCGACCTCCGCTTCCACGTCATGAGCCTGTACCTCCACAACACGGGCAACGACCTGCCCGACTGGTACCGGGACCTGGTGGACCGCTCGATCGGCCCGGTGCGGGTCGCCGCGGCCGCCGCGGAACGTCACGGCGCACCGGTCCTGCGCGAGCTGTACACCGCGTTCGGCACCCGGATCCACGAACAGGGCGTCAAGGACTTCGACGAGGTCGTCACCGGCTCCCTGGCCGAGCTGGGACTCCCCGCGGACCTGGCCGGCGCCGCCCACGACCCGGCGTACGACGAGGCCGTGCGCCGCAGCCACGACGCGGGCGCCGAGCCGGAGACGGGCCACTACGTGGGCACACCCACGATCCACGTGGACGGCACCGTGTGGTTCGGCCCCGTCCTGCGGGCCATCCCGCGCGGCGTGGAGGCCGCCGAACTCTTCGACAGCTTCCGGGTGTTGGCCCGTCATCCGGACGTTTTCGAACTCAAGCGCACCCGCACCGGCGCCCTCCGCTTCGACTGACCCGCCGTACATGGCCGATTACCGCCCCTGCGACGCGCTGACCGGTCCCCACGTGTGACGCGCGGGCCGCGGCAGACGCAGAACGAAGAGCCGCCCGCGGTCCGACGTCACAGGGGAGCGCCGGACCGCGGGCGCACGCGTCCCGACCAACCACCCGGCGGGCCGGCGGCGTCGGCCCCGGGCCCCGGTGCCGCGCGGACGAGGCGGCTCCACACTGGTGCACGGGTCGTCCCCAACCGCACGGCCAATGCGGTCCGTTCACTCGTACGGGTGGCGATTTTCGGCCCTCTCCGCGTGTTCCCGGGCGCGAGCGGACCGTAAGAGGTGAAACCGCCTCGGGCGCTCCCGCCGGACCCGTACGATCGGCACCGCCCGCGGCTCCAGCACCTCGCCCGTCCAGACGGCCCACCGGCCCAGGAGTGAGAACAGGACATGAGCACCTACAACTTCCACGGGAACCCCACCAACGGCCACCACCCGGACCCGGACGCGCTGCTCCACCTCACCGGAGGTCTCCTCAAGTCGCTGCGCGCCGAGTACCCGGGGCTCGTCCGGTACGGCGAGATCATCCAGGGTGAGGCCGAACTCTCCGCGGAGGACGGCGACCCGCCCAACCGCGGCAAGATCCGCACCGCCCTGGAGGCCGTCACGATCGGCGCGGCCGCCGGCACCGGCAGCCTCGCCTACACCCGGGAACTGGTCCAGATGCTGGCCCTGTGACCCACCCGGGCGCCCGGGGCTCAGGCGCCGAGCGCGGTCAGCGCCGGCCGGCTCGCCTCGTCGTAGCGGCGCAGCAGCAGCCGCGCCACCTCGGGTGCCGGGCCGAGCACGTCGGCCAGGACGTCCGCCCCGGCCGCGCCACGCGCGATCCGGTCCGGCAGGAAGCCGGGCGCGAGCACGTACGGGGCGACCGCGACGCGCTCGCAGCCCAGCGCCCGCAGTTCCCGCACCGCGTCCTCGGTGCGGGGAAGAGATGCGGAGGCGAACGCGGGTCGCACGGCACACCAACCGGTGCGCCACCACTCCCGCGCGATGTCGGCGATCACCGCGCCCGCCTCCGGGTCCGTCGCCCCCGCCGAGGCCAGCACGACCCCGGTCGAGGACTTGTCGGCGGGCGTCAGCCCCGCCTCGTACAGCCGCCGTTCCAGCGCCGCCAGCAGCAGCGGGGACGGGCCGAGCACCTCGGCCTGCCGGATCCGCAGCCGAGCCGGAGCCGCCCGCAGCACGGCCGGGATGTCCGCCTTGGCATGGAACGCCCGCGTCAGCAGCAACGGCAGCGCGACCACGTCCCGCACGCCGTCCGCGGCGAGCGACTCCAGCACGGCCGGCACGGACGGCACGTTGAAGTCCAGGAACCCGGTCTCCACCCGCAGGCCCGGCCGCAGCGACCGGACCCGCTCCACCAGGGCGTGCACCGTCGCGGCGTGCCGCGGATCGCGGCTGCCGTGGGCGACGACGACGAGGACGGGGGCGGCCATGTCAGCCCCGCACCAGCAGACCGCGGCTGCGCAGCACCCACCGCTCCAGCGGGCTGAAGATCAGCAGGTCGATGGCGATGCCGACGAACAGGATCAGCAGGATCGCCTCGAACACCATCGCCATGTCACTGGCGGTCCGCGCGTTCTCCAGCAGCTGGCCGAGGCCCACGCCCAGGTCGGGGAAGCTCGCGATGATCTCCGCCGCCATCAGCGACCGCCACGAGAACGCCCAGCCCTGCTTCATGCCGGCCACGTAGCCGGGCAGCGCCGCGGGCAGCGTGATGTGCCAGGTGCCCTTCAGCCCGGTCGCGCCCATGGTGCGGCCCGCCCGCTGGAACAGCGGCGGCACCTGGTCCACGCCGGACACCAGGCCGTTGGCGATCGACGGCACCGCACCCAGCAGGATCACCGCGTACATCATCGAGTTGTTCAGGCCCAGCCAGATCACCGCCGGCGGCACCCACGCCACCGACGGCAGGGACTGCAGGCCGGACAGGATCGGCCCGATCGCCGCGCGGACGAACTTCACCCGGGCCACGACCAGCCCGAGGGGCGTGCCGATCAGCAGCGCGAAGCAGAAGCCGAGGAGTCCGCGCGAGACGGACGTCCAGATGTAGCCGAGCAGGGTGCCCTGCAGCCAGTCCCGGCGCAGCGCGTGCCAGACCGCGCCCGGCGACGGCAGCTTCGTGGGGTCGCCGACCACGCCGAAGCTGATCAGGCCCTGCCACACCACCAGCACCACCACGATGGCGGTGAGGGGCGGCACGATCTTGTCGACGAACGTCTTCCGCCAGGGGGTGCGGCCCGACTGCGTGGTCTCCAGCGCGTCGAGGCCCGCCTCCACGCTCCCGGCGTCCGGGGCGGTCGTCGTGTCAGTGCTGGCCATGGCGGCGGATCTCCCCACGCAGGACTTCGGTGATCTCGAGGGACAGTTCCGCCACGGGGGCGTCCTCGATACGGCGCGGCTGCGGTATGTCCACCCGCCACTCGCGGGCCACCCGGCCCGGACGGGAGGACAGCAGCACGACCCGTTCGGCCAGCCGCACGGCCTCGCGCACGTTGTGCGTCACGAAGAGCACGGACACGCCGGTCTCCGCCCAGATGCGGGTCAGTTCGTCGTGCAGCACGTCCCGGGTGATGGCGTCGAGCGCCGCGAACGGCTCGTCCATCAGCAGCAGGCTGCTCTCCTGGGCCAGCGCCCGCGCCATCGCCACCCGCTGGCGCATGCCGCCGGACAGCTCGTGCACCCGCTTGCCGTGCGCGCCCTTCAGCCGCACGAGTTCGAGCAGCTCCTCGGCCTTGCCGCGCCGCTCGGCCTTCGGAACGCCCCGCAGCTTCAGGGCGAGTTCGATGTTCTTTCCGGCACTCAGCCAGGGGAACAGGGCGTGCTCCTGGAACATCAGCGCCGGCCGGCCGTCCGTCGTGATGGACCCGGCGGTGGGCCGGTCCAGGCCCGCCACCAGGTTCAGCAGCGTCGACTTGCCGCAGCCCGAGGCCCCCAGGAGGGTGACGAACTCACCCGGAGCGACATCGAGGCTGATGTCGTCCAGGACGAGCTGCTGCCCACCGGGTCCGGGATACGACTTCGAGACGTGCTCGAGGCGGGCGGCGCAGTCGACCGCCTCGTCGGCCTTGGCGAGAGTCGTGGCCATGGTCGTCACCTCCTGGGAACTGGTAGGGGCTGGGTCAGTCGGAGCCGAGTCCGGCGGCGTCCACCGGCTTCGCGCCGTCGGCCTTGAGGACCTTGTTGAGGAGCGTCAGGTCGTAGATCCCGCTGAGGTCGGGCTCGTCCAGCAGACCGGACTTGACCGCGTGGTCCGCCTCGGTGCGCAGGGTCGCGGCCAGCGGGTCGTCGGTGACCCGGATGGACTGCCAGGCCGGGTCGAGGATGTCCGCGGACAGCGGCTTGCCGGAGTCGACCCCCAGCTGCTTGTTGGCCGCCGCCTTCGCCTTCTCCGGGTTGGCGTTGATCCACTTGTTGGCCTCGACGGAGGCCCGCAGCACCGCCTCGACGGCCTTGGGGTGCTCCTTGAGGAAGCCCTGCCGTACGACGATGTTCGTGATCACGAACTTCTTGTCCGGCCACAGCGAGGCCTCGTCCAGCAGCACCTTGCCGCCCTCGGCGACCAGCCGGGACGCGGTCGGCTCCGGCACCCACGCTCCGTCCACCGACCCCGACCTGAAGGCGTCCGGGGTCACCTTGTTGTCGCTGCGGACGACGGTGACGTCACCCTTGCCGGTCTGCGCGTCGACCTTCCAGCCCTGCTCCGCCGCCCAGTTGAGGAAGGCGACGTCCTGGGTGTTGCCGAGCTGCGGGGTGGCGATCCGCTTGCCCCTGACGTCCTTCAGGGAGGAGATCTTCTTCGGGTTCACGACCAGCTTCACCCCGCCGGACGCCGAACCACCGATGATCTTCAGGTCCTTGCCCGCGGACTTGGTGTAGCCGTTGATCGCCGGGGAGGGGCCGAGCCAGCCGATGTCGATGGAGCCGGAGTTGAGCGCCTCGATCTCGGAGGGCCCGGCGTTGAAGACGGCGTACTGGGCCTTGGTGGCGCCCAGTTCCTTCTGGAACAGGCCCTGTTCCCGGCCGACGAGCGCGGTCGCGTGCGTCAGGTTGCCGAAGTAGCCGATCCTGACGGAGCCGAGCCCGTCGGTCTTCTTCGCCCCCGCGGCGATCTTCGCGGTGTCGTCGGTCTTGGCCTGGGAGCCGTAGCCGCAGGCGGCGAGGGTGAGCAGGGGGAGCGCGGTCAGGGCCGCCAGCGTGCGGCGGAGGGCGGTCGAGGCAGGCACGGGAGGGATTCCTCTCGTCGGCCCGGCGGTCACGGACCGTCTCAGGTCGTGGCCGGGAGGTCGGCAGGTCTACGGCGGTGGGGGGTGAGGGCGCGCGAGCGATGCGCGTACGTCACCGCGCACATCGCCCGGTGCCGCCCTGCCCGGCGCCCACCGCGCCGCTGCCGACCCGTCCGCCCTCTTTGGCGAACAGCGAGTAGAAGTCCGGGGAGTTCATGTCAGAAGTCCCAGCCGTCGTCGTCGGACTCGTCCTTGACCGGGTCCGGGGCGGCGAACGACTCGCCGACCATGCCCGCGGTGAGCGTGGTGCCGTCGGCGGGGTCGATCAGGATGAAGGAGCCGGTGCGGCGCGAGTCGGCGTAGGAGTCGACCGGCAGCGGCTCGGCGGTACGGATCTTCACCCGGCCGATGTCGTTGGCGACGAGCTGACCCGGGTGCGGGTGCAGCGACAGGTCGTCCAGCGTGAGCCGCGACGGGATGTCCTTGACGACCGCCTTCACCGTGCGCGTGCCGTGCTTGAGGAGCACCCGGTGCCCGACGGTCAGCGGGGCGTCGGCCACGTGGCAGACGGTCGCCTCCACGTCCTGGGTGGTGGCCGGGGCGTCCTTCGTCGGCACGATCAGGTCGCCGCGCGAGACGTCGATGTCGTCCGCGAGCAGGACCGTCACCGACTGCGTCGTCCAGGCCACGTCGACCGGCTCGCCCAGCAGGTCGATGCCGGAGATCGTCGTGGTCCGTCCGGACGGCAGCACGGTCACCGCGTCGCCGACCCGGAAGGTGCCGGCCGCGATCTGGCCCGCGTAGCCCCGGTAGTCGGGGTGCTCGGCGGTGCGCGGCCGGATCACGTACTGCACGGGCAGCCGGGCGTGGCAGTGCGCCAGGTCGTGGCTGACCGGGACGGTCTCCAGGTGCTCCAGGACGGTCGGGCCGCCGTACCAGTCCATCGTGGCGGACGGCTCCACCACGTTGTCGCCCTCCAGCGCCGAGATCGGGATCGCGGTGACCTCGGGGACGCCCAGTTCGGTCGCGTACGCCGTGAACTCCTCGGCGATCGCGGCGAACACGGACTCCCGGTAGTCGACCAGGTCCATCTTGTTCACGGCGAGGACGACGTGCGGCACCCGCAGCAGCGCGGCGATGGCCGCGTGCCGGCGGGTCTGCTCGACGACGCCGTTGCGGGCGTCGACGAGGATCACCGTCAGCTCGGCGGTGGAGGCGCCGGTGACCATGTTCCGCGTGTACTGCACGTGTCCCGGCGTGTCGGCCAGGATGAACCGGCGGCGCGGGGTCGCGAAGTAGCGGTAGGCGACGTCGATGGTGATGCCCTGCTCCCGCTCGGCCCGCAGGCCGTCGGTGAGCAGCGCGAGATCCGGGGCCTCCTGGCCGCGGCTCGCCGACGCCCGCTCCACGGCCTCCAGCTGGTCGGTGAGGACCGACTTGGAGTCGTGCAGCAGCCGGCCCACGAGGGTGGACTTGCCGTCGTCGACGGAACCGGCGGTGGCGAACCGCAGCAGCGTGGTCTCGGGGAGCGCTTCGGTCGTGGTCGTGCTCATGTCTAGAAGTACCCCTCGCGCTTGCGGTCTTCCATCGCGGCCTCGGAGAGCTTGTCGTCGGCGCGGGTGGCGCCGCGCTCGGTGAGCCGGGACGCGGCGATCTCGGTGATGACCTTCTCGATGGTGTCGGCGTCGGAGTCGACGGCACCGGTGCAGGACATGTCACCGACCGTGCGGTAGCGGACCTGCCGCTTCTCCACGGTCTCGCCGTCCTTCGGGCCGCCCCACTCGCCGGCGGTCAGCCACATGCCGCTCCGCTGGAACACCTCGCGCTCGTGCGCGAAGTAGATCTGCGGCAGCTCCACCTTCTCGCGGGCGATGTACTGCCACACGTCCAGCTCGGTCCAGTTGGACAGCGGGAACACGCGCACGTGCTCACCGGGGGCGTGCCGGCCGTTGTAGAGGTTCCACAGCTCCGGGCGCTGCCGGCGCGGGTCCCACTGGGAGAACTCGTCGCGCAGGGAGAACACCCGCTCCTTGGCGCGGGCCTTCTCCTCGTCCCGGCGGCCGCCGCCGAACACCGCGTCGAACTTCTCGCTCTGGATCTTCTCCGTCAGCGGGACGATCTGCAGCGGGTTGCGGGTGCCGTCCGGACGCTCCTTGAGCGCCCCGCGGTCGATGTAGTCCTGCACCGAGGCCACGTGCAGCCGCAGCCCGTGCTCGGCGACCGTGCGGTCCCGGTACTGGAGCACCTCGGGGAAGTTGTGCCCCGTGTCCACGTGCAGCAGCGTGAACGGCACCGGCGCCGGCGCGAACGCCTTCAGCGCCAGGTGCAGCATCAGGATGGAGTCCTTGCCGCCGGAGAAAAGGATCACCGGGTTCTCGAACTCGCCGGCCACCTCGCGGAAGATGTGCACCGCCTCGGACTCCAGCGCGTCCAGATGCGAGAGGGCGTACGGGCTTCCCGTCCCCTCCTCGACCTTCGCGACGGTCGTCATGCCAGTCCCCTCTCGCTCAGCAGGGCGTACACCGACGCCGCGGACTCCTGCACGGTCTGGTCCTGCGACTCGATCCGCAGGTCCGGCGTCTCGGGCTCCTCGTACGGGTCGTCGACGCCGGTCAGACCGGACAGCTCGCCGGCGGCCTGCTTGGCGTAGAGCCCCTTCACGTCACGCACCGAGCACACCTCGACCGGGGTGGCCACGTGGACCTCCACGTACGCCGTCCCGTTCTCCTCGTGCCGCTTGCGGACCGCGTCCCGGCTGTCCGCGTACGGCGCGATCACCGGGACCAGCGCGAGGACGCCGTTGCGGGCGAGCAGTTCGGCGACGAAGCCGATGCGCTGCACGTTGGTGTGCCGGTCCTCGCGGCTGAAGCCGAGGCCCGCGGAGATGAACTCGCGGATCTCGTCGCCGTCGAGCACCTCGACGCGGTGGCCCTCGGCGCGCAGCCGGCCGGCCAGCTCGTGCGCGATGGTGGTCTTGCCGGCGCTCGGCAGACCCGTGAGCCAGACGGTGGCTCCGGTGGTCACGTGGTTCTCCTGGTGGGGGTGGGTCGTCGTCCGTGCGGCCGTCATCCGTGCAGCCCGCACTCGGTCTTGGCACGGCCGGCCCAGCGGCCGGCCCGCGCGTCCTCGCCCGCCAGGACCCGGCGGGTGCAGGGGGCGCAGCCGACGGACGCGTAGCCGTCCATCAGCAGCGGGTTGGTCAGTACGCCGTGTTCGGCGACGTAGGCGTCCACGTCGTCCTGGGTCCAGCGGGCGATCGGGGAGATCTTGACCTTCCGCCGCTTCTCGTCCCAGCCGACGACCGGGGTGTTCGCCCGGGTCGGGGACTCGTCGCGGCGCAGCCCGGTCGCCCACGCCCGGTAGGCCGTCAGGCCCTCCTCGAGCGGCTTGACCTTGCGCAGCGCGCAGCACAGGTCGGGGTCCCGGTCGTGCAGCTTCGGCCCGTACTCGGCGTCCTGCTCGGCCACCGTCTGCCGCGGGGTGAGGGTGATGACGTTGACGTCCATCACGGCCTCCACGGCGTCCCGGGTGCCGATGGTCTCCGGGAAGTGGTAGCCGGTGTCGAGGAAGACGACGTCGACGCCCCCGAGCACGCGGGACGCGAGGTGCGCGACCACGGCGTCCTCCATGGAGGAGGTGACGCAGAACTCCGTGCCGAAGGTGTCCACCGCCCACTGGAGGATCTCCAGCGCGGAGGCGTCCTCCAGGTCACGGCCCGCCTGCTCGGCAAGTGCCTTCAACTCGTCGTTGGTGCGCGGTTGCTGAGCAGTCGTCATATCCGGTCGTCCCCTCCGTTGTCGGCTGCCGCGAGCCCCCGGGCCAGCAGGCCCTGGAACTTCAGCGCGAAGCCCCGGTTGCACGCCACGCATTCCCAGGCGCCGGGCCCCTGCTCGCCCGGACGCAGGTCCTCCTCGCCGCAGTAGGGGCAGTAGAAGGGCGCCGCCCGCTCGCTCATGACAAAGCCTCCTCGGAGGCCCGCGCGGCCCAGGCGGCGAACCGCTCGCCGTTCTCGCGCTCCGCCTGGAAGCGCTTGAGGACCCGCTCGATGTAGTCCGGCAGCTCCTCCGAGGTGACCTTCAGGCCACGGACCTTGCGGCCGAACGACGGCTCCAGGCCGAGGGCGCCGCCCAGGTGCACCTGGTAGCCGCCGACCTGGTTGCCGTCGGCGTCGGTGACGAGCTGGCCCTTGAGACCGATGTCCGCGGTCTGGATGCGGGCGCAGGCGTTCGGGCAGCCGTTGATGTTGATGGTCAGCGGCTCGTCGAAGTCGGGCAGCCGCCGCTCCAGGTCGTCGATCAGCTCGCTGCCGCGCTCCTTGGTCTCCACGATGGCGAGCTTGCAGAACTCGATGCCCGTGCAGGCCATGGTGCCGCGCCGGAACGGCGAGGGGCTGACCCGGAGGTCCAGCGCCTCCAGGCCGTCGACGAGCGAGTCGACCCGGTCCGCCGGCACGTCCAGGATGATCATCTTCTGCTCGACGGTGGTGGACACCCGTCCCGATCCGTGGTCCTCGGCGAGCGCGGCGACCTTGGTGAGCAGCGAGCCGTCCATACGGCCCACCCGCGGGGCGAACCCGACGTAGAAGCGGCCGTCCTTCTGGCGGTGCACACCGATGTGGTCGCGCCAGGCCTGGGCCGGCATCTCGGGCGCGGGGCCGTCGGTCAGCTTGCGGCCGAGGTACTCGTCCTCGACGACCTGGCGGAACTTCTCCGCGCCCCAGTCGGCGACCAGGAACTTCAGCCGGGCCCGGGTGCGCAGCCGCCGGTAGCCGTAGTCGCGGAAGACGGAGGTGACCGCCTCCCACACCTCGGGCACGTCCGCCTCGGGCACCCAGGCGCCCAGCCGCACCCCGAACCTGGGGTTGGTGGACAGGCCGCCGCCGACCCACAGGTCGAAGCCGGGGCCGTGCTCGGGGTGGACCACGCCGACGAACGAGATGTCGTTGATCTCGTGCGCCACGTCCAGCAGCGGCGAACCCGAGACGGCCGTCTTGTACTTGCGCGGCAGGTTGGAGAAGCGCGGGTCGCCGATGTAGCGGCGGGCGATCTCGTCCAGCGCGGCGGTGCCGTCGATGATCTCGTCCTCGGCGACCCCGGCGACCGGGGAGCCGAGCATGCCGCGCGGGCAGTCGCCGCACGCCTCGGTGGTGGACAGGCCGACCGACTCCAGGCGGTCCCATATCGCGGGCACGTCCTCGATACGGACCCAGTGGAACTGGATGTTCTGCCGGTCGGTGATGTCCGCGGTGCCCCGCGCGTACGTCTCCGACACCTCGCCGATGGCCCGCAGCTGCTCGGTGGTGAGCCGGCCGCCCGTGACGCGGACCCGCATCATGAAGTACGAGTCCTCCAGCTCCTCGGGCTCCAGCAGACCGGTGCGGCCGCCGTCGATGCCGGGGCGACGCTGGGTGTAGAGACCCCACCAGCGGAAACGTCCCCGCAGGTCGTTGGGGTCGATGGAGTCGAAGCCGCGCTTGGAGTAGATCGTCTCAATGCGTGTCCGCACATTGAGACCGTCGTCGTCCTTCTTGAACTGCTCGGCGCCGTTGAGCGGGGTCAGGTGTCCCACGCCCCACTGACCCTCGCCGCGGTGACGGCTCACCTTGCGGCGCGGCGCGGTGGCAGCGGGGTTCTGGGGGCTGGCGGCCATGGTGTTAGTCCTTCGGGACAGGCGGAAAGCGAATCTGACCTGCGCAATGACGCGCACGCGGGCAGGCGTGCGCGTCATTGCGCAGCAGGGAGTGAATGCGGGGGAAGCGGCGGTGCTGGTGCGGTCAGCTCGCCGGACAGATGGCGCTGGACATGCGGCCGAGGTCGACGTGCCGCCGACTCACCAAGGCAATTCCAGTTCCAGGCATGACGGAAGCGTGGCACGGGGATCTCTGGCCAGTCCACCGTCGTCCAGTATCTGGACGAAACTATTCTGAATGATGAGACAGGGTGGTGTGGGTCACGTTCCGGAAGGGTCGGCCGCGCCCGTGGCGTCTCACGCTCCGGGCCACGGCCCCGGGGCCGGTACGTCCGGCTCCGCTTCCACCTTCGTGTCGAACAGAGTGAAGCCGCGCCGCAGGTAGTTGTCCATCGCGAACTCGCCGTCCTTGCTGCACGTGTGCAGCCACACCCGCTTCGTCGGCGTCCGGCCGGGCCACCGCTCGGCCAGGTCCCAGGCGCGGGCGGCGCCGTACGACAGCAGGTGGCCGCCGATGCGCCGGCCGCGGAAGGCGGGGATCAGGCCGAAGTAGACGATCTCCACGACGCCCTCGTCCTGCGCCTCCAGCTCCACGTACCCGGCCGGGGTGCCCCGGTCGTACGCCACCCACGTCTCCACCCCGGGCCGCTCCAGGTACTCCTGCCAGCGCGGGTAGCTCCAGCCGAGGCGGTCGGTCCAGCGGATGTCCCCGCCGACCGAGGCGTACAGGAACCGGCTGAACTCGGGGGAGGGGACCTCACCGCGGACGACGCGGACGTCGCCCCCCGGCGCGGCGGCCGGCAGGAGGTCGGCCGGGGAGGTCTGCTCCAGGGACCAGGTGGTGACGGGGACGCTGCTCATGCGGGCCAGGGAATCATCCGTCCCACCCGTCTGTCGATCGCGGACCGGCACGCGGACACCCGAGCCCTGCCCGGCGACCGCCCGTGCTCAGTGCAGGGACGCGTCCATCGCGGTCAGCGGCACCGAGAACAGCATCCGGTCGGACACCGACCACACCTCGCCCGTCCCGGGCGCGTAGGACAGGGAGCCGCCCGACAGCGCCCAGCAGTGGTGGGAGGAGTCCGAGCCGCAGCGGGCCGCCGTCGCCCCGCCAGTGCCCAGCCGCCACAGGCTGCCGTGCCCCTGCCAGGAACCGGGCAGATGGCCGACGTACCAGTCCGGGTGGGCGGCACCGGGCCGCCGCTCGCTGAGTACGCCGCGGATGCCCGCCGCGTGCGTCCGGTACGCCTCGACCGCGTCCACGCGCCCGGCCGCGTCCGCGGCGAGCAGACCGCCGCGCGCGCGGTCCGTGCTGAACGCGTACCGCCACAGCCGGGCCCGCTTCGGACCGCCGGGCGCCGTCCACTCGGCGGCGACCAGACCGGCCGGCGCCGAACCGCGGTCCAGGGCCAGCGCGCCCGGACAGGGGGACCCGGCGGGGGAGCAGCGGGCCGCGGGGACGCGGTACGACCCCACGGCGGGCATCACGTACCGGTAGCCGTCGGCCGACCAGCCGCCCCGCACCCGGCCGATCGCCGGCCCGTCCACCGAGGTGCGCTGGATGCGGTTCAGGTCGTAGACGTAGAGGGCGTCGGCGCTGCCGGTGGCCGTGCTCACCAGCAGCTTGTCCTGGTACCAGACCATTCCGGAGATCCGCGAGACCAGACCCTGGTAGTTCCGGCCGCCGTCGACCGGGACCGTGAGGAGCACCCAGTCGTAGGCGAGCCGGGTGGGGCCGTCCGCGTCGACGACGGCGACCCGGGCGAGGCCCCGCTCCGCGGCCGGGCCGTCGGTGGTGCTGTGCGTCCAGCCGCTGAGGACGACCCGGTGGGATCCCCAGGCGCCGTCGTCGTCGGCGTCCGCGGACGTGGTCACGGACGCGGGACGCCAGCCCGTGGCCGCGGCGTCGGCCCGGTCCCAGCAGTACGCCTGCGTAGCGGCCGGGGTGACGGGCAGCGACGCCCGGTCCCCGGCACCGCAGTCGGCCGCCTCGCGCAGGCTGCGGTCCGCGCCGCGCAGGACGGTGTCCACCCCGACCGGACGGCCCATCGAGGAGGCCAGCCGGTCCAGCGTGCGGGCGGGAACCAGATGCTCCCGGAGCCGCAGCGCGGCCGTGTCCGCCCGGGAGGTCAGCGGCTTCAGCGCGCCGGGGTCGTCCGGCACCGTGGCCTGCGAGGCGCTGATCAGCGTGGCCGCCGCGGTGAGCGCCAGCGCGGTCCCGGCCAGGGCCGCGCGCAGCGCTGCGCCCCGCCTGCGCCGGCGGTGTCTGCCGCGATGCTTCATGTCTCCTCCCGGGGCGGGACCAACTGCGCCTGGTGATGGTTACGTTGACCGAGGAACAGGTGGGGAGGCCCGTACCGGATGCTACGGCAGCAAGAGGCCGCGGGTGGCCAAGACCCCGCAAATATGCGGAAGACACTCTTACGGACGCCCCGCCCGGACCCGCGCCACCGCCGGCGCCGTCGACCGCGGCAGCAGCTCACGCACGTCGCCGGGCAGCAGCACCTCGACCTCCGCCGCCTCGCAGAAACGATACGGTCGATGCTGTAGCAGCGCCCCGAGATACCGCCGCACCCGGGACATCTCCGCCCGGACGGTCACCGTCCGGGACGCATCTCCGAAAAGGTCCTCCGCCAGCGCGGACGCCCCACGGCCCCCGGGGCGCGCGGCCAGCAGATACAGCAATTCGGCGTGCCGGGGACTGAGTTCACGCGACCACGACCCCGCCGGCGCCGAGACGGTCAGCACCGCGCGGTGCGGCCGCGAGAGGTCCAGCGCGATCCGGGTCGAGTCCCCCGCCGGCGCCTCGTCGGCCGTCCGCAGCAGCCAGCCGCCGGCCAGCGGCTCCACCGTGCACGAGCCGAGCGCGGGCAGCCAGTGGCAGCCGGGGCGCAGTGACTTGGGCAACGCGACCCGCGCCACGTACGGCATCCCCGTCACCGCCGCCGTCCAGCCATCGGCGTCCACCACCAGCGCCCGGCCGCCCAGCCGGGCCAGCACCGGCGCCGCCACCGCCCGCAGCCGCTCCAGCGAGCCCACGTGCAACTCGCGCAGCCGCGCCTCGGCGAGCTTGGCCACCGAGTCCACCCACGCCAGGGTCGCCGGATGCATGGTCTCCAGCGGGCCGCTCACGTCCACGACGCCGAGCAGCCGGCCGTCCCTGGGGTCGGTGATCGGGGCGCCCGAGCAGGTCCACGAGGCGTGCGAGCGCACGAAGTGCTCGGCGGCGAACACCTGCACCGGCCGGCGCACCACCGCCGCCGTGCCCACCCCGTTGGTGCCGACGACGTCTTCCCGCCAGTCCGCACCGAGTCGGAATCCCAGCCCGTCGGCCTTGCGCAGCACCTGCGCCGACCCCTCCCGCCACAGCACGCGGCCGTCCGCGTCCGCGACGACCATGATGTGCTGGGCGACGTCGGCGACCGAAAGCAGACCCTCGCGCAGCACCGGCAGCACATGCCGCAGCGGTGACTCCTCCCGCCGGCGCCGCACCTCCTCCAGGGGCAGCAGACCGGACCTGAAGTCGTGTTCGGGGTCGACGCCGCCGCGCAGCATCCGTCCCCAGGACTGCTCGATCACCGGCCGGGGCGCGATCCGCGCACGGTGCCCGGACAGCGTCGCGTCCCGCGCCTCGCTGAGCATCCGCGCCGCCCGCGCCGCGTCCACGGCGGCCAGACGCGCCACGTTCATCGGCGACTTCGCCACTGGTGTCCTCCCGGAAGGACGTCGAGAGTCTGAGTTGTCAAGCCGTCCGGGCGGCGGTTTCCGGTCCGACTGTTCCTCCCATAGTGCCTTTTGGAGCATGCCGGAGGCACACACTCCGCGCACGCACGCCAACAAGTTGCAACCCCCTGCAACCCTGGTGGACCGTCGCGGGGTGGCCGAGACTTGACCACGACGCCGCCCACGGGCGGCGTTTCTTGGCCTCCAAGGGGCCCAAGGGGCGGGGGTGGTGCCGTGTCGGCGCAGCACCACCCCTGCTGTTGGCTTCGGCCGGGTTCGCGGTTCCGGGTGCGTGGTGCTGTTGTGTCGCGGCTGACGGTGCGTCGTGACTTGTCGCGCAGTTCCCCGCGCCCCTTTGGGGCGGACACGGGGGCCGGAATCAACAGGTGGGGGTTGCTCGGGCGACGATCTCCTTCTGGAACAGGCCACTTGGCAGGGTGCCGAAGGTGGCGCCCTGGTCCGGGGTGAGGCGGGAGGCGCAGAAGGCATCGGACACCTCGGGCGGGGCGTGGCGGGTCAGGAGGGATGCCTGGAGGATCAGGGCGAGGCGTTCGGCCAGGCGGCGGGCGCGGGGCTCGATGCCGTCCAGGTCGGCGAGTTCGGTGAACAGGGCTCTCACGGCGCGGTCGAGGCGGTGGTCGGCGCCGTGGGCGCGGCCGATCTCGGTGAGGCAGGCGTCCAGTGCGGCCGGGTCCTGCCGCAGCACCCGCAGCACGTCCCGCGCCTGGGCGTTCCCGGCGCCGTCCCAGAGGGAGTTCGGCGGAGCCCCGCGCACCAGCCGGGGCAGTCCCGACTCCTCGGCGCAGCCGTCGTCGCCCAGACACTCGGCCGCCTCGACCGCGACCTGCGTACACCGTTTGGTGATCCAGTACTTGGCGGCCGGCACCGCGAGCCGCAGGAACGCCCGCTCCTGCTCGCCGTCGTCGTCGTGGGCCGCCGCCAGACGCAGCGCGAGCGCCGTCGCGGCCTCCGACTCCAGCGCGAGGTCGGCCAGCACGTTGCGCTCGAGCGGCTGATCGGCGAGCCGTCCGCCGGACGCCTCCTGGTGGGTGCAGTGGTGGATCGCCCGCGCCACGGCCTGCCGCATCAGGCCCGCCGAGCCGAGCGCGCGGTCCAGCCGGGCTGCGGCGGCCGTCCCGGCGAGGACCTGCTTCCCATGCCCCTCCTCGCCGACCCGGCGTGCCCAGGTGCTGTGGAAGCCGGCCTCGGCGAAGGCGTTGGAGCGGTTGCCCGGCAGGTCTCTGAGCCGCTGGAGGAGGAAGACGTTGCGGCTGCCGTCGGCGAGCACGCGCGGCACCAGGAAGCAGGTCGGGCCGCCCGGGGCGTCGGCCAGGACCAGGAACGCGTCCGACATGGGCGCCGGGCACAGCCACCGCTGCCCGGTGAGCGCGTAGGCGCCGTCCTCGGCGAGCGGGCGGGCCGTGACGGTGCCGGTGCCACCCTGCTTTTCCGTCACACCCGTCCCGACCAGGACGCCGGGCTTTCGGACGGCCGGCCTGAGCTCACGGTCGTAGACCGTCGACGCGAGCCGCGGCTCCCACTCGGCGGCCAGGTCCGGGTCGGCGCGCAGCGCGGGCACCGCGGCGTGCGTCATGGACAGCGGACCGCAGGTGCCCGCCTCGACCTGGGACCACACCAGGAACGCGGCCGCCCTGCGCACATGCCCGCCGGGCCGGCTCCAGGCGCCGGTCAGCCCCGCCGAGACGCCCTTGCCGAGCAGTCGGTGCCAGGCCGGGTGGAACTCGACCTCGTCGATCCGGTGGCCGTAGCGGTCGTGTGTGCGCAGCCGCGGCGGATGCGCGTCCGCCTGCGTGGCCCACTCCTGCACCTGCGCCGAACCGGCGGTCCGGCCGAGCGCGGACAGTTCCTCGTGGGCCGCGTCCGCCGGGCCGGGTCCGAGGTGCCGTTCGACCGCCTCGACGAGGGCGCGGTCGGCGCCGAACACGTCGTAGCCGGACAGTGGGGGCGGCTGGTTCGTCACGGTGTGGGTGGAGGTGCCTGCCATGCCGCTGAACCTACCCGGGACGGCGGGGCTCACCGCCCGGCCCCGCACCGCGCCGGGCACGGCGGCGGCCGGACCCGGGGAGCGGCCCCCGGGAGGTGAGAGCGGCCCGGTACGGCGGATACCGTTAGGGCGTGCAGCCAGCAAGTGAATCCCCAGAGCGGCCCGCCGGCCGGCTCCACCGGGCCCGAGCCCTCTACCGGAACGTCTCCAAGCGCAGGACCGCCTGGCTGCTGCTGAAGGACACCGTCAACTCCTGTGTGGAGTACCGCATCCTGGGGCTCGCGGCCGAGGCGGCGTTCTTCACGCTGCTGTCCGTGCCGCCGCTGCTGCTGAGCCTCATCGGGCTGCTCGGCTACGTCGACGCCTGGACCGGCGCGGACACCATCAAGAGCCTGGAGAACAATCTCCTGGACGCGTCCCGCACGGTCCTGTCGGACAAGGGCGTCAAGGAGATCGCCGAGCCGATCCTGCACGACGTGATGAAGGGCGGGCGGCCCGACGTCATCTCCATCGGCTTCCTGTTCGCCCTGTGGTCCGGGTCCCGGGCGGTGAACGTCTTCATCGACAGCATCACCGTCATGTACGGCCTCGACGGCGTCCGGGGCATCGTCAAGACGCGCATCATGGCCTTCCTGCTGTTCATCGTGGCCCTGCTGATCGGGTCGATCGCGCTGCCGCTGATGGTGGCCGGGCCGGACGCCGTGGTGCGGATCGTGCCCTGGTCGGAGACGGTCGTCCAGGTGCTGTACTGGCCCGTCGTCATCGTCCTGTCCATCGTCTTCCTGACCACGCTGTACCACGTGTCCGTCCCGGTCCGCTCGCCCTGGATCGAGGACGTGCCCGGCGCGCTGGTCGCCCTCGCCATGTGGGTCCTCGGCAGCTTCCTGCTGCGCATCTACCTCACGGCCACCATCGAGGGCGCCACGATCTACGGGTCCCTGGCAGCCGCCGTCGCCGTACTGCTGTGGATCGGCATGTCCGCGTTCGCCGTGCTCGTCGGGGCCGCGGTGAACGCCGCCATCGACCGGGTCTGGCCGGCCGCCGCGACGGCGGCGGCCCGCGCGACCAACGAGCGGCTGCGGGAGGCGCAGGTCGCCGAGTACGTCGCCCGCGCCGCCGCGGCCCGCGAGGCCGACCCCGACGACCCCGACATGCCCTCCGAATTCCCCGAACGCTGGTCCCGCTTCCTCCCCCCGGAGGACGTCACGGCCCGCCTCCGCACCCACCCCCGCCACCCCTCCCCCCACCACGGCTCCCACACGCCGGCCAAACCGGGCGACAACGGCTCGACGCCTCCTGGCTCGTGACGGGGGACCGCGGGCGGCCTTTCTCCGGGCTTCCGCCCGGGCGGGCCCGGCGGCGACGGCTCGGCGCCCGCCGGTGCGTAGTGGTGGGCGGGGGCCGGGCTTCTTCCGAGTTCCCCGGCCCGGGCGGACCTGGCGGTGACGGCTCGGCACTCCGCAGTCCGTGACCGGGTCCGGCTTTCCTCCGGGCTCCCCGCCCCGGGCAGACCCGGCGGCGCGGGCTCGGTCCCCCGGCCCAGGGCCGGCGCCGGGCGCACGTGGGCGGTCCCGGGCCGGCGCTGCCCCGGTGCCGGGCCGGCGGCGCGGTCCCTCCGGTCGGGGGCCGCAGGCTCCTTACGTCCCGCGTGGTGCCCGGGCGGTGCTTGCCGCCTCGCGGGCCACCGTCACCAGTTCCGCCGCCGGGCCCACCAGGCGGCGGCCCGTTGGCCAGACCGCTCGTAGTTCGCGGGTGAGGTCGATGCCGGCGACGTCCACCGCGACCAGGCGGCCCTCGGCGATGTCGCCGCGTACGGCCAGTTCGCTCAGCACCGACGGTCCGGTGCCGGCGATGACCGCGCCGCGCACGGCGGCCGTGGAGCCCAGTTCGACCAGGGGCCAGGCACGGTCGCAGCCGGCCAGGTGCAGGGCCCGGTCCAGGGTCTGCCGGGTGCCGGAACCGCTCTCGCGCAGCACCAGCGGGGTGCGCGCCAGCTCCCGCGCGGACAGCGCCTCGCGTCGGCGCGCCCAGGGGTGACCGGGGTCGGCCACGACCACCAGGCGGTCCTCGGCGACCTGCCGGGTGGACATCACCCGCGCCAGCCGCGGCCCCTCGATGAACCCGATGTCGGCCTCCCCGGACTCCACGAGCCCCGGCACGTGCTCGCTGTTGGTCACCTGCAGCCCGATGTACAGCTCGGGCCGCCGGGCCCGCAGCGTGCTGATCCAGACCGGCAGCAGATACTCCGCGATGGTCAGGCTCGCGGCGACCCGGAGCTCGGCCTCCCGCCGGTTGCGCAGCTTCTCCGCGCCCGCGAGCAGCTCGTCCAGCTCGTCGAGGACCCGGCGCGCGTGCCCGGCGACGAGCTGCCCCGCGAGCGTCAGCCGGGAACCCCGGCGGGTCCGGTCGACCAGCACCAGCCCGAGCCCGCGTTCCAGCGTCGACAGCCGGCGGCTCGCGGACGGCTGCGAGATCCGCAGCCGCTCGGCCGCCCGGCCGAGGCTCCCCAGGTCGGCGACGAGCACGAGCAGCCGCAGCGACTCCAGGTCGGGGGTGCGGAGCGGGAGGGAGGCGGAAGTCTCTGTCACAGGCCCACGGTATGACTCACAGCCCCACGTCATGACTAGGTCATGCGGTGTCGCTATGACCTCTTGCCCGATCAGGGGCTACAGCCGCCGCCCGCGGGCCACCACAGTGGTGATCATGCATGACGTCAACCCCCGCCCGGCCGTCACTCCGTGGCTCACCTCGGGCCCCGCCGGCCGCGCCGTCCGCGCGGCCACGACCCGCCTCCCCGGCCTCACCCTCGCCGTCGGCATCGCCGCGGTCGCCACCTGGGCCGGGCGGCTGGTCCCGGTGGTCGGCGGCCCGGTGACCGGCATCGTGCTCGGCGTGCTGGTGGCACTCGCGGTGCGCCCCGGGGAGCGGCTGCGGCCGGGCGTCGCGTTCGCGGGACGCCAACTGCTCCAGGCCGCGGTGGTCGTCCTCGGCGCGCAACTGTCGCTCGGCCAGGTGCTCCGGGTGGGCGTCGGCTCCCTGCCCGTCATGATCGTCACCCTCGGTGCCTGTCTGGGGGCCGCCTACTGGCTCGGGCGCCGCCTGGGCATCGTCCGCGACCTGCGCACCCTCATCGGCGTCGGCACGGGCATCTGCGGCGCCTCGGCGATCGCGGCCGTCACCCCCGTCATCGGCGCGGCGGAGGCCGAGGTGGCGTACGCCGTGTCCACCATCTTCGTCTTCAACATCGCCGCCGTCCTCACCTTCCCCGTCCTCGGGCATCTGCTCGGCATGGGCCAGCACGCCTTCGGACTGTTCGCGGGCACGGCCGTGAACGACATGTCGTCGGTGGTCGCCGCCGCCACCACCTACGGCGGTCCGGCCGCGAACTACGCGGTCGTGGTCAAGCTGGCCCGCACCCTGCTGATCATCCCGGTCTGCCTGGCCCTCGCGGCTCTGACCCGCCGCCGCGCCCAGCGGGAGGCAGCGGCGAGCGCGGCGGCGACGGCGAGCGCGGGGCAGACGGCCCCGACCGCGAACGCGCCCGAGACGGCCCCGGCCGCAGCCGGGACGGCCCCCGCCCGCCCCGTGCGGATCGGCGGCCTGGTCCCCTGGTTCCTCGTCGGCTTCCTCGTCCTGGCCGCCGCCAACACCGCCGGACTCGTCCCGGCCGCCGCGCACGGCCCGCTCGGCACCCTCGCGGTCTTCCTGATCACCGTGGCCCTGTCGGCCATCGGCCTGTCCACCGAGCCGGCCCGGCTGCGCCGCACCGGCCCCGCCCCGCTGCTGCTCGGCGGCTGCCTGTGGGTCGTGGTCTCCGCCACCAGCCTGGCGGCCCAGTTCCTCACCCGGTACGTCTGACCGGCACCTCCGCCCTGGAACACCTGTACGGCATCCTGGGGCGCATGATCCGTACCGTGCGCGTCCTGCCTCTGCTGTTCCTGCCCGTGCTGCTCACGGCCTGCGGTACCGAGAAGGCCGACGGCACCCCCGGCCGGGCGCCGGCCGGCGCCCCCTCCGCCCCCGCCCCCTCGGCCCCCGCCTCCGGGCCCGGCGCGTCCGCCACCCCCGATCAGGCCGAAGTCGACGCCCGGGTAAGGGCGTTGGGCGTCGCGCCCGAGCTGGTGTACGTCACCGACGTGTCCGGCTACACCCCGGCACGCCAGTCCGTCGGCGTGAACGGTGACGACGGCTTCTCCGTCTCGTACACCGCCGGGGACGGCACCGTACTGACCCTGTACGTCGACCGGGTCCCGCCCGCCCCCGCCGACTGCCCCGCGGACGAGGAGTGCGTGATGCCGGAGAAGGGCCGGGTCGTCCACCTGCGGGGCGAGAAGGTTCCGCGTTCGGTGCTGCGCGCGGCGGCCCGGGCCGTCCACCGCCCCTCCGCCGCGGAGCTGGCCGCCCTGCTGCCCGATCCCCGGCCGGACTTCACGGACGGCGTACCGGTGCAGCGCGGCGACCTCCCGCCGGGGGGCGGCGCACCCGACAACAGCGTGCCCGAGGGCGCCGGTTGAGCGCCCACTGAGCCGATCCGGTCAGTCGTGGACGATCGTGCCGTCCTCGTGCATGGTCGGGTGCATCTTCATCGGACCGTACTCGTCGACGTCCGAGGGTCGGGGTGTCTCCGGTCCGTCCGGGCCGACGCGCAGCATCCGCTGGACCCGGCAGATCCGGAACACCCGGTCGTCGACGCGGAACTCGTCGGCGCGCTCCAGCGCCCGGTACTCCGCGGCCGCCTCCGCGTACCGCGCCTTCCGGGCGGCGTCGTACTCGTAGAGCATCGCCCATATCTCGTTCATGCCGTCGTACAGCATGTGCCGGGCGTCGTGCGGGGTCGGCATCAGTGCGCCGAGCGGCTGCCAGTCGCCGTCCCCGCCCCGCTCGGCCACGCTGAAAGCGGTCGGCAGCAGCACGAGTTCGGGATGACTGACGACCGCCCGCTCGGAGTCCTCGCGGACGTCCGCGGGGAACCGCTCGCCCATGTAGGAGAAGGTCCGCAGCCCCAGTTTCAGCGCGCCCGCGGCCGGGCCGTCCGTGACCCGCGGATCGAGGACGAAGCCGGCGTCCCGCAGGGGACCCGAGCGGCTCCGCCCGTCCCAGGAGCGTTCCATCGGCTCCGGGTCCGTGGGCCGGGGCGGCTCCAGTCCGTCCTCGCCGACCCGGGTGAACTCGTCCGCCCGCACCACTCGGTAGCGCACCCCCCACGCCTCGATCTCGTCGGCCGGCTGCCGCTCCAGCACGGCGACCGCGTCCAGCAGTTCCCGTCGTACGCCGGGGTCGTCCGTCTCGTCCTTGGCGGTGAACCACAGGTGTGAGTTCAGGCCGTCCCGCGCCATCTGCGGCATGCCGTCCGTCACCGGCTTCAGCAGCCTCCAGCGCGGCCCTCGCGCCGGATCGAGCACCGCGATCCCGAACACGGGCCCGCGCAGCGCGAGATGGGGATACCGCAGGGACGCCTCGACCGCGTCGACCTCCCGCACCCAGGCCGCCGGGTCGTCCCGGCGCACCAACTCCTCGTGCAGCGCGTCCAACTGTCGCTTCCAGCCATCACTCATGCGCACAGTGTTACCGGCTCGGGGTGGACGCCGTGACCCGAACGGCCGAACAAGGTCCCGCGGCCCGGACCGTACGGTTCCCCCGCGTGACGTTTCTGCGGTGAATCGGCTGCGCCATTGGGGTGAGTAAAGCTCGCGCGAGGAGAAGGTCACGTGAATATCTAGAGATGCTCTTGGCTTGGTAAAGGGCGTCGAGACGTGCGGCCCCCGCCGCACGTCACCCACCCACAGGAGGAGCCGGACCTTGACTCACGGAAACCAGCTGCGCGACAGCATCGCCGGGCCCGGGACCACACCGCTGATCGGCGTGTACGACATGTACTCGGCGTCGATCGCGGCCAAGCACTACGACGGGATGTTCGTCTCGGGCTTCGGCTTCGCGGCCTCGTACTACGGACTCCCGGACATCGGGTTCATCGCCTGGCCGGACATGGTGGCCTTCGTGCAGCGCCTGCGCGGCGCGTTCCCGCACCACCACCTGCTGGTCGACATCGACGACGGCTACGTCGACCCCGAGGTCGCCTGCCACGTCGTCGAGGGGCTCGAACGGATCGGCGCCTCCGGCGTCATCCTGGAGGACCAGAAGCGGCCTCGCCGCTGCGGCCACGCCGACGGCAAGCAGGTGCTGCCGCTGGAGGAGTACCTGGAGAAGCTGCACCGGGTGCTGGAAACCCGCAGGGACCTGGTGGTCGTCGCCCGCACGGACGCCACCGACGAGCACGACATCCTGCACCGGGCCGAGATGCTCGCCGCCACCGACGCGGACGTCGTCCTCGTCGACGGCGTGCGCAGCGTGGAGTGGATCAAGCGCATCCGCGAGGTCGTCGGCGACAAGCCGCTGCTGTTCAATCAGATCGCCGGCGGCAAGTCCCCGCGCCTGTCCCTCGGTGAACTGTCCGACCTCGGGGTCGACGTGGCGATCTACAGCACCCCCTGCCTGTTCGCCGCGCACGAGGCCATGGACAGCGCGCTCGCCGGTCTCAAGGCCGCCGACGGCCGCCTGCCCCAGGTGGACCCGGCCGCCGGCATCGGTGTCAAGGCGTCGACGACGCTGCTGGAGCGGAACATCGACCCCGGCCGGCGCACCCCCGAGGGCGTGGGCGTGTGAGGCGTATCGGGCCCGTCCCCCGGCTCGGGGCGGCCGCGGTGCTCGCCGCGGCCGCCCTCGCCGCCGCCACCGCGCCCGCGGTGGCGGCCGGCGGCCTGATCACGGTGATCGACAACTCCAACGCCGACTCCATCCTGGAGGTCGACCGCACGGCCAACGTCCAGACCGGCAGCGGCACCGCCGGGAGCGACCACGACGGCAGCGCCGTGGACGTGGTGGAGGCCCTGATGGGCGCGTCCGGCGAGGACGGGGAGGACTGAGCAGGAGAAGCCTGAGAACAGCACGACAGCACAGACGAAGAGCTGAACCGGGTCGGCCGAGCACCCCGTGCGGGAGGTGCCCGGCCGTACGCGTACCCGCCCTCGACAGGCGCGCGACGGCCCGTGCGCGGGAATATGTTCAGGCGGTACGACGCTGTGGACGAATGGGCATGAGCACGGCGAAGGGCTGGTGGGCGATGACGGCAGAGCAGAGCGGCCCCGTGGTCAGGACGCCGCACGGAGCCGTACGCGGCCGGTACGAGGACGGCGTCGCGGTGTTCCGCGGCATCCCGTACGCCGCCCCGCCCGTCGGCCGTCTGCGGTTCCGGCCGCCCGAGCCGCCCGAGCCCTGGGACGGATTACGCGATGCCGGGTCCTTCGGGCCGACCGCGCCGAAGCCGCCGTACTCCGAAGCCTTCGCCCAGTACCTGTCCGACCCCGACATCCCCGGTGACGACTGCCTCAACCTGAACGTGTGGACCCCCGAACCCGGCCCCGGCGCCCGGCTCCCCGTCCTGCTCTGGCTGCACGGCGGCGCCCTGACCAGGGGATCCTCCGCCGTACCCGTCTATGACGGCCGGGCCTTCGCCCGCGACGGGGTCGTCTGCGTCTCCGCCAACTACCGGCTCGGCCTCGAAGGCTACGGCCTCTTCCCCGACGCCCCGCCCAACCCCGGCCTGCGCGACCAGCTCGCCGCCCTGCGCTGGGTCCACCGGGCGATCGCGGCCTTCGGCGGCGACCCCGACCGGATCACCTTGTGCGGCCAGTCCGCCGGCGCGATCAGCGCCGGCATCCTGCTCGCCGCCCCGCAGAGCCAGGGCCTCGTCCGGCGGGCCGTGCTGCAGAGCGGCGCGCCGGAGGTGTCCACGCGGGACAAGGTGCGGCGGATGGTGCGCCGCGTCGCCACCCGGCTGAAGATCCCCGCCACAGCCGAGGCCTTCGCCGGCGTGGACCCCGGTCTGCTGCTGCGCACCCAGGCCGAGGTCGGCCGGCTGAGCAGTCCCGTCCTGGGCGGCCCCGCCTTCGGCGTCGTCGTCGACGGCGACCTGGTGCCGGGCGACCCGCTGAAGGCCATCGTCGACGGGGAGGCCGCCCGGGGCGTCGACCTGCTGATGGGCTGGACCCGCGACGAGTACCGGCTGTGGCTGGTGCCGGGCGGCCTGGTGGAACGCGTCGACCGGCTCGGCGCGGTCGCCCTGGCCGGGGCCATGGCTCGCTGCCACGTCGGCCACGAGGTGCCGCGCGGCTACCGCGCCCTGCACCCCGACGCCGGCACCGCCGAGATCGTCGGCCAGATGGTCACCGACCACCTGCTGCGCGTACCCCTGCACCGGCTCGCCGACGCCCGGCCCGGCACCTCCTACCTCTACGAGTTCGCCTGGCCGTCCCGCCTGCCCGCCCTCGGCTCCTGCCACGCCCTCGAACTGGGCTTCGTCTTCGACAGCGGGGACATCCCCGAGTCGGCGAAACTCGCCGGCGACGGCGCCCCACAGGAGCTGTGCGACGCCATGCACGGGGCCTGGGTACGGTTCGCCACCGTCGGCGACCCCGGCTGGCAGCCGTGGGACGTCACCCACCCGGTGCGGGTCTTCGACGACGGTCCACCGCATACCGCATACGGTCCGCGGGACGCGGAACTCGCCCTCTGGTCGGCCGCCCCGAGGGTCCCCGCGCCGCCCCCGCCCGTCGAACCCCGCGCCCCCGGCGCCGAACTGGCCGCCGCCATGCGCCGCCTGCGCCGCTCGGTGGGCGCCCGCCGCCGGTGAGAACGACGTCCCGGGGGTCCGGGACGCTCAGCCCGTGCCCAGGGTGCGCGCGATGCCGGTGATCCCCGCCGGTCCCACCCGGCAGCACCCGCCGATCAACCGCGCCCCGGCCGCCCGCCACGCCTCGACCCGCTCCGTCCGTCCCGCGCCGAACGTGACGCGGCCGTCCCAGGCCCGGGCCCGCGCGTCCCAGGTCTCCCCGCTGTTGGGATAGACGACGACCGGCTTGCCCGTGACCCGGGCCGCGATCTCCACCGCCCGGTCCACGTCCTCGGGCGCACAGCAGTTCACACCGACCGCGACGATCTCCTCCACCGGGGCGGCGAGTGCGAACGCCTCCTCCAGCGGCTGGCCGGCCCGCGTCCGCACACCGTCCACGGTGTACGACAGCCACGCCGGCACCCCGAGCCCCCGTACGGCCCGCAGCAGCGCCTCGGCCTCCACCGCGTCCGGCACGGTCTCCAGCGCCAGGACGTCCGGCCCGGCCCCGGCCAGCACCTCCAGGCGGGGCCGGTGAAACCGCTCCAGCTCAAACACGTCCAGCCCGTACCGCCCGCGGTACTCCGAGCCGTCCGCGAGCATCGCCCCGTACGGCCCGACCGACGCCGCCACCCACAACGGCCGCGTCACCCCGCCCGCGTGAGCCTCCGCCACGGCGCTCCGGGCCAGCTCCACGCTCAGCGCGATCAGCCGCGCCGCCTCCGCCCGGCCGGTGCTGCGCCGGGCGAAGCCCTCGAACGTGGCCTGGTAGCCGGCCGTGATGGCCACGTCGGCGCCCGCCCGGAAGTAGGCCAGGTGCGCCGCGGTGACCGCCTCCGGCCGGTCCGCCAGCAGGCGCGCCGACCACAGCTCGTCGCTCAGGTCGTGCCCGGCCGCCTCCAGCTGACTGGCCGTCCCGCCGTCGAGGACGAGCGTCCCGGCGCCGAGCGCCCGGGCGAAGGGGGTGACGCTCATGGCACGACGCTACGTCCTGCGGGGCCAGTGCTCCAGCGTCACGTGCAGGGCGTCGATCGCCCGGTCCCAGGACGCCTGCACGTCCCGGGCCGCGCCGAAACCGCCCGCGGACTCCAGGGCGCAGTAACCGTGGAAGGTGGAGCGCAGGAGCCGGACGGCGTCGGTCAGATCGGGTTCCTCCAGGCCGTACGCGCGGAGCATGCCGTAGGTGATCTCGGCGGTACGGCGCAGGGCGGGGGCGTCGGCGATCAGCGCCTGGTCGATCCGGATCTGGGTGGCCGCGTACCGGCCCGGATGCTCCAGGGCGTAGGAGCGGTAGGCGCCCGCGAACGCGGCCAGCGCGTCCTTGCCCGCCCGTCCGGCCACGGCGCCGGCGATCCGCTCGATCAGTTCGCCGCCCGCGTACAGCGCGAGCCGGACGCGCAGCTCCTGGAGATTGCGGACGTGCGAGTACAGGCTGGCGTCCTTCACTCCGAAGCGCCGGGCCAGCGCGGACACGCTGACCCCCTCGAACCCGGCCTCGTCGGCCAGTTCGGCGGCGGCCCCGACCAGCCGCTCGACGGTGAGCCCCGCACGGGCCATGCGTCACCTCCTCGGACATCCAGGGAAAATCCTAGGCCCTCTAGGGAGTCGCCCTGTTAGCGTGCGCGGGAGTCGGCCAACCGGAGGGGTACGAGAGGTTGTTGAAGAAACCGTTCGTCGGGAAGGGCAGTGCGTCCACCGGACCCCGGCCCCTCGGGAGACAGCGGGACTTCGGCATCTTCTGGGCCGCCCAGACCCTGTCCGTCCTGGGTGACGCCTTCGCCCTCATCGCCCTGCCCCTGCTGGTCCTCCGGGCCACCGGGTCCGTGGCGAGCATGGGCCTGCTCACCGCCGTCGGCGGCGTCGCCTCCGTGCTCGCCGCCGTCTTCGCCGGCACCGTCGTGGACCGGGTCGACCGGCGCCGCCTGCTCATCGGCTGTGACCTCGTCCGCATGGTCCTGTACGGCCTCGTCCCCGTCGTCTGGGCGTTCGGCGCCCGCGTCTGGCTGCTGTACGCGGTCCTGCCCGTCTGCGAGGCCGTCGGGATGCTGTTCGCCGTCGGCTACGTCACCGTCGTCCGCGGCCTCGTCGGCACCGGCCGGCTCACCGAGGCCAACGGTCGGCTGAACGCCACCGCCGCCCTGGCCGGGGTCCTCGGCCCGCTCGGCGCCGGCCTGGTCGCCGCCTGGACCGGACCCGCCGGCGCCGTGGCCGTCGACGCCGCGAGCTTCGCCGTGTCGGCCGCCTGCCTGTCCCTCGTACGACTGCGGCCGCGCCCCGCCGACGACCGCACCGCCGACGAAAATCCGGCTGACGCGGCGCACGCCGCCGGGGCCGGGGCCGGCGGCCTCCGGCAGGACCTGCGCACCGGTGTCGCCTTCCTGTACCGACACCCGGTGCTGCGCTCGCTGACCGTGCTGCTGTTCGGCTTCAGCTTCTTCACCCTCGGCCTGAACGACCTGGTGATCTACCACATCAAGCACGACCTCGGGCACGACGACGGCACGGTGGGCACGGTGATGGCGGCCGGCGCCGTCGGCAGCATCGCCGGCTCCCTGCTCGTCGCCCGTGTGCGCCGGCGGGCGGGCTTCGGCCCCACCTGGATCGGCTCGGTCACCGTGTGCGGCCTGGCCTTCGCCGGACTGGGACTGCTCCACCCCGTCGTCGCCCTGGCCGGCCTCAGCGCGGCCTTCCTCGCCTGCGTCGCCATGGCCGGCACCTGCTCCATGTCCCTGCGCCAGGAGGTCACCCCGGAACACCTCCTCGGCCGGGTGACCTCCGCCTTCTGGACCCTGCACTACTCCGCCGCCCCCGTCGGCGCCGCCGTCCTGACCTGGGCGGCCGAACAGCACGGGACCACCCCGGTCGCCGCGCTCGCGGGCGGCGCCTGCGTGCTGATCGCCGCGGCCGCCCTCCTCACGCCGGTCCGCCGGGCGGCCCGCCGCGGGACGTGACCCGCGGCGGCTCAGGTCAGCCGGCCGCGGAGAAGACGAAGGTGAACTCCGCCGGTTCGGCGTGCAGGTGGTACTGGGGGAGCGGGCCGGGGCCGCAGGACTGGGAGCCGATGCCGTGCTGGGCGTGGTCCAGGTTGACCCAGACGGTGTCGCCGGGGGTCAGGTCGGTGCGGTGGGCGGCGGCGTCCAGGTGCTCGGTGGTCCAGCGGCGGGCGGTGAGGAGGAACGCCGGATCGCCCTCGACGCGCAGGCCGCCCAGCTCGGCCCACCGGACGCCGATGCGGGCACCGTTCTCCTGCGGGCGGACGTACGGCGTCTGCATGCTGTCCACGCTCGACTCCCAGCGGCCGACCACCGCCGCCGTCCTGGTGTCGGGATACGCCTCGCCGGGACCGCCCCCGAACCACCGCACACGGTCGGCTGCGGACAATCCGAAGCGGATGCCCAGGCGGGGCAGCGGGACCGTCCAGTCGCCCTCCGGCTCGACGGAGACGGTCAGCCGGAGCCGGTCTCCGTCCGACTGCCAGCGGTATACCGTCGACAGCGCCAACTCCCGGGCGGCGGGCGCCACCCGGGTCCGTACCGTCAGCCCGTCGTCGTCCCGCTCCACCGCGTCCAGCCGGTGCCGCATGCGGTGCAGGCCGAGCGTGCGCCACAGCGGGCCGAGGCGGACGCCCTTCTGCCAGTCGGCGCCGTCGTCGTTGTCGGTGGTCGCCCGCCACACGTCCAGGCGCAACCCGGTCACCTCCACGTCGCCGCACCGCCGCAGCGCACCGGTACGGGCGTCGAACGCGGCGGGGCCGAGGGTGATCAGCCCGTCGGCCCGCACCGGGCGGACGAGGGCCGGGAATGCCGGGACCGTGCGGGCGGACACCGGGAACTGGCCCCAGGCGACTTCATGCCCCCGCCGCGCCCACGCCGTGTCGGCGGCGAGGACGGCCCGGACCGTCCAGAGGGCCTCGCCGGCCGGGGCCGCGGGCGGCGGCTGGGGCAGCTTGACGTCGGCCCACGCGCCGGGGGACAGCGCCGGCACCTCCAGTTCCCCGGAGGCGACGGACTCGCCGTTCACCTCGTAGGACCAGGTGAACGCGAGGCCGGACAGGTCGGCGAAGTCGTACTTGTCGGTGACACGGATCGTGCCGCCGCGGGCGTCGCCCTCGATCGCGACCGGCTCGATCACCTTCTTGTACTCGGCGAGGCCGGGGGAGGGCCGCCGGTCGGGGAAGAGCAGGCCGTCGCAGACGAAGTTGCCGTCGTGCAGCTCCTCCCCGAAGTCGCCGCCGTAGGCGTAGCCGTACCGTTCGTCCTTGACGCCGTGGTCGATCCACTCCCAGACGAAGCCGCCCTGGAGCCGGTCGTAGCGCTCGAACAGCCGCTGGTAGTCGGCGAGTCCGCCGGGGCCGTTGCCCATGGCGTGGGCGTACTCGCAGAGAATGAAGGGCAGTCGGCGGCGTTTGAGGGTGCCGCCGTCCAGGTGCCGGCCGATCCGCTCGACCTCGGCGTGACCGGCGTACATCCGCGAGTACATGTCCGTGTCGCGGCAGTCGATGTCGCCCTCGTAGTGCACGAGCCGGGAGGGGTCGCGGCCGTGGATCCATTCGGCCATCGCGGTCAGGCCCCGGCCGGTGCCGGCCTCGTTGCCGAGGGACCAGATGACGACGGACGGGTGGTTCTTGTCCCGTTCGACCGTGCGGGCCGCGCGGTCGAGCAGCGCCGGGGTCCAGCGGTCGTCGTCGACGGGGTTGTCCCGCCAGCCCTGTTCGGTGAAGCCGTGGGTCTCCAGGTCGCACTCGTCGATCACCCAGAGCCCGTACTCGTCGCAGAGGTCGAGGAAGGCGGGGTGGGGCGGGTAGTGGGAGGTGCGGACGGCGTTGACGTTGTGCCGCTTCATCAGCAGCACGTCCTCGCGCATGGTCTCCGGAGCCGGCGTCCGGCCCGTCTCCGGGTGCCACTCGTGCCGGTTGACGCCCTTGAAGAGGACGGCCCGGCCGTTGACCTTGATCAGTCCGTCCGACAGTTCGACCGTGCGGAAGCCGATGCGCAGCGGCACCCGTTCGCCCCCGGTGTCCAGCACGCCGTCGTACAGCCGCGGGATCTCCGCCGACCACGGCTCGACCGGCACCGTCACGTCCTCGCCCGTCGTGACGTCGATGCCGAGGTCCGGGACGGTCACGCGGCCGGCGGCGTCGGAGTCGACCCGCAGGGTGCCCGTGCCGCGCGCGTGGTCGTAGGAGGCGTGTACGAAGAAGTCCCGGGCGCTGTCCACCGGGCGGTGCAGCAGGGTGACGTCCCGGAAGATGCCCGGCAGCCACCACTGGTCCTGGTCCTCCAGGTACGAGCCGGCCGACCACTGGTGGACACGGACCGCCAGGACATTGTCCACGGTCTTCAGCAGACGGCCGACCGCGAACTCGTGCGGCAGCCGGGAGCCCTTGAACTCGCCGAGTTCCGTGCCGTTCAGCCAGACGCGGGCACAGGACTCCACACCGTCGAACCGGAGGACGGCGTCCCCGTCGCCCGGCGCGGGCCAGTGGGCCGGCAGGTCGAAGTACCGCAGGTGGTCACCGGTCGGGTTCTCGGTGGGGACCCGCGGCGGGTCCACCGGGAACGGATACACGTGGTTGGTGTAGGCGGGCGCCCCGTGCCCCTGGAGCACCCAGTGGCCCGGGACGGCGATCTCCGCCCAGCTTCCGGCGTCATGGCCCTGCGCCGCGAAGGAGTCGTCCTCGGCGCCCGCCGTCCCGGACAGCCGGAAGCGCCAGGAACCGCCCAGCGAGAGGGACGGGGCGTCGGAGGACGCGTACCAGGCACGGGGCGGCAGCGCTCCGCGGCCCGGGGAGAAGTCCTCGACGTAGCCGGTGCTCGTACGGGTGCTCAAGGTCATCGGTCGCTCTCCTGGCTCAGCCGGTGATACCGGTCTGCGAAGGCTCTGCGGCACGGCCCGCCGCGGGGGCGGTGCGTCCGGTGGTGGCCGTCCGCCGGCCGGCGGACCGCAGCGCACCCTCCAGCGCGAACGTGGCCGCGCCGAGGGACACCGGGTCGGTGGGGATCGGGGACAGGACGATCTCGGTGGCGGCCAGCGGCCGCCGCAGCGCGTGCCGGGCGACGGCCTCGCGCACCTCACCGAGCAGCGGCTCGCCCAGCCGGGACGCCACCCAGCTGCTGAGCACCACCACTTCGGGGTTGAGCAGGTTGACCAGGTCGGCGATGCCCGCACCCAGATAGCGGGCCGTCTCCCGGACCACGCCGAGCGCCACCGGATCGTCCGCGGCGGCCGCCCGCGCCAGCGCGTCGACGGTCGCGGTCTGGTCGTCCGGGTGCAACAGCGCGGAGCCGGAATCCCGTTCGCGCAGGTTCCGCATGATGCCCGGCGCGCCGACGTACGTCTCCACGCAGCCGCGGTTGCCGCAGTGGCACTGCCGGCCGTCCAGGACGAGGGTGGTGTGCCCCCACTCGCCGGCGCTGTTGCTCACCCCGCGGTGCAGCCCGCCGCCCAGCGCCAGGCCGGCGCCGACGCCGGTGCCGAGGTTGACCACCACGGCGTCCTCGCGGCCCCGCGCCGCCCCGAACCACAACTCGGCCACCACACAGGCCCGCAGCGGATTGTCGAGGTACAGCGGGTGGGGGATCCGTCCGGCGAGCAGATCGAGCAGCGGTACGTCGTGCCAGTCCCAGTTGGCCGCGTACTCCACGACCCCCCGGTCCCGGTCCACCTGGCCCGGCACGCTCACGCCGACGCCGAGCACCCGGGACGCGTCTGACCCGGCCCGGTCCGTCACCGAGCCGACGGCGGCGGCGACACGGCCGGCCACCTGCTCCGGACGGCTCTCGTCGGGCCGTAGATCCTCCTCCGTCCGGGCCACCACGTTCAGCGCCAGGTCGAACAGTTCGGCATGGACGTACGTCTCCGCGATGTCGACGCCGATCAGGGCGCCGCCGGAGGGGTGGACCGCGACCAGCCCGCGGGGACGGCCGCCGGCCGAGTCCTCGAACCCGACCTCCGTGATCATTCGCAGGTCCAGCAGCTCGCCGACGAGCGTGGCGACCGTGGCCAGGCTCAGCCCCGTGGCCGCCGCCAGCTCCTGCCGGGAGGTGGGGGAGCCGGCGATGATCTGCCGCAGCACCTCGTACCGGTTCGCGGTGCGGATGTCACGTGACGTGCGCTTCACGGAACCCTCGTGTCCTTCCCGTCCCGGCCGGGCCACTGGGCACCGGCGCGGGGGTCAGGCTATGAGTCGGCCGGCACTTCTGCAAGGGGTTGGGAAATGGGCCATATGAAGCCGGCCGACGGGCGTCCGGCTGGCGAAGGGTGCGTCCGTTGACCCTCTCCCGTGCCGCGCCCTATCGTAGAGAGCGCTTGCTGTCGGCGCACTCGCCGTCAGTGTGTCCCCGAGCCGGAAGGCACGCCCTTGCCCGACCGCCCCCAGGCACTCTTCGCCATGACGGCCCGGAACGTGCCGCACCTCTTCCCGCCCGGCCTCCTCGAACGGCTCCGCGCCTACGTGGACATCGATCCCACGCTGGTGGCGCACGACTTCACCGACCCCCGGGTGAGGGACACCCTGGCCCGCACCGAGATCCTGATCACCGGCTGGGGCTGCCCCGTCCTCGGCGCCGCCGCGCTCGACGCGGCACCGAAGCTCCGCGCCGTGCTGCACGCGGCCGGCTCGGTCAAGGGATTCGTCACCCCCGACCTCTGGCGGCGCGGCATCGCCGTCTCCTCGGCCGCCGCCGCCAACGCCCTGCCCGTGGCCGAGTACACGCTCGCGATGATCCTCCTCGCCGGCAAGGACACCTTCGCCGTCCGCGACCGGCTGCGCGACCGACGCACCTTCCCCCACGGCGACATCGTCCCGGGCGCCGGCAACCATGGCCGCCGCGTCGGCGTCGTCGGCGCCTCCCGCATCGGCCGCCGCCTCATCGAACTGCTGCGCCCCCACGACCTGCGCGTGAGCCTCGCCGACCCGTACGTCGACGACGCCGAGGCGGCCCGCCTCGGTGTGCCGCTGCTGCCGCTGGACGACCTGCTGAGCGCCTCCGACATCGTCACCCTGCACGCCCCGCACACCCCCGAGACCCGGCACCTGATCGACGCCGCCCGGCTCGCCCTGATGCCCTCCGGATCGGTGCTGATCAACACCGCGCGCGGCGCCCTCGTCGACCACGGGGCCCTGATCGGCGAACTGCGCACCGGCCGCATCAGCGCCGTCCTGGACGTCACCGACCCCGAGCCGCTGCCCGCCGACTCGCCCCTGTTCGACCTGCCCAACGTCGTCCTCACCCCGCACCTCGCCGGCTCCCAGGGCAACGAACTGGCCCGTCTCGGCCTGACGGTCGTGGAGGAGGCCGGCCGACTGTCCACGGGCGACGGTCTGCTGCATGCCGTCGACCGGTCGACGCTGGAACGAACCGCCTGACGCGCTTGACCCGACCCGGCACGGCCCGGCCGGGGGCAGGGGCATACGGTGAGGGGTGAACGCCTGAGCCGGGAGGAGATACGGATGGGCAGTCGCACCGCGCTGGTCGAGGATCTGATGGAGCGCTTTCCGCATGTGCCGCGGGAGGCCGTCTTCAAGGAGGACCTGCTCCGCGGAGGCGTCGCCTTCGACCCCTCCGCGCTCAGTGACAACGAGGACGGCGAGGTCAAGCCGAAGTCGTACTTCATCTTCTCCTTCGACCACGGCACCCTGCCCGAGCTGGGCGAGGCCGCCCTGCGCCGGCCCCCGGAGGAGATCATCCTCACCGGTGGCCCGTACGACCTGCGCCGTACCGTCGTCTCCGTCCGCGTGAACCCCGCGTCCCCCTACCGGGTCGCTTCCGACGAGCACGGGCAGCTCGGCCTGTACCTCGACGGCAAGCGGATCTCCGACGTCGGAGTGCCCCCGATGCCGGAGTACTACCGGCACACCCTCGCCAACGGGAAGTCCGTGATGGAGGTCGCCCCCACCATCCAGTGGGGCTACCTGATCTACCTCACCGTCTTCCGGGTCTGCCAGTACTTCGGCGCCAAGGAGGAGTGCCAGTACTGCGACATCAACCACAACTGGCGCCAGCACAAGGCCGCCGGGCGGCCGTACACAGGGGTCAAGGACGTCGACGAGGTCCTCGAAGCCCTGGAGATCATCGACCGGTACGACACCCAGAAGGCGTCGACCGCCTACACCCTGACCGGCGGCGCCATCACCTCGAAGGTGGCCGGCCGCGACGAGGCCGACTTCTACGGCCACTACGCCAAGGCCATCGAGGAGCGCTTCCCCGGCCGCTGGATCGGCAAGGTCGTCGCGCAGGCGCTGCCCAAGCCGGACGTTCAGCGGTTCAAGGACTACGGCGTGCAGATCTACCACCCCAACTTCGAGGTGTGGGACGAGTACCTGTTCAAGATGTACTGCCCCGGCAAGGAGCGCTACGTCGGCCGCGACGAGTGGCACAAGCGCATCCTGGACTCCGCCGACGTCTTCGGCGCGCGCAACGTGATCCCCAACTTCGTGGCGGGCGTGGAGATGGCCGAGCCGTTCGGCTTCAAGACGGTCGACGAGGCCATCGCCTCCACCACCGAGGGCCTGCGTTTCTTCATGTCGCACGGCATCACCCCCCGCTTCACGACCTGGTGCCCGGAGCCCACCACCCCGCTCGGCAAGGCCAACCCGCAGGGCGCGCCGCTGGAGTACCACATCCGGCTCCTCCAGGCCTACCGCCAGACCATGGACGACTTCGGCCTGTCCTCGCCCCCCGGCTACGGCCCGCCCGGCCCCGGCAACGCGGTGTTCTCCGTCAGCTCCTTCATGGACAGCCTGCCGGCGCGGGAGCCCACCGGGACGGCCGGGGAGCCGGCCGAGGTGTGAGACCGGCGCACGGCGAGCCGATGTGGAAACGCGGCTTGTCAGTTGTGTCGAGGACGTGAAAGGCTCTGTGCCCTGCCGCGAGGGTCCCTCCAACTCCGATTTCCCTGTGGTGAGTTGACCTCGCTCGTGGACGCGGGAGTCCCATGCCCGACCTGCCGGCCCCTCAGGGCCCCACCGAGGCCGCCCTGTTCTCCGAGTGCTGGGACGCGGTGCTCTCCTACGCCGACCTGTGCACGTCCGGCTCGCTGACCGCGCACCAGCTGGCCACGGAGGCGTTCACCCGCGGCATGCGGGAGATCCGGGCGGCCTCGGCGCCCACCGTGCGGGGAGCCGGCCGCCGCTCCACCCGGCTGCCCGTCATCCCGGAGCTGCTCACCGCCGTACGGGAGACGGCCGCTGCCTGGGAGGCCGGCGGCCAGGGCCACAAGCTCGACCCCGACCTGCGGCTCTGGCTCAACTCCCCGCAGGCCGCCCGCTACACCGGCCCGCCCCTGCGGCGGCCCGTCGCGCTGCGCGGCCTGCGGGACATGCAGGAGGGGGACGCCGCGCTGCTGTGGCTCGCCGAGGCGGAGGCGCTGCCGCTGCCCGCCGCGGCCCGCCGTCTCGGCCTGGACCCGGCCATGGTCGCCCTCGAACTCGACGAGGTCCGGGCCCTGTTCCGGGACCGCTGCCACCGCGCCCACCGGGACACCCCGATGGACACGGAGTGCCGCAGCTACGCCCGCCTCCTGGACGCGGTCACCCGCTCCGCGGGCGCCGACACCCCCGAGGACCTGTCCCGGCACCTCGCCACCTGCGTGCCGTGCGCGGAGGCCGCCGCCTGCCTGCGTCTCCACGGCGGTGGGCTGCCCGCCGCCCTGACCGGCGGGGTGATCGGCTGGGGCGCCCTCGCCTACCTGGAGCGCCGCCGCCGTGCCGCCGAGGTCCGGCTCGGCGCGGGCCGGCCGGGGCAGGCCGGGCCCGAACCTGGTGAGGAGAGGGAGGGCGCGGGCCGCCACCGGCTCCTCCTGGGCGGGCTGGTGGGCACCGCCGTCCTGTTGTCGGCGCTGGCGCTCGGCGCGTCGCTGATGCCGTTCGGCGGTTCCGCCGCCGACACCGCGGCCGTGCACGACGCCGGCCGGCCGGTCGCCGACCCGGCCACCTCCCAGGCCGCGCCCGTCCCCAGCCCCTCCCGCTCCCGGGCCTCCGCCCCCGCCCCCCGGCCGTCCGTCACACACCGGTCCGCCACCCCCACCAGGACGGCGACCGGCCGCGCGAAGCCCGGGCCCGGCCCCGAACCACAGGGCACGGCCTCCGCCACCGCCTCCGCCCGCGCGAGCGCTTCCGCCGGCCCCGGGGCCGCCGCCTGCCGGGTCTCCTACCACCTGGACGGCCAGTGGTCCGACGGCTTCCAGGCCACCGTCACCGTCACCACGGCCGGGGCGCTCACCGACTGGCGGGTCGCCTGGTCCTTCCGCGACGGCCAGCGGGTCGGCCAGATGTGGGACGCCACCGCCCGGCAGAACGGCTCCCGCGTCACCGCCGTCGCCGCCGACTACAACCGGTCCGTCACCGCCCACGGCACCCTGTCCTTCGGCTTCCTCGCCTCCTGGCAGGGCCGGAACCGGGCGCCGTACGCCTTCACCCTCAACGGGGCGCCCTGCGCCACGGGCTGACCCCGAGCCGCGCCCGGTCGGTCACCAGGTGCGGATGTCGGTGTCGTCCACTCCCTCGTGCCACGGCACGGTGCGGCCCGCCGGCGGTTCGACGCCGTTCTCCACCCATTCCTCCAGCGCCCGGAAGACCGTGCGGAAGACGGGCGTGAGCGGGCGGAGCCGGCCCGGGTGCAGATCGCAGAAGCCGTCGACGTGGGTGCCGCCCTGGATGCGGTACTGGCGGTGCAGCGCGGCCCGGCCCGCCCCCGCGACCAGCTCGGCGTACGCGTCCGAGTGCAGGGTGATGGGCAGCAGCGTGTCGAGGGTGCCGTGGAACGACAGCAGCGGTCGGCCGATCGCCCCGGTCAGCGACACCCGGGCGACCGCCTCGCGCACGACGGCCGGCCGCGTGGCGTAGTCGTAGTCCGCGTCGCCGCCGGGCGTGCCGGTCCCGGCGAACGGCGTGCCGGTGCGCGGCAGGCCGGGCCCCGGGTAGTCCGGGTCGAAGACCGCCCGGTAGGTGCGCTGGGTGAAGTCCCAGTAGACCTGGTGGTGCGCCGCCCACAGGAACTCCGAGCCGGCGGGCAGACCGGCCGCGAGCAGCCGCCGGTGCGCGGCCGGGTCCCCGGTGTCCCGGTAGCGCGGATAGTGGGCGAGGAAGGCGGGCAGGTGGGTCAGCAGGTTCGGGCCCCCGGCCCGCCACAGCGGGCCCTCCCAGTCGACACCGCCGTCATAGAGGTCGGCGTGCCGCTCCAGCTGCACCCGGGTCGCGTAGCCGCCGTTGGAGACCCCGGCGACGTACAGGCGGTGCGGCTCGGCGCCGTAGTGGGCGCGCACGGTGGCACGGGCGGCCACGGCCAGCTCGGCGAGCCGCCGCTCCCAGTCGGCCAGGACGTCGCCGGGCCGCTCACCGGCGGTGAGGAAGTCCGGTCCCGAGTTCCCCTTGTCCGTCGTGGCGCAGGCGTAGCCGCGGGCCAGCAGCCAGTCCGCCATGACCCGGTCGCAGGCGTACTGGCGGCGGATGCCGGGAGCGGCGGTGACGACCAGCTTGCCGTTCCACGCGTCCGGCAGGCGCAGGACGAACTGGGCGTCGTGCCGCCACCCGTGGTGCGTGTTGAGGCCGGTCGCCGCGGGGAAACAGCCGTCGATCTGCGTGCCCGGGACCTGCACGTGCCGCTCCCGCCATCGGTCGTCCGCCGCGTGCAGGCCCTCCCAGTCGGCCGCGACCGTGTGTCCGGACCGCAGCGTGCCGACCGTGGTCAGATCCTCGAGGACCGCCGACTTCTGGAGCTCGGCCCCCGGCACGGAGACCGTCGCCCGCCGACGGGACCCGGCGTGCGGAGCAGCGGCGTGCGGAGCAGGGGGGTGAGCTGCGGGCGGAGTGGTCGGGCCGGTGTGGGTCATCCCTGATCTCCTGTGGCGTCGAGGCGCGGGCCGGGCCGGGCGCACCGTGTCGCCGCGCGCTCGTGCCCCTACGTGAGAACACCAAACCCGCGCCCGTGGCGGTATGGAGCTGACGGCCACATCCCGAGCGCCCGGTATGGCCGCCACCCACATGGGAGACCGTGTCCGGGGTCCCTACGGTGACCGGCATGGAGAGCACCCACAACCAAACCCACGACCCCGGCTTCCTCGGTGGACGCACCGCGCTGATCACCGGCGCCGCCGGCGGGATCGGGCGGGCCTGCGCGCTCGCCTTCGCCGCGGCCGGGGCCCAGGTGTACGTCGTGGACCGGGCGGGCGAGGCGGCCAAGGCCGTCGCACAGGAGTGCGGCGGTACGGCCCTGGTGGTGGACCTGTCCGATCCCGCCGCCGTGGACGGGCTGCCCGCCGACGCCGACATCGTCGTCAACAACGCCGGACTGCAGCACGTCGCCCCGCTGCACGAGTTCCCGCCGGAACGGTTCACCCTGATCCAGCGGGTCATGGTCGAGGCCCCCTTCCGCATCGTCCGCCGCACCCTGCCCCACATGTACGAGCGGCAGTGGGGCCGGATCGTCAACATCTCCTCCGTCCACGGACTGCGCGCCAGTCCCTACAAGGCGGCCTACGTCACCGCCAAGCACGGTCTTGAGGGCCTCAGCAAGGTGATCGCGCTGGAGGGCGCCCCGCACGGCGTCACCAGCAACTGCGTCAATCCCGGCTACGTGCGAACGCCGCTGGTCGAGGAGCAGATCGCCGACCAGGCGGCCGCGCACGGCATCGCCCCGCAGGACGTCATCGAGGAGGTGATCCTCGAACGCCCGGCGATCAAGCGGCTCATCGAACCGGACGAGGTCGCACGGGCCGCGCTGTGGCTGTGCCGCCCCGAGTCCCGCTCCATGACCGGCACCTCCCTCGCCCTCGACGGCGGCTGGACCGCCCACTGACCCCCGGCGCGCCCCGACGGCTTCCTCCTCCACCCGTCCGCCGTACCCCCTCCCCACGCCCCTTCCGATCCCGCCCCCCACGTCCCCTTCCCCGACCTCCCTCCCCGAGACGGTGACACCATGGCCGGCACTCACACCCACCCGGACGCGCCCCGCGCCGGCGCCCGCCCGACCGCCCTGCCCCGCGTGGTGGCGGCGAGTCTGATCGGCACCACCATCGAGTGGTACGACTACTTCCTCTACGGCTCCGCGGCCGCACTCGTGTTCAGCAAAGTCTTCTTCCCGAACACCGATCCGCTCACCGGCACCCTCCTGTCGTTCCTCACCTACGCCATCGGCTTCGCCGCCCGGCCGCTCGGCGGGCTGTTCTTCGGCCACTTCGGCGACCGCATCGGCCGCAAGAGGCTCCTCGTGCTCAGCCTGCTGCTGATGGGCTGCGCCACCACCCTGATCGGCCTCGTCCCCGGCTACGACACCATCGGCGTCGCCGCACCGGTCCTGCTCACCGTGCTGCGCCTCGTCCAGGGATTCGCGGTCGGCGGCGAGTGGGGCGGCGCCGTCCTGCTCGTCTCCGAGCACGGCGACCCGCGCCGCCGCGGCTTCTGGGCCTCCTGGCCGCAGGGCGGGGCGCCCGCCGGCAACCTCCTCGCCGTCGGCGTGCTGTCGTTCATGACCAGCGTCCAGTCCGACTCCGCGTTCGTGGCCTGGGGCTGGCGCATCCCCTTCCTGCTCTCGGCGGTGCTGGTGGGCGTCGGGCTGTGGATCCGGCTGCGGGTCGACGAGTCCCCGCTGTTCAAGGAGGCACAGGCACGGGCCGAGGCCCGCCGCGCCGAGACCAAGGCCGAACAGACGCCCCTGCTCGCCGTGTTGCGCCACCACTGGCGGGACGTGCTGGTCGCCATGGGCGCCCGGATGGCCGAGAACATCTCCTACTACGTGATCACCACATTCGTCCTCGCCTACTGCGTCGACCACCTGGGACTGGGCAAACAGACGGCACTGAACGCCGTCCTGATCGGCTCCGCCATCCAGTTCTGCCTGATCCCGCTGTTCGGCGCCCTGTCGGACCGCATCGGCCGCAAGCCCGTCTACCTCGTCGGGGCGGTCGGCGTCGGCGCCTGGTCCTGGGCCTTCTTCGGTCTGCTGGACACCAGGTCGTTCCCCGAACTGGTACTCGCCGTCACCGTCGGCCTGGTCTTCCACAGCGCCATGTACGCCCCGCAGGCCGCGTTCTTCTCCGAACTGTTCGCCACCCGGATGCGGTACTCGGGTGCCTCCATCGGCGCCCAGTTCGCCTCGGTGGCCGCCGGCGCGCCCGCACCGCTGATCGCCGTCGCCCTGATCAAGTCGTACGGCGACTCCACGCCGATCTCGGTCTATGTCACGATGGCCGCGGTCCTGACCGTCGTCGCCCTGCTGTGCGCCCGTGAGACACGGGGCCGCGACCTGGCCGCCGTCGACGGTGAGGCGGAGCCGGCGCACGAGGTCCGGCCGAACGAAGTCCGACCAGTGAACCAGTGACCGAGTGATCGAGCGACGCCGGTGAGTGAAGTCCGATGACCGAGAAGCCCTCCGCCGAGTCCGCCGGGTCCGCCGACTCCACCGGGTCCGGCAGGTCTGCCGGGACCGCGGGAACCAGCAGCGCCGGGTCCGTCGCGCACGCCATGCGGCGGCTGGTGGAACTGCTCGCGGAGGGCGCCCCGGACGAGGACATCACCGCCGTGCACGTCCGGGCCCGCGCCGCCGGCGCGGGCCCGGACGATCTCGCGGAGCTGGAGGCCGCCGTCGCCTCGGCCCTCCGGGTGCGCCGGGCGCTCAGGCAGCACCGGCGCCGGGAGGCCGAGCTGACCGCACTCTTCGAGACGGCCGGCGACCTGGCCGGGCTGCGCGACCTCGACGACGTCCTGCAGTCCATCGTGCGCCGGGCCAGAATGCTGCTCGGCACCGACACCGCCTATCTGACCCTGCCGGACGAGCGGGCCGGGGACACCTACATGCGGGTCACCGACGGCTCGGTCTCCCCGCTGTTCCAGAATCTCCGGCTCAGCCTCGGCGAGGGCCTCGGCGGGCTGGTCGCCCAGACGACCCAGCCGTACGCCAGCCCCGACTACGGCACCGACCCGCGCTTCCTGCACACCGAGACCATCGACGCGGGCGTGCGGGAGGAAGGGCTGGTCGGCATCCTCGGCGTGCCGCTGCTGCTGGGCTCCAGCTCGGCGGAGGGCGGCAAGGTGATCGGCGTGCTGTTCGCCGCGGACCGCCGGCCACGCACGTTCACCCCGGACGAGACCGCCCTGCTCTGCTCGCTGGCCGCGCACGCGGCGATCGCCATCGACACCGCCCGCGCCCTCGCCGACACCCGCGCGGCCCTGGCCGACCTGGCCGAGGCCAACGCCGTCATCCGGGAGCACTCGTCCGCGATGCAGCGCACCGAGGAGGCCCACGACCGGCTCACCGACCTGGTGCTGCGCGGCGGCGCCGCCGGCGAGATCGCCGCCGCCGTCGGCGAACTCCTCGGCTGTGCCATCGCCATCATCGACCCCACCGGCCACCGCATGGCCCAGGCCGGCGACGGCCCCGAACTCGGCCTCGACGACCTCGCCGAGGCCGTCGCCGAGTCCCGGGCCGCCGCCCGCGCGGTCCCGCTCGGCGACCACTGGGTGTGCGCCGTCCTCGCCGGGCCGGAACTCCTCGGCAGCCTCGTGGCGCTCGACCGCCCGGCCCTGGAGGACTCCGACCGGCGCCTGTTCGAACGCGCCGGCGTGGTCACCGCACTGCTGCTCCTGCTGCGCCGGACGGTCACCGAGACGGAGAACCGGATCCGCGGCGAGCTGCTCACCGAGGTCCTCACCGCCGCCCACCGCGACCCCGCCGGACTCGTCGACCGCGGCCGGCGGCTCGGCACCGACCTGGAGCACCCGCACCTCGTGCTCGTCGCCCAGGCCCCGGCCCGGACCCGGTCCAAGCTGTCCGCTGCCGCCGCCCAGCACCTCTTCGGCCGGGGCGGGATCAGCGCCGAGCACGACGAGACCACGGTGATCCTGCTGCCGTACGACGGCCCCGACGCGGCCGGTGCCGACCCGGCCGGGGTGGCGCGCACGACCGCCGGCCGGCTGACGTACCTCGTCGGCGCCCCGGTGACGGTCGCCGCGTCCGGACCGGCGTCCGGCCCGGCCGCGCTGGCCGCCGCCCACGCCGAGGCCCGCCGCTGCCTGCGGGCCATGGGAGTCCTGGGCCGCACCGGCGAGGGCGCGTCCGCCGCCGAACTCGGCTTCCTCGGCGTGCTGCTGGGCGAGGGGCACGACGTACGCCGCTTCGTGCACTCCGTGCTCGGCCCGCTGCTGGAGTACGACGCCCAGCGGGGGACGGACCTGGTCCGTACCCTCCAGGCCTACTTCGACTGCGGGGCCAGCCTGACCCGCGCCAAGGACGACCTGCACATCCACGTCAACACCGTGGTGCAGCGCCTGGACCGCATCGGCTCCCTGCTCGGCCCCGGCTGGAACGAGCCGGACCGGGCGTTGGAGCTACAACTGGCCCTGAAGCTCAACCTGTTGACCGTGTAGCGCGCAAGGGCCCGGAGGAGACTCCGGGCCCCGAAGTGTTTGCGGCACCCGGCGGTGGTGCCGCCCCTACCGTGCTGTGCCGCGGAGGCGTTCCGGCAGCCGGGCGATGCCGCCGGGCAGCAGGTGGACGACGGCGACGAACAGTGCGCCGAGCAGGAACAGCGGCTGGGAGAGCGGCACCCGCAGGACCGGCGGCAGACCGGCGATCGCGTCCGAACCGGCGAGGTCGCCGAGGCGCTGGTCGGCCCAGGTGTAGAGCAGGCCGCCGATCAGCGGGCCCCAGCGGCTGCCGGAGCCGCCCAGCACCACCATCACCAGCAGGGACAGCGTGAAGTCGGAGGTGGTGGTCTGCGGGGTCGCGCCGCCGGTCAGCAGCAGGTACACGATCCCGCCGAGGGCGGCGAGCGTGCCCGACAGGACGAACGCGGTCAGCTTGAAGCCGTAGGGGCGCAGGCCCAGGACGTCCACCCGGCGTTCGTTCTCCCTGATGCCCTCCCAGACCCGGCCGGTCGGCGAGTGGGTCGCCCAGTGCACGACGGCGAGCGTCAGCACGAGGTAGCCGAGCGCGATCCAGTACAGGTTCGCGGTGTGGCCGATGCCGACCAGCCAGTCCGGCAGCCGCTCCGCCGGTGCCGCGAGTCCCTCCTCGCCGCCGGTCAGCGAACCGGGGTTCCGGGCCACCAGGATCGAACCGGCCTGCGCGAACGCGAGCGTCACCATCGAGAACCCGATCCCGGTCACCCGGAGGCTCACCGAGCCCAGCAGCACCGCGAGCAGCGCCCCGGACACCAGCCCGAGCACCGCCGCCACGCCGAGCGGCAGCCCGCCACTGACCATCAGGACGGCGGTGAGGTAGGCGCCGGCGGCGAAGTACAGGGCGTGACCGAAGGACAGCAGACCTGTACGGCCGAGCAGCAGGTCGTAGCCGGTCGCGACGGCCGCGAACACCAGGCACTGGCCGAGCAGTTGCAGGTTGCCCGGGCTGCCGATCGGCCCGTCGAGCAGACCCGGCAGGGGCAGCGCGCTGTACGGCGCGGCGAACAGCAGCGCCAGGAGCACGGCGGGCCACCAGCGGGTGATCCGGCGGTACGGCGGCTCTCCGGCGGCGTGCGCGGTCGGCGCCGCCGGCCGGTCGGTGAGCTGGGTGCTGGTCATGCGAGTCTCCCCGTGAGTCCGTGCGGCCGGACGAGCAGGACGACGGCGAGCAGGACGACGACCGACAGGTCGCCGAGCCCACCGGCCGCGTAGTAGTTGGCGAACTGCTGGACCAGCCCCACCACCAGGGCGGCGACGGCGGCACCGGTGACCGAGCCCATCCCGCCGGTGACCACGACGACGAAGGCGAAGACCAGCAGTGAGGTGCCCTGGCCCGGCGAGACCGAGCCGAAGTACAGGCCGCCGAGCGCCCCCGCGAGGGCGGCGGCCGCGCCGCCGATCGCGAAGACCAGCGTGAACGCCGTGCGGACGTCGGTGCCGAGCGCGGTCACCATGGCCCGGTCCTCGACCCCGGCCCGCACCACCAGCCCGTGCCGGGTACGGCCGAGGAACACCTTCAGCGCGACGAGGACGACCAGGGCCGCGCCGACCAGCACGAACCGGTTGGTGGGGATCCGGGCGCCGAGCAGGGCCACCGTGCCGGACAGCGCCCTCGGCCCGGGGAAGGTCCGGGCGTCGGCACTCCAGATGCCGGACAGCAGCGCGGGGACGGCGAGCCCCACCCCGACCGTGGCGAGGATCTGCTCGCGCGGCCGGTCGTACAGCGGGCGGACGACGGCCAGTTCGAGCACGACGGCCGCCACGGTGCCGACGGCCGTGCCGAACACGACCGCGAGGGCGAACCCGGCGCCGCCGGATCCCGCGCCGGGCAGGTGACCGGACGCGGCCCACCAGGTGGCGTAGGCGCCGACCGACAGCAGGGCGCCGTGCGCGAAGTTCAGCACGTCCATCAGGCCGAAGATCAGCGACAGCCCGGAGGCGACCAGGAAGTACAGCGCACCGAGCCCGAGCCCGGTGGCGGTGAGCAGCACGATCGTGGCCATCAGCGTTCCTCTCCCGCGTCCGGCCGGCCGGCGCCGGGGGACGACGTGCCGGCGGGGGTCTGTCGTCTGCCGACGCCGAGGAGGCGGCGCGTGGCCTCCGGGTCCGACAGCAGGTCGGGGGCCGGTCCGCGGTGCACGGTGCGGCCGTCGGCCAGGACCACGCAGGTCCCGGCGAGGCGGCGGACCAGGGCCAGGTTCTGCTCGACGAGCAGCACGGGCACGGCCCCGGCCGCCCGTTCCAGGGCGTGGGCGACCTCGGCGACGACCTTCGGTGAGAGCCCCTTGGTCGGCTCGTCCGCGATGATCAGCCGGTTGCCGTTCAGCAGCGTGCGCGCGATGGCGACCATCTGCTGCTGGCCGCCCGACAGCGTGCCGGCCGACTGCCGCCCCCTGCGCAGCAGTTCGGGGAACAGCTCGTACACCGTGTCGTAGTCGGGCGGGCCGGCCCCCGGGCGTTCGGCCAGCCGCAGGTTCTCGGTCACGGTCAGGGCGGCGAAGACACCGCGGTCCTCCGGGGCGTAGCCGATGCCGCGGCGCACCAGGGCGTGGGTGCTCAGCGCGGTGGTCTCCGTGCCGTCCAGGAGCACGCTGCCGGTGCGCGGGACCAGACCGAGGATCGCGCGCACGGTGGTGGTCTTGCCGGCGCCGTTGCGGCCCAGCAGAGCGGTGACGCCGTGCGCGGGGACGTCCAGGTCCACGTCGTGCAGGATGTGCCGCCCGCCGATGACGACGCGCAGGTCACGTACCGTCAGCAGGCTCACAGCGCCTCCCCGAGGTAGGCCCGCTGCACCGTCGGGTCGGCCATGACGCGGTCCGGGGTGTCCACGGCGAGCAGGGTGCCGTGGTGCATGACGGCGACCCGGTCGGCGAGCCCCAGCAGGACGTCCATGTGGTGCTCGACCATGAGCACGGTCCGGCCCTCGTCGCGGTGCAGCGAGCCGATCAGCTCGGTGAGCGGGGGCACTTCCTCGGCGCTGACCCCGGCCATCGGCTCGTCCAGCAGCATCACCCGGGGGTCGCCGACGAGGAGCACGGCGAGTTCCAGCTTGCGTTTCTCCCCGTGGGAGAGGGAGCCGGCCCGCGCGTGCTCGCGGCCCCGCAGCCCGGTGCGCTCCAGGATCCGGTCCACCTGCCCGTCGTAGCGGCCGGCGCGCCGCCAGATCCGGTAGGAGCCGCCCCCGGCGGCCTGGGCGGCCAGCCGGACGTGGTCGGCGACCGTCATCCCCGGCCAGAGGCTGGAGGTCTGGAAGGTGCGGCCGAGACCGAGCCGGGCGCGGGCGTGCCGGGGCCGGGCGGTGAGGTCGGTGCCGTCGAGTTCGATCCGGCCCGCGCTCACCGGCGCCAACCCGCTGATCAGGTTGAACAGGGAGGTCTTTCCCGCGCCGTTGGGCCCGATGAACGCGAGGAACTCGCCCTCACGGACGTCCAGGGTGACGTTCTCGACGATGGTGGCCCCGCCCACCGTCCAGCCGAGACCGGCCAGCCGCAGCAGGGCGGGGGAGCCGGTCGCGCCGGTCGCGTGGTCCCGGCCGCGGTCGGCGGGGTGTGCCGCTGTCCTTGGGGTCATCGGGGTGGTCACCCCTCAGCCCTTCATGTGCTGGACGGGCGGGGCCACCTTCGCGGCCGGCTCGGTGGCCATCAGCACCGGCTTGCCCTTGGTGAGCCGGGCCCGGAACATCGGCTGCAGCAGGGCGTGGTCCGCGGCGCGGATCTGCTCGTGCCCCTTGGGCCCGTCGAACGACCAGCCCTGAAGCGCCTTCACCATGGCCGAGGTGTCGTCGGCGGACCCGGCCGCGATGGCGTGCACGATCATCTGCGCCGCGGTGAACCCGTCGGGGCTGAACAGGTCGGGGGTGCCGCCGGCCTTGGTCACCCCGTTGATCATCGCCTCCTCGACCGGGTTCTTGCCCCCCGCGCCGGGGAAGTAGTGGGCGAGGAACGCCACCTTGTCCGCGCCGGGCCCGAACGCCGAGTACGACGCCGTACCCGCCAGCCCCGTCACCACCTTGCTCGAATCCAGCACGCCCTGCTGGTCCAGGGCGGTCCACAGCGCCGACGCGGTGGACCCGGCCCAGGCGACGAACACCAGGTCGGGCGCGCCCGCCTTGGTCTGCCGGGCGAAGGGGGTGAGGTCGGTGGCGCTGGGCGGGGCCAGAACCGAGCCGACCTCGGCGCCCTTCGCCCCGAGCACCGCCTTCACCGCGGCCACGTTGGCCTGCCCGAAGGTGCTGTCCTGGGCGAGCACGGTGATCTTCTTGCCCTTGAGGGAGCCCAGCATCGTGCCGGCCGTGAGGATGTCCTGGTACGACTGCCGTCCGGAGCGGAACGTGTAGCGGTTGATCCCGGTGACGGCGTCGGTCGCGGCGGCCCCGCTGATGTACAGGGCGTGGTTCTGCGCGGCCAGCGGCGCCATCTGCAGGGCGACACCGGAGTCGGTGGTGCCGGCCAGGATCCTGTACCCCTTGCCGATCAGGTCCTTGCCCTCGGCCACCGCCTTGGCCGGGTCGCCGGCGTCGTCCTGGTAGGTGACCTCGACGCGTCGGCCGTGCACCTTGCCGGTGCCGTGGGTGGCGTAGTCCAGGCCGGCCTTGAAGCCCTGCGCGTACTGGGCGCCGTAGGAGGCGAGCAGCCCGGTGCGGGAGTAGACAACGCCGACCTTCACCGGGTCCGAGGAGCCGTGGGAGCCGCCCGAACCGGCCGTGCCAGCCGCCGAGCAGCCGGCCAGCAGGGCCACCGCGGCCAGGGCGGAGACGGCGGACAGGGCGGAGGGGGCGGCCGGGGCGGACGGGGCGGAGCGGGGAGCGCGTCTCAGGACGCCGGTGCTGTGGGAACGGGGAGAACGAGGGGACCGCATGGTGAAGCTCCTGGTTCGACGGGCCACTTGACGGGGGGTGAGGGAGTGAGGGGGTCATGGGGGGTGATGGCCCCCTGAACCTAGGAGCGGCACCGGGACGCCGGTATGTGGCCGCGCCCCGTATCCCGGCCCGGTTCCATGGCGGCGGCCGACATGGACAGTGCCGCCGCCGCTGGCGAGGGTGGCAGCGCCGGGACCCGACACGAGGCCCGGCACGCGTCCCCCGGGACCGGACGGAAAGGCAACGCATGGACAAGGTGGCGACATCGGCAGGGCGGGCGGTCGCGGACATCCCCGACGGGAGCACCCTCGCGGTCGGCGGATTCGGGCTGTGCGGCATCCCGTCGACACTGATCGCCGCGCTGGCGCGGGCCGGCACCTCCGGCCTGGAGGTCGTGTCGAACAACTGCGGCGTCGACGACTGGGGTCTGGGGCTGCTGCTCCGCGCCGGCCGGATCACCCGCATGACCTCCTCGTACGTCGGCGAGAACAAGGAGTTCGCCCGCCAGTACCTCACCGGTGAACTGGAGGTGGAACTCACCCCGCAGGGCACCCTCGCCGAACGGTTGCGGGCCGGCGGCGCGGGCATCCCCGCCTTCTTCACCCCGGCCGGCGTCGGCACCCTCGTCGAGGAGGGCGGACTGCCCTGGCGGTACGGGCCCGACGGCGGCGTCGCGATCGGCTCCCCGGCCAAGGAGGTACGGGAGTTCGACGGCCGCCGCTACCTGCTGGAGCGCGCCATCACCGCCGACTACGCGCTCGTCCGCGCGCAGGCCGCCGACCGGCACGGCAACGCCGTCTTCCACGCGGCCGCCCGCAACTTCAACCCGCTGTGCGCGATGGCGGGCCGCACCACCCTGCTGGAGGCGGAGGAGATCGTCGAACCCGGCGAGATACCGCCGGACGCGGTGCACCTGCCGGGCATCTACGTGGACCGGATCGTCCTCGCAGACCCGGCCGACAAGCGCGTCGAACGCCGCACCGTCCGCGCCGCCCGCCCGGCCGCCACGGCCGCGACGACTACCGTGGCAGAGGAGAACTGACGATGGCCCTGACCCGCGACCAGCTCGCCGCCCGCGCCGCCCGCGAACTCTCCGACGGGAGTTACGTCAACCTCGGCATCGGCCTGCCCACGCTGATCCCCAGTCACCTCCCCGACGACATCCACGTCGTTCTGCACTCCGAGAACGGCATCCTCGGTGTCGGCGCCTACCCCGAGGAGGGCGACGAGCACCCGGACCTCATCAACGCCGGCAAGGAGACCGTCACGGTCCGGGCGGGAGCCGCCTGCTTCGACTCGGCCACCTCCTTCGGCATGATCCGCGCCGGACGCATCGACGTGTCCGTCCTCGGCGCCATGCAGGTGTCCGCCGGCGGTGACCTCGCCAACTGGATGATCCCGGGCCGGAGGGTCAAGGGCATGGGCGGTGCCATGGACCTCGTGCACGGCGCCCGCAAGGTCGTCGTGGTCATGGAGCACACCGCGAAGGACGGCTCCCCGAAGATCGTCGGCGAGTGCACGCTGCCCGTCACCGGACGCGGTGTCGTCGACAGGATCATCACCGACCTGGCGGTCATCGACGTCACCCCGGACGGACTGCACCTCGTCGAACTGGCACCCGGCACCAGCATCGAGGACGTCGTCGACGCCACGGACGCGCGCCTGCTCCTCCTGGACGCCGCGGAGGCCTGAGCGGCCGCGTGCCGCAGGGCGCCGGCGCGCGTCGCCGGGCGCCAATGGGTGCACCCCCCACAACTCCCCACCCAGCACTGGGTTTCCGTCACATGACGCGCACCCGGGGACGGGCGCCATCCTGGCCCCTCCCCACCGGACCCCACCCAGGAGTACACGATGACACTCCCCACGCGGCACCGCTCCCGGCGTGCCCGGCTGCGCGGCAGGATCACCGCACTCGCAGCCGGCCTCCTCCTGCCGCTCTCCGGGCTCGCCGCCGCCACGACGCCCGCTTCGGCCGCCCCGGGCCTCACCCAGGTCACCGGCTTCGGTTCCAACCCGGGCAGCCTGAACATGTACAGCTACCGGCCCGCCGGCATCCAGGACGGCGCGCCCCTCGTGGTCGCCCTGCACGGCTGCACCCAGAGCGCGAACGACTACTACACGCACTCCGGCTGGCCCAAGTACGCCGACCTGTACGGCTTCACGCTCGTCCTCCCCGAGCAGCCCTCGGTCTCCAATCCCATCAGCAACTGCTTCGACTGGGGCACCCCGTCCAACGACGGCCGGGACCAGGGCGAGGCCGAGTCCGTCCACCAGATGATCGAGTACGCGGAGAGCACGTACCACGTCGACCCGGCCCGGATCTACGTCACCGGCCTCTCCGCCGGCGGCGGCATGACCGCCGACCTGCTCGCCGACTACCCCGACGTCTTCGCCGCCGGTTCGATCGACTCCGGCCCGGCCGCCCAGTGCTCCACGACCGGCATCTTCAACACCAACTGCACGTCGGGCACGACGAGCAGGACCGTCCAGCAGTGGGGCGACCTGATCCGCGGCTCCCACCCCGGCTACGAGGGCCCCTGGCCCCGGGTGGCCATCTGGCAGGGCAGCTCCGACACCACCGTCAACCCGGCGGAGATGACGTACAGCATGAATGGCTGGACGAACGTCTGGGGCATCTCTCAGACCCCGTCCGGCACCCAGTCGCTGCCCGGCGACACCACCGAGCGGATCTACGCCGCCGCCGACGGCACCCCGGCAGTGGCCACGTTCTCCGTCTCCGGCATGCCGCACGGCCTCGCCGTCCACCCAGGCTCCGGCACCGACCAGTGCGGCACGACCGGCACCTACTACCCCGACGCCATCTGCTCCAGCTACTACACGGCCCACTTCTTCGGCCTCGACGGCACCACCGGCACCGGGCAGCCCGCGCCCACCGGCCTGAAGGTCACCGGCACCACGGCCGACTCGGCCGGCCTGAGCTGGAACGCCGTGCCGGACGCGGCGGGTTACGCGGTCTACCGCGACGGCACGAAGGTCACCGCCTCGGCCGTCACCGGCACGACGTACACCGACACCGGGCTCTCCTCGGGCACGGCCTACACGTACACCGTGGCGGCCGTCGACTTCTCCGGCCGGCCCGGCACCCCCTCACCGGGAGTCGTGGCCACCACGACCGGTGCGCCGGCGGACCAGTGCTTCACCGACAGCAACTACGGCCAGGTGGCGGCGGGACGTGCCCACCAGACCATGGGCACCACGTACGCCGACGGCTCCGGCCAGAACATGGGGCTCTACAACGTCTTCGTGCGGCACACCCTGCGCGAGACGTCACCCGGCTACTACGTCGTCGCCGACGGGCAGTGCTGACGGACTCGCCCACGACGGGCCCACGGTCTCCCGGCAGCGCGTCTCACACGCGGCCGGGAGTCCGCTCGGCCATCGGCTGCCCCAGCCGTCCCGGTGGGTCCCCCCGCCGGCTCGGGTGCCAGGTCCGTCGGGCAGCGCGACGGCGGGCCTGGTGGCGGCCCTCGTCCGGCAGTGCCCAGGCGCATGGTCAGCCGGTGACTTGGGCTGTCGCGCTCTGACCGGCCGGAACCGTGACGGTGACATAGCTGAAGGTCTTGCCGTCGACCGTGGTGGTCTGCGCGGTCCGGGACTGGCCGTTCACCGTGATGGCGCCGTGGTTGCCGGGGAACTGAGCCGTCCAGGTCGCGCTGCCGCTTCCGGAGGTGTTGGTGAGCTGAGACCTGGTGACGCCGTCGTGGCGTACCGTCAGCTTGTTCTGCCCCAGAGGGATGGAAGTGAGCTGGAGCCAGCCGATGTCGGTCGGCAACTGGGCCGTGGTGGTCAGCGACTTGCCCGAGTCGCTCGGTCGCACGCCCATCAGCCCCTGCAGGGTCTCCCGGTGGTTCGACTGCCCGGCCCTCGTGGAGAACGATGCCAACCTGGCCGCGGTCGCCGAACACTGGCGCGGCGCCGCACAGGACAGCGCCGACTTCATCCACCTGCTCATCGGGCACCGCACCGGCGCCGCCGTCGTGCTCGGTGGGCGTCTGCACCGCGGCCGGGCCGGAGCCGCGGGCGAGATCGCGGGACTGGCGATCCTCGGCTTGGACGGAACCGACCGCACCGCGCTGCGCGGCGGCGATGACGTCGCCCACGTCTTCACCGCGGCCGCCGAAGGCGAACCGTCCGCCGTGGAACGCGTCCACCACTTCGCCAGTACCTATGCGCTGGGAACCGCCGCCATGGTGCTGACGGTCAACCCAGACCTGGTCGTTGTCGGCGGTGGCATCTCTCGCGCCGGCGAGACCCTCACCGGACCGCTCCGCCGGTATTTGGAGGACCTCTGCATCGACCCGCCGGAGGTCCGCGTCTCGGAACTCGGTGTGGAGGCAGTGGCTCTCGGCGCGGTGCGGCTCGGACTCGACCGCAGCGACCGGGACCTGTTCGAGTTCCCGAGCTCCTACGACCCTTCGGTGCCCAGCGCCGTCCCGGCGGACAGAGCCCACACCACCGAAGCCACCAGCGCGTCTTCCTGACACCGCGCCGGACGGGCCGGACGCCCTCACCTGCGCTGCTGTCCCCGCGCCGGGCAGCACCTCGGTGCCTTCGGCTGATCAGTGGCGCCAGTGCGGGCTCGCCACGCTGAGGTGGTGCGCTGGAAAATCGCTGGTGCATCGTCGGATCGGGTGGCTAGGGTTGCGTTCGTTCCTGTGGCTGCTCCGTGCAGTTGCTGCTCGTGGTGTGACCTGGGAGGTGTTGACCGATGGCTGTCGTTGCGATGGGCGCTGCCCGCATCCGGAAGTTCATCAAGTCCACCTCCGTGGCCGCCGGCTGACCTCACCTCTTTTCGCGCCCATGTGCGCGGTGCCGGGGCCGCCCATGTGAAGGGTCACCCCTTGTCTTCCTCTTCTCTTTCGAGTTCGGCTTCCTCGCACCCGCTCGCCCCGTACGGCTGGGACGCGGGCTGGGAGTCCGAGTTCGCCCCGTACGCCGGGGAAGGCCTCCTGGCCGGCCGGGTCGTCCGGGTCGACCGTGGGCGGTGCGACGTCGTCACCGCCGGCGGGACCGTCCGCGCCGACACCGCGTTCGTCACCCCCCACGACCCGATGCGGGTCGTGTGCACCGGCGACTGGGTCGCCGTCGAACCCGGCGGCAACCCCCGCTATGTCCGCGCGTATCTGCCGCGCCGGACCGCGTTCGTGCGGTCCACCTCCTCCAAGCGGTCCGAGGGACAGATCCTCGCCGCCAACGTCGACCACGCCGTCGTCGCCGTGTCCCTCGCCGTCGAACTCGACCTCGGGCGCGTCGAACGGTTCCTGGCACTCGCCTGGGAATCCGGGGCGCAGCCCGTGGTCGTGCTGACCAAGGCCGACCTCGTCCCGGACCCGGTGACGCTGAGCCACCTCGTGGAGGACGTGGAGACGACCGCGCCGGGCGTGCCCGTGCTCACCGTCAGCGCCCTGCACGGGGACGGACTCGACGTCCTCGCCTCGCTGGCCGGCTCCGGCACGACCGTGCTGCTGGGACAGTCCGGCGCCGGCAAGTCGACTCTCGCCAACGCCCTCGTCGGCGAGGACGTCATGGACGTGCGGGCGGCGCGGGACGTCGACGGCAAGGGCCGGCACACCACCACCACCCGCAATCTGCTCGCCCTGCCCGGCGGGGGCGTGCTGATCGACACCCCCGGGTTGCGGGGCGTCGGCCTGTTCGACGCCGAGACCGGGGTCGGGCAGGTGTTCTCCGAGATCGAGGAACTGGCCGGGCGGTGCCGGTTCCAGGACTGCGGGCACGAGAGCGAGCCCGGCTGCGCGGTGGCCGCCGCCGTGGAGAACGGCGAGCTTCCGGTACGGCGGCTGGAGAGCTACCGCAAGCTCGTCCGGGAGAACCAGTGGATCGTCGCCAAGACCGACGCCCGGGTCCGCGCCGAACTGCGCAAGGACTGGAAGCGGAAGGGGGCGGAGGGCCGCGCGGCGATGCAGGCCAAGCGGGGCCGCTGGAGCTGAGGCCGGGCCGGCCCGTTCGGTGTGGGCCTCCGCGTCCCCTCCCGGGAAGGGGACGCGGAGGATTGCGTGTCCGATTTCCGCCAGCCGGTTCTCGCCGCCCGTTCCACACTGGAGGCGTGATGATGGACGCGGACAGCGGATACGAAGCCGTACGGAGCCGGGACGGGCGCTTCGACGGGGCGTTCTTCTTCGGCGTGACCACCACCGGGATCTACTGCCGGCCCAGCTGCCCGGCGGTCACGCCGAAGCGGCTGAACGTGCGGTTCTTCGCGACGGCCGCCGCGGCGCAGGGTTCCGGGTTCCGTGCCTGCCGGCGCTGCCGGCCCGACGCGGTGCCCGGGTCCGCCGAGTGGAATGTCCGCGCGGACGTCGTCGGCCGGGCCATGCGGCTCATCGCCGACGGCGTCGTGGACCGCGAGGGCGTCGCCGGGCTCGCCCTCCGGCTCGGCTACAGCGCCCGCCAGGTCCAGCGGCAGCTGACCGCCGAACTCGGCGCCGGGCCCGTGGCCCTCGCCCGAGCCCAGCGGGCGCACACCGCCCGGGTGCTGCTGCAGACCACCGCCCTGCCCGTCACCGAGATCGCGTTCGCGTCCGGGTTCGCCAGCGTGCGGCAGTTCAACGACACCGTCCGCGCCGTGTACGACGCGACGCCGACCGAGGTGCGGGGCGCCGCGCCCGGCGGACGGGGCGCACGGCGGGCCGCCCCGGGCGCCGGCATTCCGCTGCGGCTCGCGTACCGGGGGCCGTACCAGACCGCCGCCGTCTTCGACCAGCTGGCGCTGGAGGCCGTACCGGGCGTCGAGGAGGTGCCCGGCGACACCGGCCGCCGTACCTACCGGCGCACCCTGCGACTGCCGTACGGCACCGCGCTCGTCGCCGTCGAGGAGCGTGGCGGGACGGAGCGGCCGGGCGGTGGCACCCGGCCGGGCGGCTGGCTGGACGCGCGGCTGCGGCTCACCGACCCGCGGGACCTCACGACCGCCGTACAGCGGCTGCGGCGGCTCTTCGACCTCGACGCCGACCCGTACGCCGTCGACGAGCGGCTCGGCGCCGACCCTCGCCTCGCACCACTGGTCGCCGCGCGGCCCGGACTCCGCTCACCGGGCGCCGTCGACCCGCTGGAGGCCGCCGTGAAGGTCCTGGCCGACCGGGACGAGGCCGAGCGGCTGGTCCGGCGCTACGGCAAGGCCCTCGACGCCCCCTGCGGCACCCTCACCCACCTCTTCCCCGAGCCCGCGGTCCTGGCCGAGGCCGAGCCGGCCGGCCCCCTCGGCACCCTCGCCGCGGCCCTCGCCGACGGCACGATACGACTGGATCCAGGCGCCGACCGAGAGGCCACAGAGCACTCCCTGCGCACCCTCCCCGGTCTCCCCCCAGCCGCCATCACCGCCCTCCGCATCCGCGCCCTGGCCGACCCCGACGTCCCCCCACTCGACAGCCCGGCTCCAGACACCTGGCGCCCGTGGCGCTCGTACGCCGCCCAGCACCTGCGGGTGGCTGACGCGGAAGGGAAGGCGGGGGAGCGGGCCGTCTGAGGCGAGACGGCTACCCGCAGCCCGCGATCAGGGGGCCGCCGCCGCGGAGCCCGAGATCCGCGAGCCCGCCGACCCGGAGCATGCCTTTCGGGGGCCGCCGTTCGGGAGCCGACTGCCCCAGAGCGCGCCGTTCGGGAGGCTGTTGTGCCCCGAGGCCCGCGATCCGAGAGCCCGCCGCCCCGGAACCCGTCGCCGGGGGCGCCGTTCGGGGGGCCGCCGCCGGGGAGCCCGCCGCCCCGAATCGCGTAGCCGGGTGGCGCCCTCAGGGGGCCGCCCCTTGAGAGCCCGCGACGCCGGATCGCCGTTCGGGAGCCCTTCGCCCGGGAGGCTGCCGCCCCGGGAGCCGTTGCTTCGGAGCCCGCCCAGTCGCCGGGGAGGGCCGTCACCTCGCGGAGGACCCCGTCCGGCGTGCAAGGAGGGCCGTCGCCGGCGTCCCGCCGCCGTGGCCCGCCCTCGGGAGTCTGCCGTCCCAGGGCCCCATCCGCCGCTCGCCGTCCCGGCATCCACCACCGCAGCCCCAGGCTCACTTCTCGCCGGCAGGGAGCCCCGCGGCCGGGAGCCCGGCGGCGCTGCTCCCTCGTTTTTGCTGGTCCGAGCGGGTGGAACCGGGGGTGGGTTCCGGTGTTGTGGCGTGGGTGTGTGGCACGGTCCTGTCCGGATGGGCAGTGGAAGGGCGGGCGCGTAGATGGTCAGGTTCGGGCGGGTCCTTGCGGCGGTTGTGCTGGGGGCGCTGACCGGGGCGTGGGCGAGTCCGGCGGGGGCTGAACCGGGCCCGGGGGCGCCCGTACCCGCCGGGCCCGTGCTCGCGGCCGCGGCCCTGGGCACGTCCGTGCCGGGCTCACGCGCCGTGGGCCGGCCGCTCGGGCCGGTCTGGAGCGGCAGCTGGGAGGCGGCGCCCTCCGGGGCGGCGGCCGTCGGGGCCGGTGTGGCCATCCGCAACGTCGTCCACCTCAGCGTCGGCGGTGCCTCGCTGCGGATCCGGCTCAGCAACCGCCTCGGCACCGCGCCGCTGCGGCTCGGCGCGGTCACCGTGGCGCTGCGCCGTACCGGCCCCGACGCCGTCCCCGGCACCCTGCGCCGGGCCACCTTCCTCGGCACCCCCACCACCACCGTCCCGCCCGGCCGGGATCTGCTCACCGACCCCGTCCGACTGCCCGTGCCGGCCGGTGCCGACCTGCTCGTCACCGTGTTCGTCCCCACCGACTGCGGTCCCGCCACCGACCACGGCACCGCCCTGCAGACCAGCTACCTCGCCCGGAACGGCGCCGGCCACGCCGCCGACGTGAACGGTGTGGCGTACACCGCGACCACCAGGCACTGGTACTACGTCACGGGTGTCGACGTGCACGGCACCGCACTCGGCAGCGTCGTCGCCTTCGGCGACTCCCTCACCGACGGCACCGGCTCCACCCCCGACACCAACCACCGTTGGCCCGACCGGCTCGCAGACCGCCTGCGCGCCCGGCGGATCGGCGTCCTCAACGCCGGCATCGGCGGCAACCGCCTGCTGCGGGACGACGTCGGACCGAGCGCCCTCGCCCGCCTGGACGCCGACGCCCTGAACCGGGCGGGGGCGCGGGTGCTGATCGTCTGGGAGGGCATCAACGACATCATCCGCGGCACCGCCGAGACGCCCGTCGCCGACGACTTCGCGGCCGCCTACCGCACCCTGGTGACCCGGGCCCACGCCGCCGGCCTCCGCGTCGTCGGCGTCACGCTCACCCCGTACGGTGGTCATCCCGCCCACACCCCCGCCCGGGAGGCGCTGCGACAGCGGGTCAACACCCTCATCCGGTACGGCGCGATCTTCGACGCGGTCGCCGACGCGGACGCCGCCGTACGCGACCCGGCCGACCCCCGGCGCATCCGGCCCGCCTACGACCCCGGCGACCACCTGCACTTCGACGACGCCGGCATGCTCGCGGTCGCCCGCGTCGTCGCCGACGCCCTGACGGGCTCCCGCTAGCCGGAGCCCGTCAGGCGCCCACCACCGCGCCCAGCCACGCACCCGCGATCAGCAGGCAGGCGAACAGCTCCGTCAGCGAGGCGGCGCCGCCCGACCGCATCGTCGTACGCAGCGAGGCCATGGCCGGGCCGTGACCGCCGAGGCGCCGGCGTTCGTGCAGGTAGATGCCGGCCAGGAAGCCCGGCAGGGCGCCGAGCACCGGGACCAGCAGGAAGCCGAGGAACGCGCCCGCACCTGCGTACGGCCCCAGGCCCGGCGGGGTGTCGCCCCGCGCCCGGGTGCGGCGCGGCGGCAACGCCCAGCGCACCGCCAGGGACAGCAGCAGCACCGCGGTGGCGCCGACCAGCACCCACCACGCCACCGGCCGCGCGTCCGACAGCGCCCACCACACGACCGCCGCCCACACCAGCCAGGCCCCGGGCAGACCCGGCACCAGCACCCCGCACACGCCGAGTGCGATCACCAGACCCACCAGCAGGAGTTCCCAGACTCCCATCTGCCCAGAGTGCCGGACGGCGTGGGAAGCCGCAGACCAAGGAGGGACGGCGGCCGGCGTACGCCCCCGTCTCACGCCCCCCGCGGGTTCTCCCGCGCCACCCAGCCCCGTTCATAGGCGTGCCAGCCGAGTTGCAGCCGGGTCGTCACCCCCGCCAGTTCCATCAGGCGCCGCACCCGGCGCTGCACGGTCCGCAGGCCGAGATCGAGCTGCTTCGCGACGCTCGCGTCGGTCAGCCCGGCCAGGAGCAGCGACAGCACCTCCAGGTCGGTCGGGTCCGGGGCATCGGGGCACTCCTCGGCCACCCCGGCCGCGCCCAGCCGCAGCGGCAGCGCCTCGCGCCACACCGACTCGAACAGCCCGGCCAGCAATTGCAGCAGCCCACTGGCGTGCACCACCAGCGCGGCCGGCTCGGCCGTCTTCGAGGTGAGCGGCACCAGGGCGAGGGAACGGTCGGCGACGACCAGCTTGGTCGGCACCCGGTCCGCCACCCGCACCTGCTCGTCCCGGTTCAGCGCGGCCGTCAGCTCGGTCAGCCCGTGCGGCAGGCCCAGCACCTCGCGCTCCACCACCACCCGGTAGCGCACCCCGCGGTCCGCCGCCTGCGCCTCCGCCTCGTTCTCCATGCCGGACACCACCACGGGCTTGCCCGTGACCAGCGCGCACACCTCCTCGGCGGCGCCCAGCTGCAACTGCAGGAACCGCTGGGCGACCGCGGAGGCGCCCGTCACCACCTCCACCAGGTCGTGCACCGCCGGCTCCGCCGCCGTCGCCCGGTACTCCTCGGCGAGCAGCGCCGCCGCCAGCTCCGCCTTCTCCAGCTCGTGCCGCTGCTGGGTCAGCAGCGCGCCGAGCGCCACGCCGGGCGGGGCCGCCACCCAGCGGTCGGGCCGCGCCGAGGACTGCGCGGCGAGGCCCTGCCGCTCCAGCCGGCGCAGCGCACGCTCGGTGTCGGACTCGCCCAGCGTCAGGCGCCGCGCCAGATCGGCGACGTCGGCGGCGCCCACGGACACCAGCGCCCGGTACGCCTCCTCGTGGACCTCGTCCAGCCCCAGCGCTGCCAGCATCAACTCGTCGCCCTCCCTCGACACCCCGCCCGGCGGCACCGCGCGATGCCCCCGGCGGTGACCGCGCCGTGGCGGAAAACAGCCACGGCGCAAACCCGCCTCAGGACATCATCGCCGTACCGGCGGTCAGTCTGCCAAGGTGACGTCAGTGCGGCGCGGACGGCCATGGTCCGCACGGACCTCCGAGACCAGGGAAACAGGCCGGTATCCGGCCATGCGACCGGCGTTCTCACCGACCGGTCCCGCACACGGTGATCCGGCCCGGACGCGCGCGCGTGCGCGTAGGGGATCCGGTGCCGGGTCACTCCCGATGTCGCCGGGCGGTCCTCCCGTGGGGGGTGGGACCGCCCGGCGGCCACGCGCCACAGTTCGCACGGCAGTTCACTCCTTCACCCGACACGCCGTTCGACGGGTCCCGAACGGGTCCTGAAGCGCCGGAATTTCCCGATGCCCGTTTTCATCCGGCCCGTGCGGTGGACAATCAGGGGCATGAGCCAGCAGGGGGGTACGTCCGCCCGTCATGAGGACGACTGGTGGGGGCAGTTGTACGACGACTCCACCGAGGACACGGGGCCCACAGCGGCTCCTGATTCCCTGGACGACCGCTTCGCCTCGGCGAAGAGGACGGTGACGGGGCGAGGACGCGGAGAGCGGGGCCCCGCCCGCCCGGCACCCGCACAGGGCCCGCCCCGCGAACCGGCGGTCCCACCCCAGCGCACGTCCACACCTCCTGACATCCCGTCGCCCTCGCAGCCGCCGCCCTCGCCGGAACCGACGGCTGCGGCTACCACGCCGCCCGAGCCCCTGACCGCTGCCGAATCCCAGGCCCTGCCCGAGCAGCCCGCTGCCCCGGCGCCCACCGCGCTCACGAAGCCCCCGGGCGAACCGGAACCGCCCGAGCCACTCCAGGCACCCGAGGCACCCGAGTCGTCCGAGGCACCCGCCGACCCCGGACTGCCCGCCCTCACCCTCGACCCCGGACCGCCCGCCGCCACCACCCTCGCGTCCGCCCCGCCCACCTCCCACCCCGATCGCCCCGAAGCCCCCGCCCCGGTCACCGAGCCCGGCCTCCCCGCGGCCCTCACGGCTGCTCCACCCTCCTCATCCGTCGACTACGTCGGTTCCGGCCCCCCGACCTACGACGCCGAACCCACCGCGCTGCCCGCCGCCGACCCGGACGAACTCGGCGACCTGGTCGCCGACACCGTGCTGGACGGCGCCCGGTACGGGGCGTGCACCGTGCGGGCCGTCTCGCTGCGCGGGGACTCGGCGCGCTACCGGGGCGAGCCGCGCCGGGACGCGCTGCTGACCGCGCGCTTCGGTTCGGGCGAGCACGCGCTGGTGCTCGTCGCGATGGCGACCGGCGCGCGCGCCACGCCGGGCGCGCACCGCGCGGCGGCCGAGGCGTGCCGGCTGATCGGGCGGGCCGTGGGCCGCAGCCACCAGCGGCTCGGCGAGGACATCCGGGCGGCCCGGCGCGGCGAGCTGAAGTCCGGGCTGCACCGGCTCACCGACCGCAGCCTCGGCAGGCTCCGCGCGAGCGCGGTCGAGCAGGGCCTCGACCCGGAGGAGTACGCGGCGAGTCTGCGCTGTCTGCTGCTGCCGGCCGACCCGGCCTGCCGGACCCGCGTGTTCTTCGGCGTCGGCGACGGGGGACTGTTCCGGCTGCGCGGCGGCGAGTGGCAGGACATCGAACCACCGCTGCCGCCGGCCGCCGACCCGGGCGGTCCCGCCGGCAGGACCGCCGCCGGCTTCGGCTCGGCGCCCGCCGAGACCCCCGAGGGGGACCGGCTCACCATGGACCTCGGCATCCCGACCCCGCCGAGCCCGTACGAGCCCGCGCCCGCGCCGCCCCGCGCGCCCTTCCGGTTCCGCGCCTCGGTAGCCCGGCCGGGTGACGCGCTGGTGATGTGCACCGGCGGCCTGTCCGACCCGCTGCGCGGCGAGCCGGCCCTGTGCGCCTACCTGGCCCGGCGCTGGTCCTGCCCGGCCCCGCCCGGCCTCGCCGAGTTCCTCGCGGACGCCCAGGTCCGGGTCAAGGGGTACGCGGACGACCGTACGGCGGCCGCCGTGTGGGAGGCGTAGCGGCGGCCGGTGTGCCTCCATGGACCTGAGGCACGGGGGGCCTCCAGGCATCCGCGCACACCGAAGGGCAGTGGACAGGCATGGCCAAGCAGAACGTCGCCGAGCAGTTCGTCGACATCCTCGTCCGCGCCGGAGTACGCCGCCTCTACGGCGTCGTCGGCGACAGCCTGAACCCGGTCGTCGACGCCGTCCGCCGCAGCTCCGCCATCGACTGGATCCACGTACGGCACGAGGAGACCGCCGCGTTCGCGGCCGGCGCCGAGGCGCAGATCACCGGGACGCTGGCGGCCTGCGCCGGATCCTGCGGCCCGGGCAACCTGCACCTGATCAACGGCCTGTACGACGCCCACCGCTCCATGGCGCCCGTGCTCGCCCTCGCCTCGCACATCCCCTCCAGCGAGATCGGCCTGGGGTACTTCCAGGAGACCCACCCCGACCGGCTGTTCCAGGAGTGCAGCCACTACAGCGAGCTGATCTCCAGCCCCAAGCAGATGCCCCGGCTGCTGCAGACCGCCATCCAGCACGCGGTCGGGCAGCGCGGCGTCAGCGTGGTGTCCCTGCCGGGCGACATCGCCGCCGAGCCCGCCCCGGAGAGGTCCCAGCAGAGCGCGCTGGTCACCTCCAGGCCCACGGTCCGGCCCGGCGACGACGAGATCGACCGGCTCGCCCGGATGATCGACGCGGCCGAGCGGGTCACCCTGTTCTGCGGCAGCGGCACGGCGGGCGCGCACGCCGAGGTCATGGAGTTCGCCGGAAGGATCAAGTCCCCGGTGGGACACGCCCTGCGCGGCAAGGAGTTCATCCAGTACGACAACCCGTACGACGTCGGCATGAGCGGTCTGCTCGGCTACGGCGCCGCCTACGAGGCCACTCACGAGTGCGACCTGCTGATCCTGCTCGGCACCGACTTCCCGTACAACGCGTTCCTGCCCAATGATGTGAAGATCGCGCAGATCGACGTACGGCCCGAGGTCCTCGGGCGCCGCTCGCGGCTCGACCTCGCCGTGTGGGGCGACGTGCGCGAGACCCTGCGCTGCCTGATCCCGCAGGTGAGGGAGAAGACCAGCCGGCGCTTCCTCGACCGGATGCTGAAGAAGCACGCGGACGCCCTGGAGGGCGTGGTCCGTGCCTACACCCGGAAGGTCGACAAGCACATCCCGATCCACCCCGAGTACGTGGCCGCCGTCCTCGACGACATCGCCGACGACGACGCGGTGTTCACCATCGACACCGGCATGTGCAACGTGTGGGGCGCCCGGTACATCTCGCCCAACGGCCGCCGCCGGATCATCGGTTCGTTCTCGCACGGCTCGATGGCGAACGCGCTGCCCATGGCGATCGGCGCCCAGTTCACCGACCGCCGCCGGCAGGTGATCTCCATGTCCGGCGACGGCGGGTTCTCCATGCTGATGGGCGACTTCCTGACGCTGGTGCAGCACGATCTGCCCGTCAAGGTCGTGCTGTTCAACAACTCCTCGCTCGGCATGGTCGAGCTGGAGATGCTGGTCGCCGGCCTGCCCTCGTACGGCACGGCCAACGCCAACCCGGACTTCGCCGCCGTCGCCCGCGCCTGCGGCGCCCACGGGGTGCGGGTGGAGAAGCCCAAGCAGCTCGCCGGTGCGCTGAAGGACGCCTTCCGGCACAAGGGGCCAGCCCTGGTGGACATCGTCACGGACCCCAACGCGCTGTCCATCCCGCCGCGGATCAGCGCCGAGATGGTCACCGGGTTCGCCCTGTCCGCCTCGAAGATCGTGCTGGACGGCGGTGTCGGCCGGATGCTCCAGATGGCCCGCTCGAACCTGCGCAACGTCCCCCGGCTCTGAAGAACGGGCAACGGCGGTTTCCGGCCACATTCACGTGCGGTGACGGACAGGCGACACCGGGTTCCGGAACGGGGCGGGCCGCCGTCGCGGGCCACGCGTGGCACGGTACGGCGGGCCCGGCGGGCGCATGGGACGTACGGCGGCGTTCCGGTGCCGTACGAGGGGCCGCGCGAGGGGGCGTACCGCGGTGGCCGAACAAGCGGCCGTCGGCGCGGCACCATGACTGGCCGGGAGCCGGCTGGGCAAGCATCCCCGTGAACGTGTTCGACCACGAGGGGCAGGGCCGGCGGCGTGCGGGCGGGGGTCATGAAGAGGCAGGCGCGAGGGGGCGGTCCCGTGGCCATCGGGGCCTCCTCGGCGAGACCGGGGGGAACAGGGGATGTCGACGACGCCGGGGAGATACCCGGGGACCGGGAGGGCGGCGCGGTCCGGGCGCGTGCGCCCCGGCTGCGCCGCAGACTCGGCCGGGCCGATCTGAGGGCGGTGCCCGACGCGCGCCGTGAGCTGCGGGCGCTGCTGCGGGACTGGGGCAAGCCGGGCCGTTCCGAGATCGCGGAACTGCTCACCAGCGAACTCGTCACCAACGCGCTCGTCCACACCGACCGCGACGCCGTCCTGACGGCCGTCGTGGGAACGCGCGGCCTGCGCGTGGAGGTACGGGACTTCGTGGGTCGCACCCCGCGGGTGCGCACGCCCGAGCCGGACGGCGACACCCACGGCCGCGGTCTGCTGCTGGTGGAGTCCCTCGCGGACTCCTGGGGCGTACGGCCGCACGGCGTGGGCAAGTCGGTGTGGTTCGAACTCGGTGCCGAGGCGGCGTGAGCCCGGACGGCGTCCGGGAGCCTCCGGCAAACGGGGCGGGGCGTTACCCGTGGGTCACGCCCCGCCCCGTAGGACCACGGGCCCGCCGGCCCGCTTCGTACCCCTAGCCGAACTGCTGCTCCAGGTCCTTCAGCTTGCGCTCCAGGGAGTCCAGGCGCGGCAGGGCCATGGTGTCGTCCTCCGCGGTGAGGTCGACGGTCACCGTGCTGACCGGGTCAGCCGCCTTGCGGACCGGCTGGAGGGAGGGCCGAGAGCGTACGGGCAGTTGTTCCGGCGCGGATATGGCAGGCTCCGCGGTCGCCGGCGCCGGGCCGCGCTCCACGGCCTGCATCTCGGGCTGCCGGCCGAGGCCGCGCCCGACGAAGCCGCGGTGCCCCCGGCTGATCGCCTTCAGCTGGGCCCGCTCGACCCGCTGCTGCTCGCGGCGCCGCAGCCGGTTCTCCTCCTTGCGCTGCTGGTCCTCGCGCACCTCCTCGACCGCCTCGTCCAGGCTGCGCACGTTCTCCAGCAGCATCAGCGACCAGGCCTTGTAGGTCTCGCGGGGCGCCCGCAGCCAGCGGACGATGCGGATCTGCGGCAGCGGACGCGGGACCAGGCCCTGCTCGCGCAGCGCCGCCCGGCGGGTCTGCTTCAGCGCGCGGTCGAAGAGGACGGCCGCGGACAGGGACATGCCGGCGAAGAACTGCGGAGCGCCCGCGTGATCGATGCCGCGGGGCGCGTGCACCCAGTTGAACCAGGCCGCGGCGCCCGCGAAGGTCCACACGAGTATCCGGGAGCCGAGGGCCGCGTCACCGTGGCTGGCCTCGCGCACCGCGAGCACGGAGCAGAACATCGCCGCGCCGTCCAGACCGAACGGCACCAGGTACTCCCACCCGCCGGTCAGGCCCAGGTTCTGCTGGCCGAAGCCGACCAGTCCGTGGAAGGAGAGGGCGGCGGCGACCGCCGCACAGCAGAACAGCAGCACGTAGGAGGCGGTGCCGTACAGGGCCTCCTTGCGCCTGCGCCGCTCCTCGCTGCGCTCCCACGAGTCGTCCGCGCCCGCGCTCTCCCCGGAGGAGCGCTTGCCGCGCAGCACCGCCACCGCCGTCAGCATGCCCAGGAGCAGTACGGCGCCCGGAAGCAGCCAGTTCAGCGATATGTCGGTCAGTCTCATCACGGGTCCCTTGCATTGGGATAGGGCGTAACGCCCGCCATAGTGGCCCACTCCCGAGCGGCCTCACGGGGTTTCGGGGCAAGAGGCCGCCAAGGAAGCGCGAGAGGTGTCCCAGGGCGGCAATCTGCTCGAACTGCCGCGTGACGGGCGAGAGTTGAGTTCGAATAAGACTACCCGTACGGGTGGTTCCGCGGAAAGTTCCCGGGGCGGGTGAGGAAACTGTGAATGACCGGCCGGAGGGCGGGGGTGCTGCCCGGTCCCGGGGTGGAGATGATCTTAACGGGCCTCCGGGGTTTGACGTGCCGCCCGGGGCGCTTATCGTGCTTGACGGACGAGTAACAAGACGCCGGGAGGAGGACCCCGTGGAGCGGGACGCGCAGGGCTCCGCCGAGGCCGGGACGCCGGACGCCGTCCGGGTGCCGGCGCAGCGTGCCGTGCGGCGTTCCTCGGTGCGCGGGCAGATCCTGCACGCGCTGCGTACGGCGCTCGTGACGGGCGAGCTGCGGCCCGGCGAGGTGTACTCGGCGCCGGTCCTCGGGGAGCGGTTCGGGGTGTCCGCGACGCCGGTGCGGGAGGCCATGCAGCAGCTCGCGCTGGAGGGCGCCGTCGAGGTCGTGCCCAACCGGGGCTTCCGGGTCGTCGAGCGCGGGCCCCGCGAGCTGGCCGAGCTGGCCGAGGTGCGCGGGCTGCTGGAGGTGCCGGTGCTGCTGCGGCTGGCGCGGACGGTGCCGGCCGGGCGGTGGGGTGAGCTGCGGCCGCTGGCGCAGGACACGGTGCGGGCGGCGTCGACCGGGTGCGCGGCGACGTACGGGGAGGCCGATCGGGTGTTCCACGGGGCGATGCTGGCCCTGTCGGGCAACGCGCAGCTGGTGCGGGTCGCCGCGGATCTGCATCGCCGGGCCCAGTGGCCCCTGACCGCCGGCCCGGCCCGCGTCGACCTCCTGACCGACGCCACCCAGCACCTGTCCCTCCTGGAGGCCCTCACCACGTCCGACCTGGACTCGGCCCACACCCTCCTGACCACCCACTTCAGCACCTAGCCGGGACGCCCCCGGCGCGCGGCCCGGAGCGGACGAAACCTGCCCGGCGCGGGTGCTGACCGGGGGCGGGATCGCTCACCGGCGCTGCCAGGGTGCCGCTGCGCCCACCCGTGCCGCCCCAGCGGCACGGGTGCCCGCGGCTACGCGACACCTCCGCTCCGGGGTGGGTGCCGCCCCTGCCGCACGCACGCCCGCAGCTGGGGCGGCTACGAAGCCGACGCCAGGGGCAGCGCCCTGAAGGGGCGCGGGGAACTGCGCGACCAGCCACGATGCACCCGCACCCGCGCCCGGCCGCGCGCCCCGCCCCTGCCCCGCGCGCCCCGCCCCTGCTCTGCCGTCCCGCCCCTGCCCCGCGGGCACCGCACCCCCGAGCCGCCGGCTAGGCAGTGGCCGCCGGCGGAGCCAGCTGGCGGGCGAGCCAGGTGGGGACGCCGCCGAGGAGTCGGAACAGGCGCCGAGCCTCCTCGCGGAGGCGGGACGCCTCGGGGTCCGACTCGGTCTCCGCGAGGGACGCCAGCGCAGGCGCCGTACCGACCAGATATCCCAGCTCCTCCCGGATCCGCAGCGACTCCGCGAACCCGTGCCGCGCCTCCGCCAACTCCCCCTCCCGCAGGGCCAGTCCGGCCAGGTGACGCCAGGTGAACGACAGCAGCAGCGGATCCGCCTGCGCGGCAGCGCCCGCGTGCGCCCGCCGGTACGCCGCGCGAGCGGCCTGCGGCGACCGCGTAAGGTTCTCCGCGAGCAGCCCCCGCCGGAAGTCCAGCAGCGCCCGCCCCACCGCCCCCGGGGGGATCAGCGCGGCCGCCCGCCCGAGCGCGGCCCGCGCCTCGTCGGCCCGGTCCCGCACCCCGTGCACCGTAGAGGCGTACGCGAGCTGCCCGCGTTCGCAGGCCGCCGCCCCCCGCTCCTCGTCGTCGTGGGCCAGCGCCTCCGCCGTACGCAGCGCGTCCTCCGCGTCCTCCCAGCCCCGCTCGGTGTACAGGCACCGCTCCACCAGCAGCGCGGCCCGTTGCAGCGCCGCCGCCGGGGTGTCGCGCGGCAGCAGCGCCGCCGCGTCGGCCCAGCAGGCCCGCGAGCGCAGCCGCCACACCGCGGTCTGGAGAGGATCGTCACCGGCGGTCGTTCCGTTACCAGACATGGCGGTATGCGCCACGTTGCCCTCCCCGAGCACGCCATCGAGCTGTTGAGTGGTGGGCGCATTCCAGCACCGATCGGCGGGCCGGGCCAAGGGGGTGGGTGAAAGTTTTCACAAAGTGGCGGGCCGGAACGGGTGCCGGTCGGCCACCCCGACCCGTCGCCCGCCGGCCCCGCGACCTCAGCTCATGCGCAGCGCCAGGAAGAAATCGAGCTTGTCCTCCAGCCGCGACAGGTCCCGTCCCGTCAACTGCTCGATCCGCCCGACCCGGTAGCGCAACGTGTTGACGTGCAGGTGGAGCCGGGTCGCACAGCGCGTCCAGGAGCCGTCGCAGTCGAGGAACGCCTCCAGGGTGGGGATCAGCTCCGCCCGGTGCCGGCGGTCGTAGTCCCGCAGCGGGTCGAGGAGGCGCGCGGTGAAGGCCCGGCGGACGTCGTCGGGGACGAAGGGCAGCAGCAGGACGTGCGAGGCCAGCTCCTGGTGTCCGGCGGCGCACACCCGGCCGGGGCGGGCCGCCGCCACCCGGCGGGCGTGCCGGGCCTCCTCCAGGGCGCCGCGCAGCCCCTCCGCCGAGTGCACGGCCGCGCTGACGCCGAGCGTGAGCCGTCCGTCGCCGTCCAGGCCGGCGGAGAGCGGGTCGCGCACCGTGCGCAGCAGCGTGTCGGCGAGCAGGCCGGACTCGAAGCCGTCGTGCTCGGTGGTGACCGCGGGCAGCGGGACGAGGGCGATCGCCTCGTCGCCGGTGTGGGCGACGGCGATCCGGTCCGAGGGCTCGGGGCCGGTCGCGACCGGGTCGACGAGGATCTCCTCCAGCAGCGACTGCGCGACCGGGCCGCCCTCGACCTCGCCGCCGTCCCACTCCACGCGGGCGACGACGACCTGCCAGTGCGGGGCAGCGCCGAGCCCGGGGAGCAGCACCGGCGCGGCCACCCTCAGGCGCGCGGCGATCTCGGCGGGCGCCGCGCCGGTCTGCACCAGCTCCAGCACCTCCTGCGCGAGCCGGCGCCGCACCGTGCGCGCCGCGTCCCGGCGGTCCCGCTCGACGGCGATCAGCTGGGTGACGCCCTGCAGCAGGTCCAGGCGCTCCGCCGGCCAGTCGCCGGCGTCCGCCTCCACGGCGAGCACCCAGTCCGACAGGACCGTCTCGCGCACGTCCCGGGCCGCCTGCGGGGAGCGGCCCGAGGAGCGGACCGGGAACAGGGAGTACGTCGACCCGCCCTGCAGCACCCGGTGCGGTCCGCGCCGGCCGGTGCGGGCGGCGGCGAGGTGCTCGGCGGCGAGCTTGGCGCACGTCTCCACGGGCAGCGCCGGCCCCGACTCCTCGGAGCCGGCGATCAGCCGGCCGGTGGGGGAGAGCACCCAGGCCCGCAGGTCCAGGTCGGTGCCGAGCAGGTCCAGGACCACGTCCGGGCCGCCGCCCGCGGGCCCCGAGGTCATCATCCGCCGGTGCCGGTCCACCACGGCGGCCAGGTCACCGGCCCGCTCGCCGGACACCTGCCGTACGACGTGCTCGGTGATCGTCGCGAAGGCCACCGACTCGTGCACCGCGAACAGCGGCAGCCGGTGCCGCGCACAGGCCAGCAGCAGGTCCTCCGGCACATCGCCCAGCTCGGCCTCGCCGGCCGCCAGCCCGGCCACCCCGGCCTGCACCAGGATCCGTACGAACGGCTCCGAGTCACCGGCGTCCCGGCGCCAGGCCAGGCCGGTCAGCACCAGCTCGCCGCCGGAGAGGTAGCGGCTCGGGTCACGCAGGTCGGTGGTCATCACCCCGCGTACGGAGCGGTCCAGCTCGTCCTCGCCGCCGAGCAGCTTCAGGCCCAGCGCGTCCGTGTCCAGCAGTGCGCGCAGCCGCATCTCGTCGCCGCCGTTCTTTGTCTCGAAACCTACGATGGATCCTGGGGACGGACCGGAGGGGTCCGGCGCGCGGGCCGCGTGGGCCGTCCTGCGAGGCCGCCGGGGGTGTTTCCCGTGTTTCCTCGGGGAACCGGAGGGGCAGCCGACGACCTCCGTTCATACGAATCTACAAGACGATCGCCGTGGCCAGCCAACTCCTTCATGGTTTCCGTGACTGACCCGGTCGGAGCAGCGGACGGTGTACTGAGTCCACGCCGCGTAAACAGCACATGAACGAGCCGCGACCGTCACCGACGGATTGGCTCGATCTGTACGACTCACGAGCTGTACGACGCACGAGCCGAAGAAGAGAGCCGGTCATGGACTTCCTGCGCCCCGCCAGCTGGGAGGAGGCGCTCGCCGCTAAGGCCGAGCACCCCACCGCTGTGCCGATTGCGGGTGGGACCGATGTGATGGTCGAGATCAACTTCGACCACCGCCGGCCCGAGTACCTCCTCGACCTGAACCGCGTCGGCGACCTCACCGAGTGGGAGACCGGCCCGGACACCGTGCGGCTGGGCGCCTCCGTCCCGTACACCCGGATCATGGAGGAGCTGCGGACCGAGCTGCCCGGCCTCGCCCTGGCCTCGCGCACCGTCGCCTCCCCGCAGATCCGCAACCGCGGCGGCGTCGGCGGCAACCTGGGCACCGCCTCCCCGGCCGGCGACGCCCACCCGGCGCTGCTGGCGGCCGGCGCCGAGGTCGAGGCGGAGTCGGCCGCGCGCGGCACCCGCCTGATCCCCATCGACTCGTTCTACACCGGGGTGAAGCGCAACGCGCTCCAGCCCGACGAGCTGATCCGCGCCGTGCACATCCGGAAGGCGGACGGCCCGCAGCAGTTCTCGAAGGTCGGCACCCGCAACGCGATGGTCATCGCCGTGTGCGCCTTCGGCCTCGCCCTGCACCCCGAGACCCGCACCGTCCGCACCGGCATCGGCTCCGCCGCCCCCACCCCCGTGCGGGCCAAGGCCGCCGAGGAGTTCCTGACCGCGGCCCTGGACGAGGGCGGCTTCTGGGACAACGGCCGGATCATCACCCCCTCGGTCGCCAAGCGATTCGCGGACCTGTGCGCCGGCGCCTGCAACCCCATCGACGACGTGCGGGGCACCGCGAGCTACCGCCGCCACGCGGTCGGTGTGATGGCCCGCCGGACGCTCACCTGGACCTGGGAGTCGTACCGCGGCGCACGAGGCACCGCCCGTCAGCAGAAGGGAGGTGCCGCGTAATGCGCGTCAACCTCACCGTCAACGGACGCCCGCAGCAGGCCGACGACGTCTGGGAGGGCGAGTCCCTGCTGTACGTGCTGCGCGAGCGCCTCGGCCTGCCCGGCTCCAAGAACGCCTGCGAACAGGGCGAGTGCGGCTCCTGCACGGTCCGCCTGGACGGCGTGCCGGTCTGCTCCTGTCTGGTCGCGGCCGGCCAGGCCGAGGGCCGCGAGGTCGTCACCGTCGAGGGCCTCGCGGAATACGCCGCGCAGCGCTCCGGAACCTCCGAGCGGACCGGCGAGGACACGGAACTCTCCCCGGTGCAGCAGGCGTTCATCGACGCCGGCGCCGTCCAGTGCGGCTTCTGCACCCCCGGTCTGCTGGTCGCCTCCGACGAACTGCTGGAGCGCAACCCGAACCCCACCGACGCCGACATCCGCGAGGCGCTGTCGGGGAACCTGTGCCGCTGCACGGGCTACGAGAAGATCATGGACGCGGTCCGCCTCGCGGCCGCCCGCCAGTCCGAGGGGGCGTGAGCATGCCCGCGATCGGCGCACCGACGAAGATCACCCAAGGCTCCGGCACGAAGGGCGGCATCGGCGAGTCCACGCTGCGCCCTGACGGCACCCTGAAGGTCACCGGCGAGTTCGCGTACTCGTCCGACATGTGGCACGAGGACATGCTGTGGGGCCAGATCCTGCGCTCCACCGTCGCCCACGCCGAGATCGTGTCCATCGACACCGGCGAGGCCCTGGCCACCCCGGGCGTGTACGCCGTCATGACCTACGACGACCTGCCCACCGAGGTCCGCCATTACGGCCTGGAGATCCAGGACACCCCGGTCCTCGCCCACGGCAAGGTGCGCCACCACGGCGAACCGGTCGCGCTCGTCGCCGCCGACCACCCGGAGACGGCCCGCCGTGCCGCCGCCAAGATCAGGGTCGAGTACCGCGAGCTCCCGGTCGTCACCGACGAGGCCTCGGCCACCGGCCCCGACGCGGTCCTCGTCCACGAGCACCGCACCGACCACCACGCGGGCCACGTCCCGCACCCCAACATCGTGCACCGCCAGCCGATCGTCCGCGGCGACGCGGCGCGGGCCGCCGGGCGGGCCGACGTGATCGTCCGCGGCGAGTACACCTTCGGCATGCAGGACCAGGCCTTCCTCGGCCCCGAGTCCGGGCTCGCCGTACCGGAGGAGGACGGCGGCGTCCACCTCTACATCGCCACCCAGTGGCTCCACTCCGACCTGCGCCAGATGGCGCCCGTCCTCGGCCTGCCCGAGGACAAGGTGCGCATGACGCTGTCCGGCGTCGGCGGCGCGTTCGGCGGCCGCGAGGACCTGTCCATGCAGATCCACGCCTGCCTGCTCGCCCTGCGCACCGGCAAACCGGTCAAGATCGTCTACAACCGGTTCGAGTCCTTCTTCGGCCACGTCCACCGCCACCCGGCCAGGCTCCGCTACGAGCACGGAGCCACCCGGGACGGCCGGCTCACCCACGTGAAGTGCCGGATCGTGCTGGACGGCGGCGCCTACGCCTCCGCCTCCCCGGCGGTCGTCGGCAACGCTGCCTCCCTCTCCGTCGGGCCGTACGCCGTCGACGACGTCGACATCGAGGCGTACGCCCTCTACACCAACAACCCGCCCTGCGGCGCGATGCGCGGCTTCGGCGCGGTCCAGGCGTGCTTCGCCTACGAGGCGCAGATGGACAAGGTCGCCGCCGAACTCGGCCTGGACCCAGTGGAGTTCCGGCAGCTGAACGCCATGGAACAGGGCACGGTCATGCCGACCGGCCAGCCCGTCGACTCCCCGGCGCCGGTCGCCGAACTGCTGCGCCGGGTCAAGGCGATGCCGATGCCGCCGGAGCGCCAGTGGGAGTCCAGCGAGGGCGCCGATGTACGGCAGCTGCCCGGCGGCCTGTCCAACACCACGCACGGCGAGGGCGTCGTACGCGGTGTCGGCTACGCGGTCGGCATCAAGAACGTCGGCTTCTCCGAGGGCTTCGACGACTACTCCACCGCCCGGGTGCGCATGGAGGTCGTCGGCGGTGTGCCGGTCGCGACCGTGCACACGGCGATGGCGGAGGTCGGCCAGGGCGGTGTCACCGTGCACGCGCAGATCGCCCGCACCGAACTCGGCGTCACCCAGGTGACCATCCAGCCAGCCGACACCCGCGTCGGCAGCGCCGGCTCCACCTCGGCCTCCCGGCAGACCTACGTCACCGGCGGCGCCGTGCGCAACGCCTGCGAACTGGTCCGCGACAAGGTCCTGGAGATCGGCCGGCGCAAGTTCGGCAGCTACCACCCCGCCTGGGCCACCGCCGAACTCCTGCTGGAGGGCGGCAAGGTGGTCACCGACGGCGGGGAGGTCCTCGCCGGCCTGGCCGAGGTGCTGGAGGACGGATGCGTGGAGATCGAGGCGGAGTGGCGGCACCGGCCGACCGAGCCCTTCGACCTGCGCACCGGCCAGGGCAACGGCCACGTCCAGTACTCCTTCGCCGCGCACCGCGCCGTCGTCGAGGTCGACACCGAACTCGGCCTGGTCAAGGTCATCGAACTGGCCTGCGCCCAGGACGTCGGCAAGGCGCTCAACCCGCTGTCCGTCCTCGGCCAGATCCAGGGTGGCACCACCCAGGGCCTGGGGGTGGCGGTGATGGAGGAGATCATCGTCGACCCGAAGACCGCGAAGGTCAGGAACCCGTCGTTCACGGACTACCTGATCCCGACCATCCTCGACACGCCGACCATCCCGGTCGACGTCCTCGAACTCGCCGACGAGCACGCCCCCTACGGGCTGCGCGGCGTCGGAGAGGCCCCGACCCTGTCGTCCACCCCGGCCGTCCTCGCGGCGATCCGGAACGCGACAGGGCTGGAGCTGAGCCGCACACCGGTGCGGCCCGAGCACCTGACGGGGACCGCGTAACACCCCAGCTCTCCGGGCGGCGCAGGGAACGTCACACACTCCGCCGCGCCGCCCGGAGGAACCCTTTGAGTTCCGCACCGCTCGCGGTCCTTGAAGCACCAGGAAACACGTTCGTCTCGGGCCGTCCCCCGGGTCGTCCAATCCCAAATCCCGTGGCCGAACAAGGCGGTTGCACGGGGGCCCCTTTGAACCTTGGGAGTTGGCACCATGACCCAGCAGTCTGTGGAGCCGAGGACCCCTGCCGAAGACGCGGGCACCGGCTCACGCGTCCCGGCAGGGCGATCCTGGCTCGACCGGTACTTCCACATATCCAGAAGAGGATCCACGGTCGCGCGTGAGGTGCGCGGCGGCATCACCACCTTCATGGCGATGGCGTACATCCTCCTGCTCAACCCGCTGATCCTGTCCGGCAAGGACGCCGCCGGCGACACCATGGGCCAGAAGGCCCTGATCACCGCGACCGCGTTCGCCGCGGCCTTCACCACGCTGGTGATGGGCTTCGTCGGCAAGGTGCCGCTCGCGCTCGCCGCCGGCCTGTCCGTCTCCGGCGTCCTCTCCTCGCAGGTCGCACCCGAGATGACCTGGCCGCAGGCCATGGGTATGTGTGTGATCTACGGCGTGGTCATCATGCTGCTGGTCGTCACCGGCCTGCGTGAGATGATCATGAACGCGATCCCGCTCGCGCTCAAGCACGCCATCACCATGGGCATCGGCCTGTTCATCGCCCTCATCGGCTTCTACAAGTCCGGCTTCGTGCACCAGGGCAAGGCCACCCCGGTCGCCCTCGGTCCCGGCGGTGAGCTCGTCGGCTGGCCGGTCCTGCTGTTCGCCGGCACCCTGCTGCTGATCTTCCTGCTCCAGGCCCGGAACACCCCCGGCGCCATCCTGATCGGCATCGTCACGGGCACTGTCGTGGCCGCCGTCCTCAACGCCGTCGGCGTCATCGACCCCAAGCAGTGGGCCAGCGGCGCCCCCGAACTCCACGGCAGCGCGGTCTCGATGCCCGACTTCTCGCTCTTCGGGCACGTCGCGTTCGGCGGCTGGGGCAAGGTCGGCGTGATGACCGTAGGCATGATCGTCTTCACCCTGGTGCTCGCCGGGTTCTTCGACGCCATGGCCACCATCATCGGTGTCGGCACCGAGGCCAACCTGGCCGACGACAAGGGCCGTATGCCCGGCCTGTCCAAGGCGCTGTTCATCGACGGCGCCGGCGGCGCGATCGGCGGCGTGGCGGGCGGCTCCGGCCAGACCGTCTTCATCGAGTCGGCGACCGGTGTCGGTGAGGGCGCCCGCACGGGCCTCGCCTCGGTGGTCACCGGCCTGTTCTTCGCGGCCTGTCTGTTCTTCACCCCGGTCACCGCGATCGTCCCGCAGGAGGTCGCCTCGGCCGCCCTGGTGGTCATCGGCTCGATGATGCTGATGAACGCCCGGCACGTGGACTGGGCCGACCGCGCCACCGCGATCCCGGTCTTCCTGACCGTCGTCGTGATGCCGTTCACGTACAGCATCACCGCCGGTGTCGCCGCGGGCGTCATCTCCTACGCCGTCATCAAGATCGGGCAGGGCAAGGCGCGCGAGATCGGCGCCTTCATGTGGGGGCTGACGGCCATCTTCCTGATCTACTTCGCGCTCCACCCCATCGAGGGCTGGCTCGGCGTCCACTAGCCGGTCCGACCCGCACCCTCCGACCCGCTCCTGAAGGGGACCGACAGATGCTGGACATCGCCGACGAGCTGAACCGGTGGGTCGAGCAGGGCCGTGACTTCGCCGTCGCCACCGTGGTGGCCGTCGCCGGCAGCGCCCCGCGCGGGCCCGGCGCCGCCCTCGCGGTGGACGCCGGCGGCACGGCCGTCGGCTCGGTCTCCGGCGGGTGCGTGGAGGGCGCCGTGTACGAGCTGTGCCGGCAGGCGCTCCTGGACGGTCGGACCGTCCTGGAGCGCTTCGGGTACAGCGACGAGGACGCGTTCGCCGTCGGCCTGACATGCGGCGGCGTCATCGACATCCTCGTCACACCGGTCCGGGCGGACGGTCCCGCCCGGCCGGTGCTCGCGGCCGCGCTGGCCGCCGCCGCCCGTGGGGAGGCGGCGGCGGTCGCGCGGATCGTGTCGGGCCCGGCCGAACTGCTCGGCCGCGCCCTCCTCGTCCATCCCGACGGCACCCACCACGGCGGCTTCGGCGCCCACCCCGAACTGGACCGCACGGTCGCCGCCGAGGCCGCCGCCTTCCTGGAGGCGGGCCGCACCGGCACCCTGGAGACCGGCACGCAGGGCTCGCGCTGCGGCGCCCCGCTGACCGTCCTCGTGGAGTCCTCGGTCCCCCCGCCCCGGATGATCGTCTTCGGCGCCGTCGACTTCGCCGCCGCGCTGGTCCGCGTCGGAAAGCTCCTGAACCACCACGTCACCGTCTGCGACGCCCGGCCCGTGTTCGCCACGAAGGCCCGCTTCCCCGAAGCCGACGAGGTCGTCGCCGAATGGCCCCACACCTACCTGGAACGCACGCCCACCGACGCCCGTACCGTCCTGTGCGTCCTCACCCACGACACCAAGTTCGACGTACCGCTCCTCCGCCTGGCCCTGCGCCTGCCGGTGGCCTACGTCGGCGCGATGGGCTCCCGCCGCACCCACCTGGAGCGCAACGAGCGGCTCCGCGCGGTCGGCGTCACCGAACTCGAACTCGCCCGGCTGCGCTCCCCGATCGGCCTCGACCTCGGCGCCCGTACCCCGGAGGAGACGGCCCTGTCCATCGCGGCGGAGATCGTCGCCGCCCGCCGAGGCGGCACGGGCCGCTCCCTGACCGGCGCACACACCCCGATCCACCACGCGACACCGGAAGCCCCGACGACCCATATCAACCCGGCGGCCTGACGCCCCATCACTTCCTCATGCCCGCCTGAGGAGCCGGTTGGCCGCGCGCCCGAACACCACCCGGCCGACGCCGACCACGAGGCCGTCGAAGGCACCGGGCAGGAAGCGCAGCCGCAACTCCTCACGCCACACCACCCGGGTACGGCCGCCGGGCCCCGGGTGCACCTCGATCTCGGCCCAGCCCAGCACCACCCGGCCACGCTTCTCCAGCCGGCAACGCCCCGCCACCCCGTCCCCCGGCGGCTCCCAGACGGTCACCTCCATCACGTCGTCGAACCCGAGCGGCCCGACCCCCGACCGCGCCACGAACCGGGTCCCCACCCGGGTGGGCCCCGGCGTGACCACACGAACCCGCGTCAACGGCACGACGTCCCCATGCCGAGGCCACAGGGTGAGCCGCCGCCACGCCTCGTCGAGGGGAAGCGGCACGGTACGTTCAAAGAAGATCGTGGGCACGCGAATGATCGTAGGCAATCACGCCGGCCAACACATGAACTCAGGCCGCCAATGAAGCACGCGGCACCTGCGCTTCCCCAAGGGGTGCGGGGCTGTGTCGAGATGCGGCTCCGCCGCGTCGGCGCGATCAGCCACAGCGCACCCGCACCCGCACCCGCACCCGAAAACGCCCCGCGTCACCCCACTCCGAATATATAGTTCATATGTTCGAATGACGAGGTCGGCCGCGCACCCTGCACCCTCGCGGTAGCACCATGGAGGTGCGGGGAGGGACGGACCCGGCGGAGAGGATGCAGCCCATGCGCTTCCGGGACCGTGCCGCGGCCGGGCGGGAGCTTGCCGGGCTGCTCACGGACCTCGGTGAGCAAGGTGAACTGCCCGACCCGGTCGTCCTGGCCCTTCCCCGCGGCGGCGTCACCGTCGCCGCGCCCGTCGCCCGCGCCCTCGACGCGCCGCTCGACGTGCTCGTCGTACGCAAGATCGGTGCGCCTCGGCACCAGGAGTTCGCGGTCGGCGCGCTCGTCGGGGACGATCCGCCCCTCTTCGACCAGGACACCCTGGACCGCCTCGGCCTGACAAGGGAATCGCTCGCACCGCTCGTGGAGCGAGAGCGGTGTGAACTGCGCCGCCGGGAGCGCCGGTACAGGGGCGACCGCCCGCCGCCCGAACTGGGCGGCCGTACGGTCGTCGTGATCGACGACGGTCTGGCCACCGGCGCCACCGCCCGCGCCGCCCTCCGGCACGTCCGCCGCCGGGCGCCCGCCCGCCTCCTGCTGGCCGTCCCGGTCGGCGCCCCCGACTCGCTCGAACGGCTCGCCGCCGAGGCCGACACCGTCGTCTGCCCGTGCCGCCCGACCGGCTTCGCCGCCGTCGGCCAGTGGTACGACGACTTCGGGCAACTGTCGGACGCCGACGTGCTCGCCGCGCTGCACGGGTGCTGAGGATGCCCCGGCTCACCGAGGACGAGGCGCGGCGCAGGTTCACCTCGTCCCGCGTCGCCCGGCTGGCCACGGTCGACCCGGCGGGCCGGCCCCGCCAGGTGCCCGTCACCTTCGCCGCCGCGACCGGCCCGGACCGGCTGGTGACCGCCGTCGACCACAAACCCAAGAGCACCCGGCGCCTGAAACGGCTGGCCGACATCACCGCCCACCCGGCGGTGTGCCTCCTCGCCGACGCCTACGACGAGGACTGGGACCAGTTGTGGTGGTCCCGCGCCGACGGCGACGCCCGGATCCTCGCGCCGGGCACCACCGATCCGGCCGAACGGCAGGCGTACGACGCTGCCGTGGCGCTGCTGCGCGAGAAGTACCCCCAGTACCGGGACCGTCCGCCGGCCGGCCCGGTGATCACCGTCGCCGTCCGCCGCTGGAGCGGCTGGCAGGCGAGCACCTGAGAGCCGGGCGTCCGGGACCTCAGCCGTCCGTGAGCACGACGAGCCGGCGGGTCGACCGCGTCATCGCCACGTACCGGTCGACGGCTCCCTCGACCCCCGTGCCGAACGCCTCCGGTTCCACCAGGACCACCAGGTCGAACTCCAGCCCCTTCGACAACTGCGGTGTCAGCGAACGGACTCGGGGCGACGACGACCGGAACGCGGGAGCGCCGATCACGCACGCCACCCCCTCGGAATGCTCGGCCAGCCAGGCGTCCAGGACCGGCTCCAGGTCCGCGACCCGCCCGTGGACGACCGGCACCCCCGCGTCGCGCACGGACGCCGGCACGTTGGCGTCCGGCAGCACGGCCCGGATCACCGGCTCGGCCTCCGCCATGACCTCCCTCGGCGTCCGGTAGTTGATGCCCAGCGAGGCCACCTCGATCCGGTCGAGCCCGATCCGCTCCAGCCGCTCCCGCCACGACTCCGTGAACCCGTGCCGGGCCTGCGCGCGGTCCCCGACGACCGTGAGACTGCGGGACGGACAGCGCAGCAACAGCATCTGCCACTCCGCGTCGGTCAGTTCCTGCGCCTCGTCCACCACGATGTGCGCGAAGGGACCGGCCAGCGGATCGCGTTCGTCGCCGGGCAGGGCGTCCTCGTCGGCCAGCCGGTCCCTCAGGTCCCGGCCGCGCAGCATCGTCACCGCGCCCTCGCCGTCGTCGTCGGCCGCCAGCACGTTGTCGATGACACCCGCCATCCGCTCGCGTTCCGCGGCGGTCATCGCCCGCCGGCGGCGCTCACGCTCCGCCGCCCGCGGATCGCCCAGCCGCTGCCGGGCCGCGTCCAGCAGCGGCAGGTCGGACACCGTCCACGTCCCGCCCTCCGCGCGCCGCAGCCGCCGTACCTCGTCCGAGGTCAGCCACGGGGCGCACAGCCGCAGATAGGCGGGCACCGACCACAGGTCGCCCACCAGGTCGGCGGCTTCGAGCAGCGGCCAGGCGCCGTTCAGGGTGCCGGTCAGTTCCTGGTCGCGCAGCAGCGCCCGGTGGAACTCCTCGGGCGGGACCTCGCCGCCGTGCTTGTCCAGGAGGATCTCGGCCAGGGCCGACAGGATGCGCTCGCGCCCCTCGTTGTGCGGCGTCCCCGCGGCCGCCCCGAACGCCTCCGCCCAGTCCCGCGCGGTCAGCCGGACCTCGCCCCAGGGGGTGGTGACCGTCAAGCCCTCGGTGGGCGGCGCCTCGTAGAACCGTACGGCCGTCTCGACCGCCCGCACCATGTCCGCGGACGACTTCAGCCGGGCCACCTCCGGGTCGCTCTCAGCCACCGCGGCGGCCCCCTCGGCCACCAGGTCGCGCAGGGTGCAGGTGCGCACCCCCTCCTCGCCGAGGCTCGGCAGCACGTCGGCGACGTACGCCAGGTACGGCTGGTGCGGGCCGACGAACAGCACACCGCCCCGGCGCTGCCCGAGACGCGGGTCGGAGTACAGCAGATAGGCCGAGCGGTGCAGCGCGACGACCGTCTTGCCCGTCCCCGGACCGCCGTCGACGACGAGGGCACCACGGGAGCCCGCCCGGATGACGGCGTCCTGGTCGGCCTGGATGGTGGCCAGCACGTCCCGCATCCGCTCCGAGCGGTGGCCGCCCAGACTGGCGATGAACGCGGACTGGTCGTCGAGCGCGGCGCCGCTTCGCAGCCCGTCGGCGGTGAACACCTCGTCCCAGTAGTCGCTGATCCGGCCGGCGGTCCAGCGGTAGCGGCGGCGGCTCGCCAGTCCCATCGGGCGGGCGTGGGTCGCCGCGAAGAACGGCTCGGCCGCCGGGGAACGCCAGTCCACCAGCAGCCGGCGCCCCGCGCTGTCGGTGAGCCCGAGCCGGCCGACGTACACACGCTCGCCGTCGTCCGCGCCCACCATGTGCCCGAGGCACAGGTCCAGACCGAAGCGGCGCAGGGCGCGCAGCCGCGCGGTCAGCCGGTGGACCTCGGCGTCCCGGTCCATGGCCTGCCGGCCCACACCGCCCGGCGCCCGCCGCTCGGCCGCCAGCCGGTCCTCAAGCTCGGCGACCGACTGCGCGAGGCTCGCCGCGATCGCCGCGAAGTGCGCCTCGTCGGCGGCGATCAGCGCCGGGTCGGCCTTGTGCGAGAGACGGTCGGGAAGGTCGAACGCGCCTGCGGACGACGGTCCCTCCACAGACAACAGTGCACACACGTCGCAAAACTCCCAATTCCTCTGGATTCGGCGTCGGCCTGCGATTGTGCGGCACCAGGGGGGCCTTGCCGCAAGCCCCCCAGTGCGCTATAGGTTGTAAGTGGCGAGGAGTGGGCGTGCCGCCCGGTTCTCCTCCCTCACCCTCACCCCCGGCGGACGGCCGCCGCCCCTTCCCTCCAATCGTTCCCCGCCCGTCCCGTGCACACCGGTGGTACGGGAGAGGTACGCGGAGTAACCTCGGGTGACATGACGCGCACGGGGGAGCGAGCCGTCACATCGCTGTTACGGATGCCCAGTTGGATCGCGCGCATCGAGACACCCGACGAGGGGGTGATCGGCGCGGGTGTGCTGCTCGCGCCCGACCGCGTGCTCACCGCGGCCCACGTGGTCGTCCCCGGACAGCCCTACGTCGTGCACTTCGCCGGAGTCCCGGACGCCCCCTCCGTCCCCGCGCACGTCCTGCCGCAGGAGCACGTCCCGCAGCGCGAGGACCCCTTCGGGGACCGCAGCGGCGACCTCGCCCTGCTCCGCCTGGACGAGCCGCTGCCCGCCCAGCACACCACCTGGCTGTACCGGCGCGCCACCCCGCACGGACCGGTCAGCATGTACGGCTTCCCCGTCGGCGACGACGCGGGGCGCTGGCACGACGCCACCCTGGTCGGCGGCCGCGGCCGGGACAGCCAGGTCCAGCTGCGCCCCCGCACGGAGGGCGAACTCGCCAGCCCCGGCTTCAGCGGCGCCGGCGTCGTCGACCACGCCACCGACCGTGTGATCGGCATCGTCCTCAGCGTCGACGAGGGCAGGCCGACGGCGTTCACCTACATGAGCCCCACCGAGACCATCCTGCGTCACCTGCCGCAGGTCTCCGCCTGGACGTACGGCGCCGAAGCCGTCGACCGGACGCTGCGGACCGGAACCAGGGGCGCCGGCGGCGAACTCGACGTGGGGTTCGCCACCGAGCTGGCCTCCTGGTTCCGCGGCGAGGGCTGGCCCGTGCTCGTCACCGTCGTGCCCCCCCGCGGCCCGCGCGCCTGGACGCTGAAACGGGCGATCACCCTCGCCGACCGCGAACTGCGCACCGAGCGCAACACCAGCGCCTTCGACCACGACCCGCCCGAGACGGTCCCGCCGGCCGGCGGCCACGATCTCGCCCTGGACGTACGGGGCATGACGGCCGCCCAGGTCACCGACCGCATCGCCGAACGGCTCGGCGTCCGCGCGGACCCGCTCCCCGAGCGGCTCGGCGCGCTGCGCGTCCCGCTCGCCGCCGTCCTCGCCGGCATCGACGAGGCCGCCGAACCGGACGCCCTGCTCGGCCTGCTGGACCGGCTCACCCAGCAGGGCGCCCGGCTGCTGCTGGTGTTCCGGCACCGGCACGACCGCTTCGAACAGGCCGCGGAAGCCCTCGTACACCGCCCGCTGCGCGACCGCTGGACCCGCCTGAGCGACGAACTCGGCTGCATCCACGACGAGTTGGGCCCCGCCCTCGAAGAACGCCGGGACCGTGTCCTCCCCGGCCCCGACCCCGCCACGCTGCGTCTCCTGACCGAGGCCGAGGCCGCTGTACGCCGCACCCGCATGCTGAGCGCCTGGCTGGCCCACGCCCCCGACCGGGACCGCGAACCCCTCCGCGCCGACCTCCTGTTCACCTTCGAGGACGCCGTCGAGCGCCGCAGGCAACGCCTGGAGCAGGCGATCACCCTCCTCGACACCCGTCTGCGCCGCCGCGAGGAACTCCTCGGCCGCGTCACCGCCACCTGGCCCCTCTTCCGCGAGCGCAACGCCACCGACACCGACCGCACGATGAAGGCCTACCGCCTCTACGAAGAAGTCCTGGCCCACCTCCAGCAAACCCCCTGCGACCTGGACCGATCAGAAGCAGCCACCACCCACTTCCTCACCTACTGCACCACTCCGCCCCCCGGCCGGGAGGACCCGCCATGACCCCTCACACCCGGCCGGCGCCCTACCACGAAGGTGACTGCACCCGCCCACGGGCGCGGGGCTGTGCCGATTTGCGGCTCCGCCGCGCGGGCGCGACAAGCGCCCCGGTGCCTCGCAGCCGGCGTGACTGCAACCCCCTAGGGGCGCGGGGAACTGCGCGACAAGCCACCGACCACCCGCACCCGGCACACGCACCCGCGCCACCCCCCGCCCGCCTCCGCCGCGCGGGCGCGACAAGCGCCCCGGTGCCTCGCAGCCGGCGTGACTGCAACCCCCTAGGGGCGCGGGGAACTGCGCGACAAGCCACCGA